>CANBRM010000016.1 GCA_947371915.1 Comamonadaceae bacterium | reverse complement strand
ATCACCATGTGTGGGCCCCTGCGTTTTTGAAAGAACTCGAAACACGCAAACTGGCCGAGCCGCCTGCACGCAACTGGTCGCTCAACAAAACCATGGACGATATGGCCAAAGCCGGTGTGACCTACACCCTCACCTCGCCCACCACGCCTGCGGCTGGCTTTGGTGATGTGGCCACCATGCGCAGCATGGCGCGCATCAGCAACGAATACGGCGCACAACTCGCCCGCGATTACCCCAACCAATTTGGTTTCTTTGCCACGCTGCCCATGCTTGATGTGGATGGTGCATTGGCCGAAATTGCCTACAGCTGCGACGTGCTCAAAGCCAATGGCATTGCCATGCTCACCAGCTACAACGGCAAGTGGCTGGGCGACAAAGCGTTCGCCCCCATCATGGACGAGATCAACCGCCGCAAGCTGATCGTCTACACCCACCCGTCCAACACGCAGTGCTGTAACAACCTGCAAGAGGGCGTGCCGGGCTCGACCATCGAGTTCGCCACCGACACCACGCGCACCATCACCAGCTTGTTGTTCAGCGGCACGGCCACGCGTTGCAAGGACATCAAGTTCATCTTCTCGCATGCGGGCGGCACGATGCCGTTCTTGGTGGAGCGCCTTGTCATGCTGCCCAAGCTCAACGCCAACTTCGGCAAGATCTTGCCCAGCGAACAAGTGCTGCCCACCCTGCGCAGTTTCTATTACGACACCGCACAAGCGTCGCACCCCGGTGCATTGCTGTCGCTGCTGAATTTGGTCGATGTGTCGCAAGTGGTGTTTGGCACTGACTTCCCTTACCGCACCTCACTCGACCATGTGAAAGGCCTCATGGCCATGGGCTTCAGCATGAACGACCTCACAGCCATTGAAAGCCGCAATGCGCAGCGAATCCTCGGACGCGCCTAACAGGAAACAACCATGTCAAACGTGACGCTCCCCACCACCCCCGAATCCATCTTGCCTTTGGTTCTCAAGGCCATGTCGCGCACACCCGATGCCCGCTTGCGCGAACTCATGGCCTCACTCACTTCTCACTTGCATGCCTTCATTCTGGAGACGCAAGTCACAGAAGAAGAGTTTGAACGCGCTGTGAAATTTTTGATCGACATCGGTCAAGCCACAGGCGAAAAAACCAACGAAGTGATCTTGGCTGCCGATTTGCTGGGTGTGTCCTCCTTGGTGGCAGTGCTCAACAACCCCGCCAATCACAGTGACGCACATGCCCAAGCTGAAGCTGCCTCACACGCGGCGTTGCTGGGTCCCTTCTGGCGAGCCAATGCCCCTTTTTGCGAAGCAGGCGCCAACATTGCCCGCGGCAACACGCAAGGCATGCCACTCGACGTGCGTGGCGTGGTGTACGACAAACACGGCAAGCCTTTGGCCAATGCCACGGTGGACGTGTGGCACGCCTCACCCATCGGCTTGTACGAGAACCAAGACGATGCACAAGAAAACATGAACCTGCGCGGCCGTTTCAAAACCGATGCGCACGGCGCCTACTTTTTCAAAACCGTGCGTCCTGCGGGCTACCCCGTCCCTACCAATGGCCCATGCGGAGATTTGCTGCGCGCACAACTGCGCCACCCCAACCGTCCAGCCCATTTGCATTTCATGGTGTCTACGCCAGGCCACAAAGTGCTGATCACCCAAGTGTTTGCCGATGGCGATGACAACCTCACCAGCGACCCCGTGTTTGGTGTGACTGCTCCTTTGGTTGGCGACTTCCAAGAACACACAGCAAATGGCAAGACCCACGCCACGCTCACCCATGACTTTCACTTGACTGAGGGTGAGATGACTTTCCCTCACCCGCCAATTCCGTAATGCCCTTCAACCTCAGAACAACAACAAATCCATGACCTCTAGTTTCGAACCCACAGATTCTTTGACCGGCAAAGTCGCCGTCATCACCGGCGGCACGGGTGCCATTGGTTTGGCCTGCGCACAGCGCTTGGCCAAACTGGGCGCACGTTGTGTGCTGCTCTACAACTCAGAAGCACCCGAATCGGCAGCGGCCAAAGCAGCTGCATTGCCAGGCTCGGGACACCTGAGCTTCAAAGCCCAAGTGACGGACAGCGCTTCACTGCAAGCCGTGGCAGATCAAGTGGCGGCGCTGTGTGGCGTGGTGCACATCTTGGTCAACAGCGCGGGCTACACCAAGGCCGTGCCTGCTGCCGATTTAGACGCGCTGAGCGACGACTTGATTGACGACATTTTGAAAGTCAACTTTCGCGGCGTCATTGCCACCATTCGCGCCTTCATGCCGCTGCTTAAAAAATCAGAAGATGGTTTGATCGTCAACATCTCGTCCATCGCGGGTTTCACAGGCACGGGCAGCAACTTGGCCTATGTGGCTGCCAAAGCCAGCATCGACGTGGTGGGCGATGCACTGGCCAAAGCCTTTGCGCCGTTCGTGCGCGTCATCTCGGTCTCGCCCGGCGTGGTGGACTCTACCTTTGTGCCAGGCCGCGGCGCGGACTTCAACGACAAAGTAGCCCCCACGATTCCCCTGCGCCGCATTGGCACGGTAGACGATGTGGCTGCCGTGGTGCAAGCCTGCGCCACCACCATGCGTTATGTCACGGGCACACGCATCGTGGTCGATGGTGGCCGTCATCTTTGATTTGAAAGCGAACAAGACATGAGTCAAAAAACATTCCTCACCTGCGCCGTCACCGGCAACATCACCACGCCTGACCAAACGCCACATCTGCCAGTCACGCCCGCACAAATTGCGGATGAATGTTTGGCCGCCGCCGAAGCAGGCGCAGCAGCCGTGCACATCCATGTGCGCGATCCCAAAACTGGCAAACCCTCGATGGAGTTAGAGCTCTACCGTGAGGTGTTTGACAAAGTACGCCGTGCCAATCCAGAACTGATCATCAACCTCACCACAGGCCCTGGCGGTCGCTTCATTCCCAGCGCGGAAGACCCGCGCGTGGCCGCACCCGGATCGACCTTGGTGCAACCCGAAAAGCGCGTGGAGCATGTGCGCGTTTTGAAACCCGATGTGTGCTCGCTCGACCTCAACACCATGAACTCAGGTGGCGATGTGGTGATCAACACACCGCGCAACGTGCGCATCATGGCCAAGATCATGCGCGAAGCAGGCGTGAAACCTGAGCTAGAAATTTTTGACTCTGGCGACATGCATTTGGCACGCGACCTGATTGCTGATGGCACGCTCGACGGCCCTGGCATGTGGACGTTTGTCACAGGGGTGAAGTACGGTTTTTCACCTTCACCCGAAACCTTGCTCTACGCCCGCAGCTTGCTGCCTGCAGGCGCGATTTGGTCAGCCTTTGGCATTGGCCGATTTGAATTTCCCATCGTGGCCCAAGCTTGGTTTGCAGGCGGCCATGTGCGCGTGGGCATGGAAGACAACATCTATTTGGAAAAAGGCGTACTCGCCAAGAGCAACGCCGAGTTGGTGACCAAAGCTAAACGCATCATCCATGACTTGGGCGGCGAATTGGCCAACCCACGCGAAGCGCGCCAGATGCTGAACTTGCCCAGCCGCGCTTGAACCACGCATAAGGAACACAAAGAATGTCGATTCAAAAAGAAGACTTGCGCGCCGTGCGCGTGAACGCAAAAGCAGCCTCAGCCGATGAGCTGGCACCCACGGTTGAAAAACAAACGCCACCCGCTTTGCAAAAAGGTGAGGCCTTGGTGCGCGTGCGTAGCGCAGGCGTGAACCCCAGCGATGTGAAAGCTGCTTTGGGCATCATGCCGCAAGCGGTTTTTCCACGTACCCCAGGCCGTGACTTTGCGGGCGTGGTGGTAGACGGCCCCAGCGCCTGGGTGGGCAAAGAGGTGTGGGGTTCGGGCGGCGACGTGGGCATCACACGCGATGGTTCACACGCGGGTTGGCTGGTGCTGCCCGAAGCTGCTTTGCGCGAAAAGCCTAAGAACTTGAGCTTTGAAGAAGCAGGCTCGGTGGGTGTGCCCTTCATCACGGCCTACGAAGGTTTCCGTCGCAGCGGCATGCCGCAACGTGGTCAAACGGTGGCCGTGATGGGGGCCAACGGCAAAGTCGGCCAAGCTGCGGTGCAGCTCGCCGCACAAGCCGGTGCCAATGTGATTGCCGTACGGCGCGGCGCTGGCACATGGGACGGCCCCTCCCCAGGCGTGCACACCATCGACGCCAAAACCGAAGACGTGGCCGCACGCATCCGTGAACTCAGCGACGGCAAAGGCGCACACATCGTGTTCAACACCGTGGGCAGCCCTTACTTTGAAGCCGCCAACAAAGCCATGGCCAAAGGCGCCACGCAAATTTTGATTTCCACCCTCGAGCGCCCGGTGCCGTTTGACATCTTCACCTTCTACCGTGGCATGCACACCTATGTGGGCATCGACACCTTGGCGCTCAACTGCATCGACACCAACGAGCGCATGGACGCCATGCGGGCTGGTTTTGAGGCAGGCACGCTGCACCCTTTTGAAGTCAGTGCGGACTCGGTGTTCTCGCTCGACCAGGTGTTGGCGGTTTACAAAGAAGTGCTGAGCGGTGCCAGCCGTCGCATGGTCTTCAACCCTTGATAAGCGAGACCTTCCATGAACATCACACGACTCGACCAAGCGCCTGAATACGTGGCGCCCAACCACTTTGACATGCAATGTTTGCGCCTGCAAGGGCGTGAAGCTGGCCCTGCGGTGCAGCTCTGGATGGGCATGTCCATCTTGAAGCCCGGAGGCCACACCACCCTCGATGACTCGCCGATTGAAAAACATTACGTGGTGCTGCAAGGTGAGCTCACGTTGGTGAGTGAACTCGACGGTGTGCAAACACGCGACATCCTCCACACCTTCGACTCGTGCCGCTTTGCGCCCGGTGAGAAACGCCAAATCATCAACCACACCCAGCAAGAAGCGCGGATTTTGCTGGCTATGCCTTTTGATCCCCCCGCTGCTTGATCGACACATCAACAGGAGATAAACCATGAGCAACTCACCTTTCACTCGTCGCCAAAGTTTGCAATGGGCTGCAGCCTTGGCGGCGGGCTCCGCCCTGCCTAGCTTTGCGCAATCGGATTGGCCCAAAGACAAAAGCATCACTTTCGTGGTGCCCTTCACTGCGGGCAGCGGCACGGACGTGATTGCACGCACAGTGGCTGAAAAGCTGGGCCCCATCTTGGGCGCGCAAATCGTGATCGACAACAAAACCGGTGCGGGCGGCACGGTGGGCGCAGCCTTGGTGGCCAAGGCCCCTGCCGACGGCTACACCATGCTGGTACACAGCTCAGGCCATGTGGTCAACCCCGCGCTTTACCCGAAGCTGAGCTACGACACGCTGAAAGACTTTGACGGTATCAGCCCACTGGCTAGCTTGCCCAATGTGATCGTGGTGTCACCGAGCAAGGGCTACAAAGATGTGGCGGATTTGGTGGCCAAGGCCAAAGCGCAACCGGGCGCTCTCAACTACGCATCGGCTGGCAACGGCTCAGCCACGCACATGAACGCTGAAAAGTTCCGCGTCGCTGCTGGTCTACAAGCGCAGCATGTGCCCTACCGTGGCACGCCCGAAGCCCTGACTGAAACCGCAGCTGGACGCATTGATTGGTTCTTTGCACCCCTGGTGTCAGCACTGCCCTTGATTCAAAGTGGCCGTCTGCAAGCCTTGGCTGTCAGCACAGCGCAGCGTTCCCCCTTGCTGCCCAATGTGCCCTCCATCTCCGAGGCAGGTTTGGCCAGCGCGGCTTACACCTTTTGGGTGGGCTTGTTCGTGACCGCCAAAACGCCCAAGCCCATCGTGCAAAAACTGCATGCGGGTGTGATGAGTGTGCTGGCCATGCCGGATGTGAAAGAACGCTTGGAAAAACTTGGCGCTGCTGGCATGCCTATGCAACAAGATGCGTTTGAAAAATACGTGGACGCTGAAACTTTGGCGGCCGCTCAGCTGGTTAAGGCGGCGGGCATTCGTATTGAGTGAGCCAGCACGCCATTGGCAAATAGGGGTTTCCTTATAAAGCCGGGGCAGGATGCAAATCCGTGATGCGACCTGCTTTGGCCACCTGACCCGGCACTTCGTGTCCCACAATCTGGGGCAATTGACGCGCGAGTTGGATCAGTTTCGCCATGTCCATGCCGGTGTCATAGCCCATGGCATCAAGCATGTGAATGGCGTCCTCGCTGCACACATTACCGCTGGCACCAGGCGCATAGGGACAGCCTCCCAAACCTCCCAACGAACCATCAAAACGCGTGATGCCCGCCTGCACCGCAGCCAAGATATTGGCCAAGCCCATGCCACGCGTGTTGTGAAAGTGAAGGGTGAGTTGGGTGTCTGGCAATTGCGCCTGCAAGACCTCGGCCATGCGCTTGACTTGCAAGGGATGGGCCATGCCCGTGGTGTCGCAAATGGTGAGGCCACGCACACCATGGTCGGCAAATCGACGTGCAATCGCCAGCACGTCATCAAGCGCAACATCGCCCTCCATTGGACAACCAAAGCAGGTGGACAGCGACACGTTGATGGGCACTTGATCGTCCACAAAACGCACCACACCGGACAAGGCAGCAAAGCTTTGCGCGCGGGTCATGCGCAAATTGGCCAGGTTGTGGGTCTCCGAGGTCGACATCACCAAATTCAACTCATCGGCCTTGGCCTCCATCGCGCGCTCGGCACCGCGCAAATTAGGCACAAGCACGGTGTATTCCACACCGGGCATCCGTTGAATGCGGCCCATCACCTCTTCGGCGTCACGCAACATGGGAATGGCTTTGGGCGAGGTGAACGAGGTGACTTCGATCTTGGCGTAGCCACACAAGCTCAAAGCGTCAATCAGGGCCACCTTGGCGTCCGTGGGCACAAAACTGGGTTCGATTTGAAAACCGTCACGCGTGACGACTTCGTTGAAATAAATGCGGTTCATGCCACGATACCTTTGTCTTTGAGCGCTTGAATCTGTGCTGACGTTAACCCAATTTCTTGCAACACGGCATCGGTATCTTGCCCAATGGTGGGCGCATTGCGACGGTGACTGCCGGGTGTACGCGAGAGCTTCGGAATGATGCCGGGAACAGACAGCGATGTGCCATCGTCCATCTGCACCTGTTGAATCATGTCGCGCGCTTGGTAGTGTGGGTCTGCGGCAATGTCGGCCACCGTGTAGATACGGCCTGCGGGCACAGCGGCTTTGTCTAAAGCTTGCAACACATGGTCCACGCTGTGTTGAGCGGCCCATGCGCCGATGACGGCATCAATTTCTGCCACCCGTTGAACACGGCCAGCGTTATCGGCGAGCGCGGGGTCTTGTCCCAAATCGTCTCGACCCAGGGTGTGCATGAGTCGTTTGAAAATGCTGTCGCCATTGCCTGCAATCAGCACATAGCCCTCATCTTGGCAACGGTAAGCGTTGCTGGGCGCGATGCCAGGCAAGGCACTGCCGGCGGCTTCACGCACCGCACCAAAGGCGCTGTACTCCGGCAATAGGCTTTCCATGCAGTTGAACACCGCTTCGTACAAGGCCACATCGATCACTTGACCTTGGCCGCTTCTTTCACGCTCATGCAGCGCCGTCAAAATGCCAATCACCCCATGCAACGAGGCCAAGGTATCGCCAATGCTCACGCCCACACGCACAGGGACACGACCGGGTTCGGCCGTCAAGTGGCGCAAACCACTCATGGCCTCCGCCACCACGCCAAAACCGGGCTTGTCGCGATAGGGGCCAGTTTGGCCATAGCCACTGATGCGCAACATGATGAGACGCGGGTTGATGGCCAACAAGGCATCGGGGCCCAAGCCCCAGCCCTCCATGGCACCGGGACGGAAGTTTTCGATCAGCACATCGGCGTCTTGCACGAGTTGGCGCACGATGTCTTGGGCTTCTTTCTCTTTGAGGTCCAGGGCCACCGAACGCTTGTTGCGCGACTGCACTTGCCACCACACGGAGGTGCCGTCTTTGAGCAAGCGCCATTTGCGCAGCGGGTCGCCTGTGTGTGGGGTTTCGATTTTGACGACATCAGCGCCGAAGTCAGCCAAAGTTTTGGCAGCAAACGGGCCTGCAATCAGTTGGCCCAATTCGACCACGCGCAAACCGTGCAATGGGGTGGAAGCAAAAGTGTTCATGGGGCACTATTGTGCCCAGTCGCGTTTAAAACTCGGCGTGAAAACGCGCCGCATACACCTTGATAGGGCCACGGTCTGCGTTGTAGGCGGGGTTTTGAATGTGCTGAAAGTCAGCGGTCACCCAGGTACCGCGGGCCACTTGGTAGCTGTAAAAAGTTTCTAAGATTTGTTCAGGGCGGTAGTTCAGCTGGCCATCGCCAATGAAATACGAAATTCCCCCGGCCTTCAAAAACTGCTGACGGTCTGTCGACAAGGTGTTGCGCATCAAGGCCACGCCCACCGCATCGTCCGCCCTGCCCCACAAACCACCTTTGACGACCAAGCCGGTTGACAACGAACCGTCAACTTCGGTGAAAGCATGGGTTTCGGTGCGTCCGTCTGCTTTCATGGCGCGCAAGAAAAAGCCCACGCTAGGGTTGATGGCTTGCTCCACGTTAAAGCCCAAGCCGTATTTGGTTTTTTCACCATTTCGCACAGCGATCAAGGCATCTGGACCGGTTTGCACCGGCGTACCAGGGCGTTGAAGCCATTGCGTGGCATCGTTGAAACTGGCGAGCTCAGCACGGTTACGCCACGCCAACACGCGCAGTTTTCCCGGCTGGTTGAACACGACGTGCGAACGCTCCAACTCCACTTGATCTCCGTAATGGCGTGCCAACGCAAAGTCGGTGGGCTGAGCGTTGGGGGACGTTGGACCGGTCATGCGGCCAAAGCGCAACACCCAATCGTCTTGGTACCACTCGGCTGCAAAGCCCCAGCCAAAACCGCGCGCATCGGCGGCGTAGTCATAGGCGGCGTAAGTCCAGTTGCCCCAGTTCATGAATTGGGTACGCGGGTCTTTGGCATAAGCGTTGTCGTCAAACACGTCCAGTGTTGAAAAATTACCGACTGTCAGCACCCAACGATTTTTATCGACCCAGCCTGCCATTTGGTTGAAATCGGAGTCAACGGACTCTTGGCCGCCGCCTTGGTTCCAAGTTTGACGCACGAACAAACGCTGACGGTACAACTTCGGGTTGCTCCCACCTGCGCGTGTGATTTCACCATTGGTGAAGCCGCCCAAGCCGACCAGACTACCCGTAAACGGCACACCTTGTGTGATCTCAGGGTTGAAATACAACTCACCGCCTTGCCACGGACGAAAGCCCCAATGCGCGGTGGCGCTGAAGGTGTACATGTGCTCAGCTTGCGAGGAAATGCTGTTTGGACTGGCGTAAGGTGCGTTGAACGCCAGATGGCGTTGCGTGTTGTAGGTGATTTGATAACGCGCCGACTCATCTTCTGTGTCGCTCGTTTGTGCCCATCCCGTGCACGCACAGAACGCCAATAGGAAACCCAGAGTTTGAGAGTGAGACAAAGAAAAATGCATGAAACAAATGGGCAATCAATCAACCGACAACAAAAGAACACACAAAAGCAGACGCATTGTATGAAGCGTGGGGCAAAGTCCTAACTTACCCACTCACCGTGACCGTGTCATGACAAAGCAACGCATGTTGCGTCCGAACTTCACAAGAATGACATAAATGTGTCACGAAAAAAAGATAATATTGTTTTTATGAACCACGGCACCTTACTAGCAGCGATCGACTTAGGCTCCAACAGCTTCCGACTTGAAATTGGCCGCTACGACCATGGACAAATCCAACGGATTGAGTATTTGAAAGAAACCGTCCGACAAGGCAATGGCTTGGACGAAGACCGAAACCTCACCCCCGAAGCCATGGAGCGAGGCTGGGCTTGTCTTGCGCGCTTTGCCGAACGTCTGTCTGGTTTCAAAAAAGCACAGGTGCGTGCCGTCGCCACACAAACGCTGCGCGAGGCCAAGAACCGTGATGCATTCATCCAGCGAGGCTGTGAAATTTTGGGTTTCCCCATTGAGGTGATTGCCGGCACAGAAGAAGCGCGCTTGATTTACCAAGGCGTGTCGCACATGCTGCCGCACAGCGATGAGCGTCGATTGGTCATTGACATTGGTGGGCGCTCCACCGAGCTGGTGCTCGGCATGGGGACACAGGCGACAGAAACAGCGTCATTTCACGTGGGGAGCGTGACATGGTCGATGACTTATTTCCCACAAGGTGAGTTCACCGAACAAAGCTTCTACCGCGCTGAAATTGCCGCACAGGCAGTGCTCGAAGAAGCGCTCAGCAGCTACCCTCGCACACAGTGGGACACGGCATATGGTGCCTCTGGCACGGTGGGCGCTGTGGCCGACATTTTGGCACTGTCAGGCTGGCCCGAAGGCCAAGTGACGCGCGAAGGTTTGAACTGGCTGGTGAAGTGTTTGCTGCGCGCAGGCCATGCGTCTAACGTGCGCATGGAAGGCTTGAAGGAAGACCGGCGCGCGGTGATTGGCGGCGGCGTGAGCGTGCTGCGTGCGTTGATGGAACTGCTGGAAATTGACACGTTGCAAGTGGCACAAGGCGCCTTGCGCCACGGCGTGTTGTTCGAAATGGTTGAGCGCGATGACCACAACACGGACACGCGCGACGTCTCGGTGCAACGTCTGGCCCAAAAATTTGCAGTCGATGCGGCACAAGCCCAACGCGTCAGCAAAGCGGCCCTCACCCTGTTCGATCGCATCGCGCCCCAAGACACCCCGCACACTGACAAACTAGAGCGCAAGCTCAGTTGGGCAGCTCAGTTGCATGAAGTGGGCATGGCCATCTCGCACACCGATTACCACAAGCACGGCGCTTACATTTTGGACAATGCCGACTTGCTGGGCTTTGGCATGCAAGAGCTGCATCGCCTCGGCGTGCTGGTCTTGGGCCAACGCGGCAAGCTGAAAAAACTAGAGGCTGAGTTTGACGAACCCGAATTTGTCAAATTGCTGTTGGCCTTGCGTGTGGCCATCATTTTGTGCCATGCACGCAAAGAGCCTGACCACAGCGGCCTCACCCTGCGCTGCAACGATACGAGGCAATCTTTCGTTTTGACCGCAGATGCCGCCTGGACAAACCGCTATCCGCAATCGACACACTTGCTCAGACAAGAATGTGCAGCGTGGGAGCGAACGCCTTGGTCGCTTCAACTCATCAATCATTGATAAAAAGAGTAAACGGTTTATACTGTTTACTCTTTTTTAATTCAAGGACTCTCAATGACAGCCCAAACCGCCCCCGTCAAAGCCGCCACAGACACCAAAGTGACCGCACCACAAGCCGCGAAACCAGCTGCACCCAAGGCCGCCGCCAAGCCACGTACAGCCGCTAAAAAAGCTACCGCAAAAGCCCCTACCAAGCCAGCAGCCAAAGTGGCCGCCAAGCCTGCTGCAAAAACTGCGGCTAAGCCTGCAGCGACCAAAGCAAAGCCTGTGAAAGCAACGAAAGTCGCAGCGCCTAACAAAGCCGTGGTTGCCGCCAAACCCGTCAAAGCAGAAAAGCCAGCCAAGGTGAAAAAACCTAAATTGGTCCGTGACAGCTTCACCATCCCTAAAGACGAATACGAAGTCATCGACGCCCTCAAAATGCGCGGAGGTAAATTGGGTCAAGCCGTCAAGAAAAGCGAGCTCTTGCGCGCAGGCATCAAAGCACTGGCCGCCATGAGCGACATTCAGTTCAAAGCTGCCTTGATCAAAGTCCCCACAATCAAGACCGGTCGTCCCACAAACGCGAAGTAAGGTCTGGGCAGACCACGGTCAACAGCACCGTTTGCAGTTGACCTTCGCGCATGCGTGTGCGCAGCCACCACACGCTGCCCTTGCGAATGGCGCAGGCTTGCTCAGGCATGCCGAGCAAGCGCGCCACCAAGCCCCCCAAGTAAGGCTGGTGCCCCACCAAAAGCACCGGGCCTTTGCCTTGCGGGCCGGCTTCTGGGTGCCACTTGACCAGATCGAGCACCGCGTCTGCCGTGCTCTCGGGCACCAATTCTTCGCGCAATTTATATTTACGGCCCAGAGCTTTCACCGTTTGCTCGGTCCGCTTAGCAGGACTGCACAACACACGCGTGCCTTCCGGCAAATGGGCATCCAGCCATTTGGCCATGCGCTGGGCTTGACGCTCGCCCTTAGACGTCAGGGCTCTCGACAAATCATCATCACCATCCGCGGCAACTTCGGCTTCTGCGTGGCGCCACAAAATCAAATCCATAGCCTGCCCCTCACACTTTGGCTGAATAGAGTGCTTTCAACGCAGCTTGCGCGCTGTGCGGTTCTTTCAATTTGGCCGAGCGACTCTTGCTCGGTTGTGCACGCTTGTATTGGCCATCGGCATCCAAAATCCAAGCGTCCACGTTGTCGTGCAAATAAGCCAACAAACATTCGTTGATGATGCGTTTTCGCAAGACGACATCTTCCACCGGCCATGCCAACTCTACGCGGCGCAGCATATTGCGGTTCATCCAATCGGCGCTCGACAGGTACAGCGTCTCTTGGTCACCACTGGCGAAGTAGAACACCCGTGAATGCTCCAAGAATTGGCCAATGATGGAACGCACGCGGATGTTGTCGGTGAATCCGGCGCGCTGCGCGGGCAACATGCAAGCACCACGCACGATCAAATCAATTTGCACGCCGGCTTGTCCTGCACGCACCAAGGCTTCCATCAACTTTTCGTCGGTCAAGGTGTTCATCTTCAACACAATGCGACTGGCAACACCGGCCACGGCTGAGGCGGCTGTCTTGTCCACCCATTCGATGAGGCTGCGCTGCAGATGAAACGGCGCAATCAGCATCTTGTTGAGACGCGGAATTTTGCTTTGATTCGCCAACAAATTGAAAACAGTTTCAACGTCTTGCGTCAGCTTCGGGTCGCAGGTCAGGTGACTCAAATCGGTGTAAAGCTTGGCTGTGCGAGGGTTGTAGTTGCCCGTGGACATGTGTGCGTAACGGCGAATCACGCGACCTTCGCGGCGCGACACCAAAAGCATCTTGGCATGTGTCTTCAAACCCACCACGCCGTACACCACTTGGGCACCGATGTATTCCAGCTTTTCGGCCCAATTGATGTTGGCCTCTTCGTCAAAACGAGCCTTCAACTCCACCACCACCGTCACCTCTTTGCCACGCTGCACGGCCTCATGCAAGAGCTCCATCAACACAGAATCGGCACCTGTGCGGTAAATGGTTTGCTTGATCGCCAACACATTGGGGTCGCGAACGGCATCGCGTAAAAAGGACAGCACGCCATCAAAACTCTCGTACGGCTGATGGATCAGCACATCACCGGCCTGCAACTGTTCAAAAATAGAGTTATTGGGATTGATTTGGTGCGGAAAACTGCCCACATAGCGCGGGAACAACCACTTAGGGTTGTCCACCAAATCGATCAGTTGGTTCAGACGAACCAAGTTCACGGGGCCATGCACGCGGTAAAGCGCAGAAGGTGGCAACTCGAACTGCTCCAACAAAAAGTCAGACAGGTGCTCTGAGCAACCGGCCGACACTTCCAAGCGCACGGCCTGGCCGTAGTTGCGGTGCACCAGCCCTTGACGCAAGGCTGTGCGGAGGTTTTTAACATCCTCTTCGTCCACCGCCAAATCGGAGTGGCGTGTGACACGGAACTGTGAAAACTGCCCGACTTCACGGCCTGGAAACAGGTCTTTCAAATGCGCACGGATCACGCTGGAAATGGACACAAACAACTGACGCTTGCCAGACAGCTTTTCTGGCACAGGAATCAGACGCGGCAAGCTGCGCGGCACTTTGACAATCGCAATCTCGTTGTCGCGGCCAAACGCGTCATTACCCGACAAACGCACGATGAAGTTGAGCGACTTGTTGGCCACCTGTGGAAATGGGTGTGCGGGGTCGAGGCCAACGGGCAACAACAAGGGTCGCACTTCGCGGTCAAAGAATGACTTGACCCAGCGGTGCTGTGCCAAATTACGCTCGCTGTGCGACAAAATTCGCACGCCTTCTTTGGCAAACGCCGGCATCAACACATCGTTGTAGAGCGCGTACTGCTCATCCACCAACGCATGCGCCACATCACTCAAATTGAGTTGTGCTTTGGCGCTGGCAGCATCTGGCGGAGCTTTGGGGTTCTCAAGGCTGGAATACAGCGCGGCACGCACCTCAAAAAACTCATCCAAGTTCGACGACACGATGCACAAGTAGCGCACCCGCTCCAACAGCGGCACTTCTGGGCGCTTCGCCCAATCCAACACACGGGCGTTGAAGGCCAACAAACTCAAATCGCGGTCCAGCCAGTCGGTGGAAACCGTCGGTACGGGCGTCTTGTGGGGCGTTGGCGAAGTCGTCATGGTGCTACCTAGTTTCAATGTACGTGAGTTTGTCTTGTCACCGTGACATTCTTGTGACAAATCAACGCATCTTGGCGAGCTTCTCACATTTTGCGCGTCCTCTACCGAGCGGCACCGCACACCTGCCCATCAAACGCGTCGAGCGGGCAACTTGACCAAATGTGATTCAAACAAGCGTGTGGCCTCGTCCCAGCTGAAGCTCAATGCTTGAAGACGGGCATCGTGGCGCGGCACGTTCAAAGCTTCCCGGCTGGCAAAAGCCAAGTCCTCGTGCAGCACACCGCCCTGTGGCTGCTGCACATGACCGGCATGGTCTTGCAACACTTCTAAGGGTCCATCGACCGGATAAGCCGCCACAGGCGTGCCACACGCCATGGCCTCGAGCATGACCAGGCCAAATGTTTCATTGCGGCTGGGAAAGGTGAACACATCGGCACTGGCGTAGACCTTGGCCAACTCATCACGCGGCAACACACCCAGCCAGCGCACATCTGGAAAACGCTGCTTCAGCGAACTCTCCAAAGGCCCCACGCCACAGACCACCTTGCTGCCCTGCCAAGGCATGGCCAAGAAACTGTCAATGTTTTTTTCGTAAGACACGCGCCCCACATACAAGGCCAAAGGGCGTGGCAAGTCATCCAGCGCGGGGTGGTTTTGCACGGTGGATGAGAACTCAAACAAGCCCACATCCACCCCATGTGTCCAACTGCGCAAGTTCTTAAAACCTTTGCCGTCCAACAAGCGCATCACACCTTGTGTGGGCACCATCACGCCTGCAGACGGTTTGTGAAAGTGCCGAAATAGGGCGTAGCCCAGCCACAGGGGCACACGCAAAGCCGCCTTCAACACTTCAGGAAACCGCGTGTGAAATGCGCTGGTGAACGGCAATTTATTTTTTAAGCAATATTTACGCGCCGCCCAGCCCAGCGGGCCTTCGGTGGCGATGTGGATCGCGTCAGGCTTAAAGCCATCCAGCTGAACTTTCAACTGCGAATACGGGCGAACAGCCAAGTCAATGCCTGCGTAACCTGGGCAAGGGCGTGTTTGAAACAAGGCTGGATGCACCACCTCCACCTCATGGCCTTGCGCCTGCAACTGGTCGACCAACTCCACCAACGTGGTCACCACGCCGTTGATTTGAGGACGCCACGCATCGGTGATAAGTGCGATCTTCATGCGAGCTTCAACAACTTGGGTTTTTCAACAGCTTTGGCTTCTGCGTTCCAAAACACCAGCTCCAAGCGCCCGTCTTTGTGCTCGACCAAAGCGCTTCGGCTTTCGACCCAGTCACCATCGTTGCAATACAACACACCGTTCACATCGCGAATCTCAGCGCGGTGAATGTGGCCGCACACCACGCCTTGATAGCCATGCTTGGCCGCTTCTTGGGCCACGGCATTTTCAAAATCCGTGACGTAGTTCAAAGCCTTCTTCACTTTGTGCTTCAAGTAAGCCGAAAGCGACCAGTAAGGCAAACCCAAGCGCCCGCGCATGTTGTTCAGGTAACGGTTGAGCTTGAGGGTGAACTCGTACAAGTAGTCACCAACATAGGCCAGCCATTTGGCTTGCTGCACCACGGCGTCAAAGTAGTCACCGTGGATGACCCACAACTTGCGACCGTCTGCGGTAATGTGTACGGACTCTTCCACCACCTCAATGCCACCGAATTGATGGTCTAAAAACCCACGCGCAAACTCATCGTGGTTGCCGGGCACGTAAATCACGCGGCAGCCTTTTCTTGCTTTGCGCAACAACTTTTGCACCACATCGTTGTGGGCCTGTGGCCAATACCATTTGCGACGCAATTGCCAGCCATCGACAATGTCGCCCACCAAATACAAGTAGTCGCTGGTGTTGAGCTTTAAGAAGTCAAGCAAAGCATCGGCTTGGCATCCGGGCGTTCCCAAATGCAAATCAGAAATAAAAATCGCCCGGTAATGCATCAAGCACCTAAGAAGTGTTTGCGGTAACGCGCTGGCATGTCGTGAATCTTCATCAACATAGGCAAGTCAGCCGTATTGAAATCTGGGTCCCACGCAGGAGCACCCAGCACTTTGGCGCCTAGGCGCAAATATCCTTTGATCAGTGCAGGCGGCTCGAAAGCGGGGTTGACTTCCCACTCGTCCACCGGCAAGGCCAAGCGAGGCGTGACGTGGTCGGACACGTCAGCCAAATGTGTGCCCTTGAGTTGGTGCCAGATGCTTGCAGCGACTTCGCCACTGATCACGCCTTGATGGAGCATCGGAATGCTGGCACAGCCAATCATCACGTCCAACTTGTTGCGCACCATGAACTCAGCCAACGCACCCCACAAAGCCATGATGACGCCACCGTGGCGATGCTCTGGATGCACGCAGCTGCGACCCAACTCGACCATGCGGTCGCGGTAGCCACGCAGACGGGTCAAATCAAATTCCAAATCGGAGTAGGTGCTGCCAATGCGTTTGGCTTGCACCGGTGTCAACACGCGGTAGGTGCCAATCACTTGCTCGGTGGCATCATCGCGAATGATCAAGTGCTCACAGTAATCATCAAACAAATCGATGTCATGGCCGGGAATGCTGTCTTTCAAACGTGCGCCCATCTCTGTGGCAAACACGTCGTAACGCAAACGCTGGGCTTCACGCACCTCGTCTTGATGCTTGGCCCACTCCACAATCAGCGCTGGACGGTCTTGTGTTTTTTGGGGCGCGACAAAATTTTCTTGAGTTTGATGATCGTGTCGATGAAGCGACCCCCGTGGGAAATCGATCAACGATAACGGCATGGTGGGGTTTGGCAATTCTTTCATGGTCAGTCCTTTGTTTGACGTGATGCTTGTCTTGCAATGACAGCAATTCTTGAAAGATCACATGACGAGACCAAGACGGAATCATGAAATTTTGATGACACATGCGCGGCGTCTTCACCGCTTTGTCACATGCGATGCCTAAACTTCTTGTTGCTTATGTTGTTCATCAAATACCTACGCCTCTTGCAGGCATTCATCCACTCTTTTTGGATTTTGTGGGTGCAATTTCCACGCCTCAATCGTGAAGAAAAACTCCTCGCCATCCAAACTTGGTCCGCTCAGACTTTGGCGGTCATGGGCGTGACGGTCAACGTCGTGGGCCAGATTCAGCGCCCGCCTTTGTCCAACACGCCTCAACTGTTGGTGGCCAACCATGTGTCTTGGCTGGACCCCGTGGTCATTCAAACGGTGCAACCCAGCATCTTTGTGGCCAAACAAGAGGTGCGGCGTTGGCCGGTCGTGGGTGCCATTGCCCAAGCCTGCGGCGTGGTGTTTGTCAACCGAGGCTCCCCCAGCTCTACACGAAAAATGGTGAGCCAAGTTGCCGCAGCCATGGAAAGCGGCCACAACGTGGCGGGATTCCCTGAGGGCACCAGCACCTTGGGCCACACCGTTGAAATGTTTCACGCCAACTTGTTTGAGTCGGCCATTCACCAGGACGTGCCTGTGCAACCATTGGCTCTGCGCTACACCAACATGCAGACGGGCGAGCATTGCACGCGTGCCGCGTTTGTGGGCGATGTGAGCTTTCTCAGCTCCCTCCACCAAGTGATGCGCGCGCGTGATGGCATCTGCATCACGGTGCATGCAAGCCCCTGCTTGATGTCACAAGGTCACTCCAGAAAGAGCTTAGCTTTGCTGGCACGCAGCAGCGTGATAGCGCAGTTAGAAGCCCTCAGCGCTAGCTAATCAACGCCAGCACTGCGTGAACAAATTCAGCGCCAGCCAGCAGCCACCAGCGCCGGTAAGCCCGTAGCCACGAGTGGCAGCCACGAAATCAGCACCGTCCCCACAAAAATGGCCACCAACGCGGGCAACACCGACAACGCCACCTCACGCAAGCTCTTGCCAAACACAGCAGAGGCAAAGTAAATGTTCATACCCGCGGGTGGGCACAAGAACCCCATCTCCATGTTGGCCAAGAAAATGATGCCAAAGTGAACGGGGTCAATGCCGTAGCTCACGGCCAGCGGAAGCAACAGCGGCACCAGCACCACAATGGCCGCGTAAATCTCCATCAAAGCACCTGCAAAAAACAAGAACACGTTCAGCGCCAGCAAGAACACCCACTTGTTCGAGGTAATGGCTTGGACACAGTCAATCGCCAAATCGGGAATGCCCGCATCGACCAAGAAATTGGTCAGCCCCAAAGCCATGCCCAAAATCAACATCACGCCACCAATGATTTGTGCACACGTCGACAAACAGTGCGCCAACAAGCGACCACTCAACTCACCATGGGCAAAGGCCTGTGTGAGCACCGCGTAAACAGCTGTCAAAGCCGCACTCTCTGTGGGTGTGGCGAGGCCTGAGACCAAAGAGCCAATCGCCACAACGGGGGCGAATATTTCCCACTTCGCTCGCCACAAAGCAGTGGGCAAAGACAATGATGACGACACAGGCACCGATGGATTTTGAGGAGCTGCCGTGGCTGACACGCGCAAGTAGCCCCCAAACACCAACAAGCACCCCACCATCACCACCGCTGGAACCAAGCCGGCCAGAAACATGGTGTTGATGGGCACGCGCGCAATGATGGCGTACATGATGAGCGGCACCGAGGGCGCCAACAAAACGCCCAACGCACTGGCACTGGTCACCAAACTGATGCCCTTTTTCTCAGGGTAGCCCGCGTTGCGTAACAACGGCAGCAACAACCCGCCCAACGCCAAAATCGTCACGCCGCTGCCACCAGTGAAAGCCGTGAACACCGAACACAACACCGTCGCCGCGACCACCGAGCCCGCCACGCCCTGACCAAACATGGCCAAAAAGACAGCACCCAAGCGCTGCGCAGCACCGGTGCGCGCAAAAACCAAACCCGCCAAGGTGAACAAAGGCAAAGCAGGCAACGACGGATTGACCGTGATTTGGTAGTGCGACAACGCGATCGAAGCCAGTGGCAAGCCTTCTTGCCAAAACAAGGCCAGCGCCAAACCACCCAGCACCGCAAAAATCGGGGCACCACACAACAGCATCAAGGCCAAACCAAGCAGCATCGGCCACAGCGCTAGCACTTCGCCGTCGCCCAGCCACCCCAAAACGAAGCCGGCCATTGGTAACAAGACACCAAGGAAAATCTGCCAGCCCCAACGTGGCGTCGAGCGCATGGCCAACTTACGGCCCAATAATGCAAAGCCCACAGGCATGGCCAATTGCACCCACCACATGGGCAGGCCATAGGCCAAGGTTTGCGCGCCCTCGCGCTCGCTCGCCACCAATTGCCAACTGGCCCAAACCAACACGCCGCACACCACGGATGCTGCGCCTTGCGCCCAAGAGTAGAAGCCGTGGAACACAGCCCCCAAGCTCGTCAGATGCCCATGCCGCTCAGCCGCCAAAGCGCCCCACATGGCCATCACCAAGCCCAAGTGCTGCACAAGCACAGGCGCGTTTTCAACGCCCTTGCCCAGCATGGGCCGAGACACAATTTCAATCAACGGAATCAGCGCCATCAAGGCCAGCGCAAGGCCAGCCAAAGCTTCGTCTAAAGGCCAGATTTTCCTCATCACTTGGCCTTGCTAGCGCGGTAGGCCTTCAAATGGCGAAACACCTCGTCAAAGGTATCGGCAGGCACCAAGGTGCCGCGAATACGGGGGTAAAGCTTGTCGGCCAACTCGGTCCATTCGCGCATTTGTTCGGCGTTGGGTTTGTTCACGACGAGGCCACGTTTTTTCATGGCATCCACCGCTTCGTCTACCTCTTGGCGTGCTTTAGTGCGAATTTGTGCGCCTGCTTTTTCACCGGCCACACGCACCGCGTCTTGCGTGGCGGGTGTCATCTCGTCCCATGCTTTCTTGGTCACCACCAAGGCACCCACGATGGGGGCCCAATTGATCTCCAACATATTGGGTGCCATGGTGTAGACCTGGCTGGCCAAGGCAAAGTAAGGCGTCGAGGGCACCACATTGATCATGCCCGTTTGAATGGACGGCAAGATGTCGCTGGTCTCCAGCGGCACCGGCGTGTAGCCCAAACTCTTCATGATCTCTTGCTGATCGGCCTCGCCACCCCACGCAAAGAATTTCATCTTTTTGTAATCATCGGGTTTAAACGCGGGCTCCTTCGAGAAGAACCTCACCCAACCCGCATCGCCCCACGCGAGCACCACGAAGCCTTTGTCTAAAAACTTCTTTTCCATGGCGGGGCGCATTTTCTCGCGCACATAGTCCACTTCGTCCCAGCTTTTGAACAGCAGCGGCATGGCCTGCAGGGCACTGATCGAGGGTTCAATTTCGTGCAAGCCCACAACAGACAAAAGCGCACCTTGCAACTGCCCAATGCGCATACGACGGGCCAGCTCGGTCTCGCCGCCTTGGCTACCGTCTGGGTACACCACGTACTTCGCGCCACCGCCTTGGGCAGCGCGCCACGCCTCACCCACCTCTAAGAGTTGGCGGTGGTACAGCGAATTTTTGGGGGCCAGCGTCCCGATACGAAAGGGTTTGTCAGCCGCAAACACTGGGCTCATGGCCCCCAGATATACGGCCATGACCAACAAGGCAGACTTCAACATAGGAAAGCTTTCAAAATAAATCGTCAGTCATGTCGAGCAACCACACTGCACGTTCGCGCATGACTTCGTTTTGCAAATTACGGTGACGCGTGGCCACCTCCACGGCTTGGTGCAGTAACTGCTCAAACATCACCCGGTCTTGTGCCACCAAGGCGATGCTTTCGGCCTTGGCCACGTAGGGTCCGGCTTGTTCACCCGCACCGTCACGCATGGCTTGTTCAAAATACTGCGTGGCTTGAGCAACCGACCCGTTGGGGCGCGCAGCTTCAAAGGTGCCCAACAGACTGGCCAAAGCGCCTTGGCCATAACTAGGCTGAGCCTGCCAAGCCCACTGCGTCAAGCGGATGGCTTGGGGCAAATCGGCCACCACATCGGGCTGGTCTTTGGACAAAGATATAAGACCGCCCCACGACGCCGCAGCCCAATAGGCCAGCGCCACTTGCTGCTCGGTGGGGTGCGTTGGCAATGCATGTGGCGGTTGCGACAAAGCCTGCTTGAAACCGGGACTGCTGAGCTCCAAAGCGGTCATCGCATGGCGATGGGCGCGACCGTACAACCGTGCCGCACGCTCGCGCAACACAAAGGCCGCTTTGGCATTCACAGACTCCGTTTTTTCAGCGTCAAACGCCACAAAGGCATAGGCGTATTGGGTGAAACCTGCAGCGACAGATTGCGCCAGTTTGAGATTGCTCGGGGACGCGCGCAGCAATGATTCAGACATCTTGAGGTAGAACGCACTGGATTCGCGCACCAGCACCAAGTCATCCTCAGCAGCAAGGTCTTGGCCCGCTAGGGCGTTCGCAGCTTGGTCAACGGCATAGCTGCGAATGGCGCACCCCGACAAGGTGTGCAAGAGGCACAGGCAGCACAGAGCCTTAAAAATAGGGCGAAAAATAAGGCCACCTTCATGTCAATCGATTGAGAAATTGACATGCACTTTAGCGACCCATTGTGAAAAATCAGTGACAGCGCTGCCCGCTCAACTGGTACCGCCCAAGTAACGTTTGCGCCAAAAGAACACCACCAAGCCCACGGCGAGAAACAGCATGAACAAACTCGTCCACCACAAGCCATGTTCATCGTGAAGCACGGCGAAGGTTTCGAAATTCATGCCAAAAAATCCGGTGATCAAGTTCAAAGGCAAAAAGATCGCCGTCAACACCGTCAAGGTGCGCATGATGTCGTTGGTGCGGTTGCTCTGCGCGTTGAAATGCATTTGCACCGCCGTTTCAGCGCTTTGCTCCAAGCGACGCACATGGTGAACCACGCGCTCAATGTGCTCTAAGACATCGCGGCTGCGCACTTTGAGCAACTCAAACGAACGCGGGTGCACGGCGTGCGGCTCGACCACCGCATCGAGCGCATCGATCCAATCTTGAATGGCCGCACGTTGGTCTTCGCAAATTTCATCCAAATGGTGCAGCGACAAACGGGCATCCAACAAGGCGCTCCAGTTGTTGAAGCGCGTTTTGGGGTTGATCAACTCACTTTGCCAATGGTCGAGTTGCCGCGTGAGTTCACGGCGCAAATTGAGATAGCCGTCCACCATTTGGCTGATCACACGCAACATCAAATCGGGCGGACTTAAGGGCAAACGGTTGGGCTGCTGGCCCGCCTGTGCGTTGGAAGCCAATGCGCCCAAGCTCAGCAAACGTGCGGCATAGCTCTCGCGAATCGCGCAGTCGGTGGGATGCACGGTCAACACCACACGGTCAAACACCACAAATGCCACAGGGCTGGTGTCGATGCGGTGCAACACCGGCGGACCGCCTTTGTCGCGCGAGCGATGCAAGATTTCGCCGGGACGGGACAAGTCCGACTCCGTTTGCCCCGCAGCGAGACGGCGAAACACCATCAAGTTGTAATCGGAGGTGTAGTCGTAATGCGAGGGCAGTTGGTTGTTCAACACATCCGACACATGCAAATCCACAATTTGTGCGCCACACAAGCGCTCTAAGGTGCCCTGAATCTCTTGCTGCAGCACCTCAAACTCACGCCGCGCAAAGGCCATCCAGATGAAGCCATGCTCAGGCAGCTGACTGGGCAGTTGCGCCGATTCGATGACGGCTTGCGAATTGATTTGAAAAACTCTCATGGCGCGAACTGTACGCGAGCCTACCGGCGTGACACTTAATCGAGGTGAACAATCACCGGCTTGATCGTGAAGACCTCGGGGTCATCTTTGTTCACCAGCACCTTGACCCAATGGTTGGAAGGGCTGCCAAAGGTTTGCACGCGGGTGAAGTTATTCAACATCTTGCCGGGCGCGTACAAAGGTTTGTCCATTTTGAAAAAATGATCGTCGCCGTGCACCAGCAAAACTTGGCCTTTGTATTTCGACGTCTCATGCGCCACAGCTGCCATCAAAGATTGGTAGCCCGCGTACTCAGGCAACTGGCTTTCATCGACCTTCTCTGTTTCCGACAGGTCGAACCCGGGATTGGCTTGAAAAAAAATCACCACGCCCTTCGCCGCGCTGGCCGTGGCTTGGGCAAAACCGGAGGCCAACCAAGCCAGATTGGCTTGGCTGCGCGCTGCGAATTCTTGATTGGCCTCTTCGCAATCGGCGGGTGTGCGCACACTTTTAAAAGCACATGTTGTCGCATCGGGCACCGAGTTGTTGTTGCTACCTGGGACATTCAAGCCCAGAAAAACCACACCATCGACTTGGAAGCGCGTGTTCTCTGAAAACTTGTCGCCCAAAGCCCCTTGGTTTTGCAAACGCATTTTTTCTTGTCCAAGACTCAGTGGCTGCGAGAAAAACGTACGGCGAATCAGCGACAGCCTTTCTTGGCTGTTGTAGCCACCATTGTTCGTGCGGTGGCAATCGGTCCACTCGTTGTCACCGGGGACATACACGACGGGTTTCTTCATGCCCTCAAACATCAAAGAAGCCTTTTGATAGACCGCGTCATCACAGCGTGAGCTGCCATCTTTGAAGTCCCCATCAAAGATAGAAAACGCAACCTCAGAGCGGTTGATGCTGTCGATCACCGCTTGGGTTTGACGTGCGTCTTTGTTTTTGCCATAGGGCATATCGCCCCACAAAGCGAATGAAAAATCAGCGGCACTCGCGGCCATTGAGAGGCACAAGCAAACAGAAAAACTCAGGACTTTAAGCATGTCGATTAAATATAAAAAACGTCAGTTTGATTGAGCTATATGACAAACAAAAGACACGGCGTCATTTAAGGTTCATGAATTTTTCATGCCGCAGTCACAAGCGGTTTAGATACTGCATGTCAGTTTTATCGACTTGCACTCAATTTCACTTTTTCAAACTCCAAACCTATGAAAAAACAACCTGCATTCAAATTCAACGCCGTGTCACGTCTTGTCTCTGTGGCGCTGATGACCTTGGTGGCCAGCCAAATGGCCGCTGCGCAAACTGCTGCAGTGGACCTCGGCACCATTGGTGCCAGCACCGCAGCGGGTGCTTTTCGCACCAACGAGGCTTTGAAAGGCACGGCCACAGCCGTGGCCCCGACACAAGCCAGCTTAGAAGCCACGCAACCACAGTCCATAATCACGCGTGAGTTCATGGACTTGTCTGTTTCGCCCATTGCCGAATACAGCCGCATCGTCAACATCGCGCCCAGCTTGTCGGGCGACTCGGCCAACGGACCTGGTTTGAGCGAAACAAAAACCACACTTCGCGGCTTCAGCGATGACCAATACAACATCACGTTCGATGGCATTCCATGGGCTGACACCAACAACCCCGCTCACCACTCCACCTCATTTTTCCCAGCCTCAGTCATTGGCGGTGCTGTGGTCGAACGCGGTCCTGGCAATGCCAGCAACTTGGGCCATGCAACGTTTGGTGGCTCCATCAATTTGTTCTCGAAGATGCCCATGTCTGAAGAGACAACATCCGTGTTCACCTCGTTGGGTACGTGGAACACACAGCTTTACGGCTTTGCGTATGAAACAGGTCGCATGGCAGACAAGGGCGATGCCACCCTGCAACTGAACTATCAAAATCTTTCTTCAGACGGCTATCTGAGCAACAGCCCTGTGAAGAGCCAAAACTACGCTTTGAAGTACGAGCGCCCCGTAGGTGATGCGTCTTTGATGACGATTTTCTCGACCTACAACCACATCGACTACAACCAACCCGACAGCAACAAAGGTGCAACCCTTACCCAAATTGCAGCCTACGGTCGCAACTTTCAGTTGAACAACGACCCCACCAGCATGAACTACATGGGGTACAACAAAACAACAAAAGACACAGACTTCAGCTACCTTCGCTTGCGCAGTGAGCTTGGCAACGGCTGGAGCACCGACAACTCGTTGTACACATACGCCTACGACAACCAAACTATGTCGTCCACAACACCGACATGGACCGGCACATTGCCTTTGACATCTGATCCGCGCAAAACGGCCAGCGATGGCACGCGCACGGTGACTGCCAACGGCCACATCCCGGGCATCGACAAGCAAAACAAATACCGTGTGTGGGGTGACATGTTCAAGGCCACGAACCAACTTGAAAATGGCCTCGCCCGCATGGGGGTTTGGTATGAAACCTCATCGACCGACCGCCACCAATACGATTTGGACTTGACCACCGGCGGCTACAACCGCATTGAGTCAACAGCCAACGCAACGAACTTGGCTGGCACGAATCGCCCCATCGACAGCGTGAAGTTTGATCAGCAATCGAGCATCAAATCCGTGCAACCCTTTGCCGAGTTTGAATGGGCCGCAACGAAAGACTTGACCGTCACCCCTGGCGTCAAGTACGTCAACATCACACGCTCGGTCGACGCTGCCGTTGAAAACACAAGCCGCGACTTGAACCACAAAGCCGAGGTGACTTACAAGACAACGTTGCCTTTCTTGACGCTGAATCAAAAAATCAACCCCACGATGTCGGTGTATGCCCAATATGCCAAAGGATTTCAGATTCCTGACCTGAACACCTTCTACATCACTGACCCCACCAAGAACAGCACCACACCTCAGAAGTCCACCAACTTACAACTCGGCATCGTTGGTAAAACAGCCGACATGACATGGGACGTGGACGTTTACCAAATTGACTTCACCAACAAACTGGTCTCAGTGGTCGAAAGTGGCATCACGCGTTACACCAACATCGGTGGCGCAACCTACAAAGGCATCGAAGGTCAAATGGCCCAAGTGCTGGGTGGCGGCTTCTCGCTGTACCTGAACGGCTCAGTTAACAGCGCCAAAGCCAACGACACAGGAGAACAAATCTCCGGTGCGCCTAGCATGACCGCCGCATTGGGTGGCCTCTACAGCGAAGGCGCTTGGTCAGGCTCATTGATTTACAAGCGCACAGGCGTCGTACACCAAAAGGACTATGACGCAACCAAAGCAGCCATTGCAGGTGTCTCTTACTACGACTATTACAAGACGTCAGCCTACGGCAACTTGGACTTAGGCGTGGCTTACACCCTGAAAAACGTAACACCACAAACCAAGAACTTGAAGCTGCAATTCAACGTCTTTAACTTGGCCAACAGCGGCAAGATCACGGCCATCAGCACTGGCTCCACCGTGGCGCAAGACACCTACATCTACCAAGCACCACGCAGCATGATGGTTTCTCTGAAAGCAGACTTTTAAACATGACGCCTGAGAAGTTATTTGAACTGGCCAACCACTCGGGCGGCACGCTCTACATCATGTGCGTGCTGCTGCTGGTGGCACTGACCGTGATCATTGAGCGCACGCTCTTTTTGTCAAAAATGCAGCAAGGCGGTGACGAGTTGATTGCGCTGCTGCACGACAGTACAGAGCTGCAAGCGGTGTCCATGCAGGAAGGATTGCGCAAGCATGCCGACCTGCCCCACATCAGCTTGTTTGAAGCCTCGTTGCTCGAACCCGAAGAATCTGCGCGTGACACCTGTGCGGGTCATTTGGAAGAAGCGCTGATGCGCGAAGTGCCGCTGCTCGATCGCTCGTTGTGGATGCTCGACACCGTCATCACCTTGGCCCCGCTGCTGGGTCTTTTTGGCACCATCATTGGTATGTTTGGGGCGTTCTCGGTGTTGGGTGACATTCAAAACGCAGCGTCTCAAGTTACCGGCGGCATCGCCGAAGCCTTGATCGCGACGGCCTTTGGTTTGTTGATTGCCATGATTGGCCTGGTGTTTTTCAACGGACTCAGCACCAAGATTCGCGCCATCGTGCATCAGCTCGACATTCTCAAACTGATGCTTTTGAACCGACGTTTTGGAACCAATGCGCCCTCGCATGCGCGTCCAAAACTGAAAGTAGTCTGACATGCGCTATTTCGAGACGCGCAAGGCACGCATCGAGATCATTCCCATGATCGACATCATGCTGTTCTTGCTGGTGTTTTTTGCCATGATGACGCTGCGGATGATTCCGGCTTCCGGCCAGCTCTCCAAACTGCCCACCAGCAGTTCGGCCTCGAGCATCCCAGCGCCCAAGTTGCTGATTGAAATTCAACATGGCGGCACCTTGGTAGCCGACGGCGCACCCAGAACGATGGAACAACTCAAGCGCTTGATTCAGAGCAAGGACACAGCCACTTTGTCGGTGACGATTGCCGGCTCAGATGACACGAACCTCCAGCGCGTGATGGATGTGATTGATGTGGTCAAGCACAGCGGTGTCACGCAAGTGGGTTTGGCTGCGCGCGCTGTGGCGCGCTGAGGCGAGGTATGGCCCTAACTTTGAACCGCCGTCATTGGCAATCGTTTGCCGTGGCGTTTGGCCTTGAGTCTTTGTTGATCGTCGGCACGTTACTCTGGGCTGGGCAACACATTACGCCCATCGAACGCGAGGTCATACCTCTGACTTTAGAGATGGCTGTGGCGCCCTTGCTCGAAAAAAAGCCAGCCCTGGCTGAGCCCCCTAAACTGAAAACCACCCCAACGCCAAAACCGCAAGTCAACACCAACCCGCCACCCGTGAGCGCTGCTGCACCCAAAGTGCAAACGGTGTCGAACGATGCATCTGTGCAAGCGGTCACAAAAACAGAACCCACAGCCACAACGGCACCTTCCACGCCAGCAGCCGCTGCCTCGCCTGCAACACCCGCCTTACCCGACCCAGCCTTGGCCTACAACGTGAAGTTGGCTGCAGCCGTGCAGGCTGCGTTTGAGGTACCGGGCACCGCCAAAGCGCTGTCGTTCAAAGGACGTGCGCGCATGGAGTTCAGTTTGCACGACGGCAAAGTGTCTGCCATTCGTGTACTTCAAACCAGTGGCTTGAGCGCCGTTGATCGCGCCGCAACCAAAGCGGTAGAGACCGCCTCTTACCCTTTGCCCCCTGCCGGTTTGCAAAACAAAGATGGCGTGTACCAAATCTGGGTGGCTTGCTATTGACATCTAGGTGGCGTGAATTCTTCACAGAATTGACGCCAAACCTTCATCGTTTTTTCATGTCTGCCAAGCACCATTCGTGCTTCACTTCATCTCAAGGTTGGACATGGAATTCACACAGACACTCCGCACCCCCAGTGCCAGCGCAGACCGCTCTAAAGAGCTGTTGAGCAACGCGGTTTTTGGGCACAAACAAAAAGCCACCTTGAAAGAGCGTTTGTTTGCGATGTGGTTCCGTCAATTGGTTTACACCCAAATTTGGGAAGACCCCGTCATGGACATGCAGGCCTTGAACTTGGGTGCCGAAGACCATGTGGTGACCATCGCCTCTGGCGGTTGTAATGCCTTGTCGTATTTGACGGCCAACCCAGCCAAGGTCACAGCGGTGGACTTGAACCACGCCCACGTCTCCTTGAACAAACTGAAAATCGCGGGCCTGCGTGCCCTGCCCCATTACGACGACTTCTTCCAATTTTTTGGGGTGGCTCAAGCGTCTAGCAATGTGCGCGTCTACAAAACCCTGATTGCACCCAAACTCGACGCCGACAGCCGCCATTACTGGGAAGGTGGCCCCATTGGCTTTCGCCGCATTCGCATGTTTGCCAAAGGCTTTTACAAGTACGGGCTGCTAGGCCAGTTGATCGGCATCATCCACTGGGGTGCCAAATTGCACGGCGTGAAGCTTGATGAGTTGTTGGCGCAACCCACCCAACAAGCGCAAGAGAAATGGTTTGACAACAAGGTTGCCAAAATTTTTGACTCCAAGTTGATGGCCAAAATTTGCAGCAGTCCCTTTGCGCTCTACAACTTGGGCATTCCTCCCAGCCAGCACAACGCGCTGTGCGATGAACAACCCGACAACATGGCGCAGGTGTTGAAAGAGCGTGCACGTCGCTTGGCCACTGTGGTGCCCATCCAAGACAACTACTTTGCTTGGCAAGCTTTTGGACGCCGCTACGACGCCACAGGTCAAAGCGCCTTGCCACCCTACTTAATGCGCAGCCACTACGCGCAAGTCAAGGCCAATGTGCACAAGCTGTCGGTTGAGCAAAGCAACATTCGCGATGCCATTGCGCGCATGGACATGCTGAGTGTGGATGCGGTGGTGTTGCTGGATGCACAAGACTGGATGTCCAACGAAGAGATCACCGCTTTGTGGCGCGAAATCACCCGCGCTGCTAAGCCGGGTGCACGCGTGATTTTCAGAACAGCAGGCGTCACATCGCCGGTGGACGTGTGCTTCACGGGCGACTTGCAAGGCAAGTGGATGCGCGACGATGCCACCTCCGACACACTGGGCCCCACCGACCGCTCTGGCATTTACGGCGCGTTTCATTTGTACCGCTTGCAAGCTTGATGCAACCCACTTGGCCTCGCCAGCCACTCGAGCGCTGGATGCGCAACGCCAGCGCAGAGCTTCAGTGGCTGGGCCAGTCGTCGTTGGCCGTGACGGTGTCGCGCAAACCGGGAATGGCTGACACCAGCTACCTCACCTCACTGCGCAGCGGCTGGTTTGACTACGCCGCGGAAGAGTTGCAAGCCACCTCATGGTGGGCGGCTTGGGGCGTGCGACGCTTGGGCACTTGTGCGCGCTGGCTGGGTCTTGACCGCTTGATCTTGGTGGGCAATTGGCCCGTCTCCACCAACGTGTGGGACGCGGCCTGTAGTGTCGAGCTATCTGACGCGTGCAACCGCGCGGTGGCCCAAAACCCCGATTGCTTTGTTGGTGTTCGCAATTTGCAAGCTAGCAAACACGAAGACCTGATGGAAACACTGCGCGGCCTGGGCTTCGTGGCACTGCCCGCACGCGTGGTTTACGAGTTTGACTTGCGTCAGGGATTGGCGCGCAAGCCTTCGCACCTCGCGCGCGATCACACGGCACGCAAACGGTCTGGCTTAAACACAGTGGTGTTAGAGCAAGCCACACCAGAAACAGCGCGGCGCATGGCCTCGTTGTACACGCGCATTTATCTCGACAAACACAGCCAACTCAACGCGCAGTACACGCCTGAGTTTTTTGAAGACATGCTGAATGGCTCAGTCATGCGTGCACTGGCGTTGACGCACAGCAACGGCGACATCATGGCCTTCGCCATGCTCTACCAAGTGGGCGACACCTTGACCGTGCCAGCCTTGGGCTACGCCACAGATGCCGAGATCGACGGCTTGTACCGCCTGCTGTTTTCGGCCATTCACGACTACACCCAAACCCATGCGCTGCTGTTGAACTACAGCTCAGGCGCAGGCGACTTCAAGCGCAAACGCGGCGGCGTGCCGCACTTGGAATACACGATGGTTTGCGCGCCTTCGAGAAAAGCCAATGGCTGGCGCTCACAGCTTTTGCGCTGGCTCGAAAAAAAAGCTCAGCGTATAGACGCGGATGCGTTGATGGCACTTGGTGCGTGAATTTATTAACTTCTTGAAGCTTTGATCATGAACAACTACCACCACGAAAAAACTCAAATCACCAGCGATGGCTTGCGCTACACCAACAAACAAAACGGGTCACCTTTTCAAGGCATGGGTCGTGGTGGAGAAACCATGAGCTGTATGAAATGTGGACAGCACAGGATGCGAAACACAGGTTCGTTCAAGCGCTATTTGGGCGCCAACTTATTTTTCTGCGCAGATTGCAGGCCAATTAAAAACGCTGTCGCGCAATCTTCATAAAACCTTCATCACACGGTCTTTTCTGCACGCAAAGATAGCTTTTTTCTAGCCACTCAACGAGGTTCATCATGAAGCGTAAAGTCTTTTTGTGGGGTGCTTTTGCAGCGCTCTCCATCGCGGGTTTGTCTGCCTGCAGTTCCACCACCGAGGCACCTGTTGCCAAGAACGTGATCTTCTTTTTGGGTGACGGCATGGGTCTGACCACCATGACCGCAGCCCGCATTTACAAAGCCGGTGAAGACGGCGAGTTGACGATGGACACGTTGCCCGAGACGGCCTTCATCAAGACTTACTCCAACGACGCTCAAGTGACTGACAGCGCGCCTTCGATGGCCGCTTACATGACCGGCGTGAAGATGAACAACGAAGTGGTATCCATGTCTGCGGACACCAGTGCTTATGACAAAAACACGTTCGCGTCGTATGTCAGTGGCGCGGACAGCACCTGCCCCAGCACCAACGGCACGGCTGTGCCTACGATGCTTGAAAAAGCCAAGACAGCGGGCTTGGCCACAGGCGTCGTCACCACCACACGCATCACGCACGCCACACCGGCCACGACCTACGCGCACATTTGTCACCGTGACGGCGAAAACGCCATTGCGGCTCAACTCGTGCCCAACGGCAGCGGTTACAACAGCGCTTTGGGTTCTGGCGTGGACGTGATTTTGGGTGGCGGTATTGCTTACTTCCAACCCAAAACAACCACGGGCAGCAAGCGCACCGACACGCGCGACTTGGTGGCCGAATTCAAAACGGCAGGCTACAAATTTGTAACCAACAAAACCGAGTTTGACGCAGCCTCAGCCAGCGACAAAAAACTGGTCGGCTTGTTCACCCCAAGCCACATGAGTTATGACTTGGACCGTATCGCCAACGCAGCCAATGAGCCCAGCTTGGCCGACATGACAGGTAAAGCGATTGACATTCTCAAGAGCAACAACCGTGGCATGTTTTTGATGGTCGAAGGCGGTCGCATTGACCACGCCTTGCACGAAACCACAGCCCGCAAAGCCTTGCAAGACACCGTGGCGTTTGACGATGCCATCAAAGTGGCCATCGACAAAATGAACATCATCGATCCAGGTTTGAAAAACACCTTGATCGTGGTAACCGCCGACCATGACCACACCTTGGTCTTGAACGGTTATGCCGCATTGACTGGCAAAACCACTGACGCTAACCCAGGCGTGTTGGGCTTGCTGAAAGACTACATCACGGGTGTCTTCGCAGTTGACGCTTCAAACAATCCCTACACCATCATTGGCTTCGGTAACGGCGAAAACCGCCCCACGACACGCACAGCCTTGACTGACGCCACGGTCTTTGGTGCCACCTACCACCAAGAAGCGGTCATCCCCACGGCCTTGGGCAGCGAAACACATGGCGGCGGCGACGTGTTCTTGGGTGCGATCGGCAAAGGCGCTGAGAAGTTCACCGGCGTGTTGGTCAACACCGAAGTTTTCGGCTTGATCCGCGGCATCTTTGGCCTGTAAGCCCTGACCTATCTTTGGAGCACATCACCATGAAATACACATTCAAACTCTCCGTGGCGGCACTCGCCTTGACCAGCGCCCTGTCGGCTTTTGCCGATGGCGAAGCCAAAAACGTGATCTTCTTTTTGGGTGACGGCATGGGCCCAGTCACCGTCACCGCCAGCCGCATCTACAAATACGGCGAAGCTGGCAAGTTGACGATGGAAACCTTGGGTCGTACCGCACGCGTGAAAACCTACTCGCTTGACGCACAAACGACCGATAGCGCACCTTCAATGGGTGCCTACATGACAGGCGTGAAGGCACGTAACGAAGTGGTGTCGATGGACGGCGTTACCCGTGCACAAGGCGCCTTCAGACCAACAACAGACACCACAGTGACCCCGAACGTGAGCAGCGCAGTGAATAACTGCCCAGCTACCGGCAACGGTGCCTCCGTGCCCACCTTGCTGGAGCAAGCCATTGCCAAGAGCAAGGCCACAGGTGTGGTTTCTACGGCGCGTTTGACACACGCCACACCGGCCATCACTTACTCACACATCTGTAACCGCAACGCGGAATACGACATTGCGCGCCAAGCCGTGCCCGGCGGCACAGGTTACAACGCCGCTTTGGGCACAGGTGTTGACATTTTGATGGGTGGAGACAGCCGCTATTGGGTGCCCTTCAACACCACGATTGCTGGTAAGGGCCGTCCTGATGGCCGCAACTTGATCACGGAACTCCAAGCCAAAGGCTATAACTACGCGAAAGACTTGACCACCTTCAACGCAGCCCCCTCGGCAGCAGGCACCAAGATCATTGGCCTGTTTGACCAAGCGCAAGCACAAGGCCACATGTCATATGAGCTGGACCGTGACCCTGCGCTTGAACCCAGCTTGGCGCAAATGACGGCCAAGTCGATCGACATCTTGTCCAAAAACCCGAACGGCTATTTCTTGATGGTCGAAGGCGGTCGCATTGACCACGCCTTGCACGGCACCAACGCCATGCGCGCTTTGGCTGACACGATTGCGTTTGACGACGCCATCAAGGCCGCCTTGGACAAAGTCGACTTGACCAACACCTTGATTGTGGTGACCGCCGACCACGACCACACGATGGCCTTCAACGGCTACTCCCACTTGGGCAACAACATCTTGGGCAAAACCACCGACTACCGCACGAAAAACTTGGCCAAGGCTGCCGATGGCAAACCCTACACCACGCTCGTGTTTGGCAACGGCGGTGCAGCCGCTCAGCGCAAAGACGTGCGCGACGACCTGACCAACGTGGACACGGCCTTCAACAAAGACTATTTGCAAGAAGTGGGTGTGACATTCAATAGCGTGGGCTCTGAAACCCACGGTGGCGGCGACGTGATGTTGTTTGCCAAAGGCGCAGGCTCGGCCAACTTCAAAGGCACCATCGACAACACCAAGGTCTACACCTTGCTGAAGAAAGCGTTTGGTTTCTAAATGCGTGTGTTGTCAAATTTGAAGCCTTGGGTACTCGCCTTGAGCTTGGCTTGCATGGGGGCTGCGCAAGCGGCACCTGATGTCAGCCTCGAGGTGACGCACAAAAGCAGCGTTTTGGGGGCCGATGGCATTCAACGCAGCACGTTGTTCACCGAACGCGTGGTCCGCCAAGGCGACTCGGTGTGGATTGAACGCGTGATGCCTGCAGGTGCCCATCAAGACGATGAGCACGCCAAAGCCAAGGTGGGTGCAGCCAAAGACCACAAGCACGCCGATTTGAGCGCCGCCACCCGTTGGATTCAACGCCTGCCCGACGGCAAGCTGCGATTCAGACTGGTTGCGATGCACGACGAGGTGGTGGTCGACATTGCCCCTGCCGAATACGCCACGGTGGGCTTTGATGGTGCGTGGCTCGCCGCGTACCACTTGATTGACCCAGCCGTGCTCAAAACCTTGAAGGCCGGTGACAGCACGCCGCAAGGCCAATGGTTTGAAAACACCAAAGGCCGCAACGCTGTGCGCGTGCTGTGGGATGCCAAACGCGAAATGCCGTTACAGGTGTTGAGCCAAGGTGCCAACGGCAACCGCTCCACCACGGTCAAAGTGCTCAACACCGCCGTTAAGAACCCGTGGGATGTGACCAAGAAGTTTGCGCAAAAAGACTACTCAGACTTTTTGGATTAAATCTCGCTGTTGCAAACGACAGAAGCGATAAGGGGCTTTTCTGCAGGAAAGCCCCTTTTTTCTTAGATGACAGTCAACCGGGGGACGCTCAGGGCACTCCGCATAAAATCTACGTCTCCATATAAGGAAGACCCATGGGACGCACGCTTTACGACAAGATTTGGGACGAGCACGTCGTCCACACCGAAGAAGATGGCACGTCCATCCTCTACATCGACCGCCATTTGGTGCACGAAG
>CANBRM010000015.1 GCA_947371915.1 Comamonadaceae bacterium | reverse complement strand
AGCTGCCAGCTTTGCGCGGCACCCTTGCCAATCACATCGAGCACCAAGTTCATGTCGAGGCCCGCTTTAGAGCCGAAGGCGATGGCTTCGCTCAAGCCTTGCACCAAGCCCGCGATACAAATTTGGTTCACCATTTTGGTGAGCTGGCCAGCGCCTGGCTCGCCCATCAACGTAAAGGCGCGTGAGAACGCCATAGCCACGGGCTTGACCTGCTCAAACACCGCCGTATCGCCGCCGCACATGACGGTCAACAAGCCGTTTTGAGCACCACCTTGGCCGCCCGAGACGGGGGCGTCGATGAAGTGGATGCCGAGGTTTTTGGCCGCTGCATAGATCTCGCGTGCCACATCGGCCGAGGCGGTGGTGTGGTCTACCAAGATCGTGCCGGGTTCCATGCCCGCCAAGGCACCGTCGGCGCCGTAAATGACGGAACGCAAGTCGTCGTCATTGCCCACGCAGCAAAACACGATGCGTGCGCCTTTGGTCGCTTCGCGGGGCGTCAAGGCGCTCTTGGGCGCTTTGCTGTTGGCGAACTCGGCTACCCAAGCCTGCGATTTGGCGGGTGAACGGTTGTACACGGTCACAGCGTGACCGGCGCTGGCCAAGTGGCCCGCCATGGGGTAGCCCATCACGCCCATGCCGATGAAAGCGACTGGCGTTGAGGTGGCGGATTCGTAAGTTTTGGCGTTGATGCTGGACATGGTTATTTCGTTAAAAACTTGGGTTGAAAGTGCGCTGAATCATAGGGGCTGTGGAAGCGCTTTGCTGTCACCTCGGTCAAAGGTTTTCTGAGGCTGGAGCCAGCCTCCCTTTGGCACGCGCCTCTTGAAGCGCCTGCGCCATGGTTTGCATGCCGTGCGACGCACCCGTTTGCTGTGCGCTTTGCATCTGCGCGGTTTTGCCCTCGCGAATCAGGTTGCGAATGGCCGTGGTGGCCAACAAAGTTTCAAACACGGCACATCGAGTCGATGGCGCGCTCCCCGTGTGTTGCGGCGCTGCAGGACACAAGGTTTGCGTGATCACACCCACCAAGGCCTCGCTGAGTTGCGTGCGCACCAACGATTTCTCGTGCGCATCAAACACATCGACGATGCGGTCCACACTCGCCGCTGCACTGCGTGTGTGCAAACTGGCTAACACCAAGTGGCCGGTTTCTGCGGCCGTGAGGGCCAAGCGGATGGTGTCAAGGTCGCGCAACTCGCCCACCAAAATCACATCGGGGTCTTCGCGCAAAGCGGCGCGTAGCGCGTGCGCAAAGCTGTGGCTGTGCGTGCCGATTTCGCGTTGGGTGATGACGCATTGCGCTGAGGTGTGTACAAACTCAATCGGGTCTTCCAGCGTCACGATGTGCTGCTGCGTGGTGGTGTTCAGGTGCTGGACCATCGCGGCCAAGGTGGTCGACTTGCCCGAGCCCGTGGGGCCGGTGACCAGCAACAAGCCAACTTGCTTTAGCAACTCAGGCAGAACCTGTGGCGTCTGCAAAGCGTCCAGCGTGGGCGTGTGCTGGGGGATGTGTCGCAGCACCGCGCCGCAGCCGTGTTGTTGCATGAACGCATTGGCTCTGAAGCGGCCTAAGCCGTCGACAGCAAACGCAAAGTCCACCTCGTGTCCTTGGGCGAAGCGAGCTTGTGCGGGCGCATCCATCAGCGGGGTCAGCAGCGCGAGCAAGCCCTCGTGCGTGAGTGACGCTGTGCTTGTCTGTGGCGATGGGGAGGTGTGCGGCTGCAATGAGGTGGTTTCGTCGGCTAGCGCTGCACCGCTGCCCAATGGCACCAATGCGCCCATCGCCCGAGCGATGGGCGGCAAGCCCGCAGACAGATGCAAGTCAGACGCGTGTTGCGCCACGGCGAGGCGCAGCAACGTGTTCAGGTGTGATGGTGTGGGCGGCATGCAGGGCTCCTTGTTAAAGTTGACCCAAGATGAAAAACACAGATACAGATACACAGTTGCGCGACAAGCTCCGATCCGTGCAAGCGCGCATCGCGGCAGCCTGCGTGGCGAGTAGCCGCAGCGTCGGTGCGGTGCAATTGCTGGCCGTCTCCAAAACCTTCAGCGCCGACGATGTGCGTCAAGTGGCGGCGTGTGGTCAGCGCGATTTTGGAGAGAACTACATCCAAGAAGGGGTAGACAAAATCACCGCTTTGCAAGGTGTAGCCCCCGCGTTGGTGTGGCATTGCATCGGCCCCATGCAAAGCAACAAAACCAAACTCGTGGCTGAGCACTTCGATTGGGCACACACGGTAGACCGCCTCAAAATCGCGCAGCGCTTGAGCGACCAACGCCCCGCGAACCTAGCGCCGTTGAACGTCTGTTTACAAGTCAACATTGACGGCGGCGAAACCAAATCAGGCATCGCCCCAGCCGACGTGCTGGCGCTGGCAGCCGAATTGGGCAAGCTGCCCCGCTTGGTATTGCGCGGCCTCATGACCATCCCCGACCCCGTGGAAGGCTTTGACGCGCAAGTAGCCGTTCACGCCAAAGCTCGCGCCTTGTTTGACGAAGTGAAAGCCGCATTGAACCTGCCCCAGTTCGACACCCTGTCGATGGGCATGACGGGCGACCTAGAAGCCGCCGTGCAGGCGGGCAGCACGATGGTGCGGGTGGGGACGGCGATATTTGGTGGGCGAACTTACGCTTGAGGCTTCTAACAAGGAGGGCACATGACCGATTTAGAAATATGTCTTGAAGGGGCTTATGTAGCGTTAGAACCCTTGATGCATTCTCATGTCGATGCGCTCCAAAGCGCGGTGCGAGATGGTCAGCTTTGGCAGCTTTGGTATGCCTCGGTCCCGTCGCCCGATGAAATGGCGAGATACGTTGACACGGCAATTAAGGCCTCGATCAATGGCGATATGGCCTTTGCTGTACGCAACATAAAGAATCAGCAGATCATTGGCACAACCCGCTTTTACAACGTAGAACCAGCGCACAAGCGAGGGTTGATTGGTTACACCTGGTATGCCAAATCCGCGCAAGGCACGGCGATCAACACAGAAGCCAAATATCTGTTGATGCAATATTGGTTTGAAGCGCAACAGGCGAATGCGGTGGAGTTCCGCACCCACTTTTTCAACGAAGCATCACGCCGTGCGATTGAGCGTCTTGGGGCCAAGCAAGACGGCATCTTGAGAAGCCATCAAATCTTGAAGGACGGTTCAGTACGCGACACGGTGGTTTACTCCATCATCGCGAGTGAATGGCCTGCCGTTAAAAACAACTTGCAGGCCAAGTTGGACAAATTTAGAAGCGCGGCAAATCCGGATGCTTAATCTGCCCCGCACGCACCAACATCTTGCCGTATTCGGCGCAGCGGTGCAGAGTGGGGATGACCTTGCCGGGGTTGAGTAAACCCTTGCTGTCAAAGGCGCGCTTGACGCCAAACATCTGTTCGTTTTCTTCGGCGCTGAACTGCACACACATGCTGTTCACCTTCTCGATGCCCACGCCGTGTTCGCCCGTCACCGTCCCGCCCATGGCGACGCTGGTTTCCAAAATGTCTGCGCCAAACTGTTCACAACGGTGCATTTGGTCGGGGTCGTTGGCATCAAACAGAATCAGAGGGTGCAAGTTGCCGTCGCCTGCGTGGAACACGTTCAGGCACTTAAGGGCGTATTTCTTTTCCATCTCTTGAATGGCTTCCAAGATGTCGGCCAAACGCTTGCGCGGGATGGTGCTGTCCATGCACATGTAGTCGGGGCTGATGCGGCCCGAAGCGGGAAACGCGTTTTTTCTGCCGCTCCAAAACTTCATGCGTTGCGCTTCGTCGCGGCTCACGGCAATAGCGGTTGCGCCACAGCCGCGCAGCACGGCGCTCATGCGGCCAATTTCTTCTTCCACTTCTTCGGGCGTGCCGTCGCTTTCGCACAGCAGAATGGCGGCCGCGCTCAGGTCGTAGTCGGCATGGACAAAGTCTTCCACGGCGGCGGTCATGGGGCCGTCCATCATCTCTAAGCCCGCGGGGATGATGCCTGCGGCAATCACAGCAGCCACGGCATCGCCCGCTTTGCGCACATCGTCAAAGCTGGCCATGATGCAGCGCGCTAACTGTGGTTTGGGCACGAGCTTGACGGTCACTTCGGTGGTCACCGCCAACATGCCTTCGCTGCCGACAACCACGGGCAACAGGTCGAGGCCCGGTGCGTCGAGGGCGTCGCCGCCAAACTCAACGGGGTCGCCTTCCACGGTGAAGCCTTTGACCTTGAGCACGTTGTGCACGGTGAGGCCGTATTTCAAACAATGCACACCCCCCGAGTTCTCGGCCACGTTGCCACCGATGGTGCAAGCAATTTGGCTGGATGGGTCGGGTGCGTAATACAACCCAAACTTAGTCACCGCTTCGCTGATGGCCAGGTTGCGCACACCGCACTGCACCACCGCAGTTCGAGCGACAGGGTCGATGTTGAGAATTTGGTTGAACTTGGCCAGCGACAGCGTCACACCCATCGTGTGCGGCATCGCGCCACCTGACAGGCCAGTGCCAGCACCGCGTGCGACCACGGGCACGTCTAGCGAGTAGCAGGCCTTGAGCACGGCTTGCACTTGGTCCACCGTTTCGGGCAAGGCCACACACATGGGGCGAGCGCGGTAGGCGGTGAGGCCGTCGCATTCGTAAGGCACGGTGTCTTCAAGGGTGTAGAGCAGGGCGTGCTGTGGCAGCACTTGCAGCAGGGCTTGCACGACTTGCGCTTGGCGCTCCGCGCGTACAAGGCTGTTTTGCTGGTCGGGGGTGAGTGGGGCGTTCATGCGTCCCACTTTAAGTCAAAACTTAGGGGCGGCGCGTGAAGAAAGTTACAGCGTCGATTGAAATGCTTTTGCGCTCAGGGCACCGACTTTTGCAGCCACTCTGCAAACGCCGCGCATTCCCAGCGGTCCATCGCGCCTGTGCGCCAACACAGGTAATGCCCGTGTGGGCTGGGTACTTGACGGGGGAAGATGCGCACCAGTGTGCCGTTTTCCAGCCACGGTGCACCCAGTTTCAGGCGAACCAAGCCCACACCCAGGCCTTGGGCGGCGGCGTCGCACATCAAGCCAATGTCGTTGAAGCTGCTGCCGTCAATCGGCTCGGGCCAGTCTTGGTCATGCGCGGCAAACCAAGTGCGCCAAGGCTCCAAGGGGCTGCGCAGCAGGATGGCGTCTTCCAAATCTTGGGGCGTCTCAAACGGGCCGTGTTCGCGGATGTAAGCGGGCGAAGCCAAGGGCGTAACGTCGTCTTTCATGAGGCAAACATGCTCGACATCGGCGTAGCGGCCTGTGCCAAAGCGGATGGTCAGGTCGGCGTCTTCGGCCACCACGTCCAGCAGTGGGATGCTGACTTGCAGCGTGATGTCAATTTCGGGGTAAGCCTCGGCAAATTGGCGCAGGCGTGGCATCAAGATGGAGCGTGCGAAAGTGGGCGTCACGGCCAAACGCAGCTTGCGTTTGCTGTTGTTGCTGCTGCCGTCTTTGCCGGGGAAGCGCTCAAGAATAGACAAGCCTTCGCGCACATGGGCCAAGTACTCGCTGCCTTCGGTGGTCAGCGAAAAATCGGCGCGGCCAAACAGCTTGACGCCCAGCAACTGTTCAAGCTGCTTCACACGGTGGCTCACCGCGCTGGGCGTGACACACAACTCCTCAGCCGCCTGCGTGACCGAGCGCAGCCGCGCCAAGGCCTCAAATGTGAGCAGGCACTGGATGGGCGGAATGCGGTTGGGGCTCATGGTGGCCAAGCGGGGCGTGGGATTATTTGAAGATCACAGTCTTGTGACCGTTGATCAGCACGCGGTGTTCGCTGTGCCACTTGACGGCGCGTGCCAGCACTTGGCTCTCGGTGTCACGGCCTTGGGCGGTGAAGTCTTCCACGGTTTTGCTGTGGTCCACGCGGGCCACGTCTTGCTCAATGATGGGGCCTTCGTCCAAGTCAGCAGTGACGTAATGGGCGGTGGCACCAATCAGCTTCACGCCACGGTCATGCGCTGGGTAATAGGGCTTGGCGCCCTTGAAGCTGGGCAAAAAGCTGTGGTGAATGTTGATGGCGCGACCGGCCAATTTTTTACACAGATCGTCGCTCAAAATTTGCATGTAACGCGCCAGCACCACCAACTCAGCCCCTTCAGACTCGATGATCTCGAACTGCTTGGCCTCCGCCTGCGCCTTCGTGGCTGCAGTGACGGGGATGTGGTGAAACGGCACGTTGTAGCTGGCCGCCAGTTGGTAAAACTCGCGGTGGTTGCTGACGATGGCGCGAATGTCCAAGGGCAGCAGGCCGCTTTTCCAGCGGAACAGCAAGTCGTTCAGGCAATGACCTTCTTTGCTGACCATCAACACCGTGCGCATGGGCTGGGTGGTGTCGTGCAAGGTCCACTTCATGCCGAAGGTGTCGGCCAGGGTGGCCAGTTGGGTGCGCAAATCGGCTTGATCCACGGCACTGCAGGCAAATTGCACGCGCATGAAGAACAAACCCGTGTCGGGGTCGTTGTATTGCGCGGCTTCTTCGATGTTGCCTTGGCGTTCCAACAAAAAGCCAGAAACGGCGTGCACGATGCCCTGGCGATCAGGGCAGGACAAGTTCAGGATGTATGCGGTCATGGTCAGATTGTAGATTTGGCGTGCCCATGAAAAAGGGGCGCTGCTGCGCCCCTTGCCTCAGGTGTGGAAAGGCTCAATGCACCAGCACGGGGTTTTGCGCCAACTCGGCGTAGCCCGCCAAGGTGTCTTCCACCTCTTCTTGGGTGGGCGAGTTTTCTTGCCAAGCGCGCAGGTGGGCTTGGAATTGTTCGGCCCATGAGCCTTCTAAGAACAGTTCTTTGCCGGTGCGCTTGTCGACGATCTCAAAGCCGTGGCGGGCCAACACGGGCACATCCGGGCGCACGGGCACCGACGCCTCGTCTTGCACTTGCAAGTGCATCACGGAGTAGGTGTCGGAGTTGTAGAGCATGTCCATCGCGGGTCTTTCGAGAAAAATCAAATCACACCCTAAGGATATCGGATTCAAACGCGCAAACTCAAGGGGCGGGCTTTTCAACACCTTTGAGCGTTTGGTCAATCCAGTCGCCGTTGGCGTTGGTGACGCGCAGGCGCACGGGCAAATAGCCGAATTCGGGGGCCAGCCACACCTCAATGCGCTGGTCAAATTCGCGGCGCGGGCTGCGGTTGAGCTTGACGGCCACCACCGTGCCGTAGGGCAGTTGCAGCGTTTCTTCTTTTTCCACGCTGAATTGCCACACCTCGGCCTCGCGCTGCGACGCGGTTTGGAACGACAGCATGGTGCCCGTGGGGTAGCGGGCTGGGTCGCCCGCCAACAGCGCGCCCAGTTGGATGATCACGCTCAAGCGGTCCTGCGCGCCTTTGAGCAAGGGCACGCTGGGGCTGTTGGCACTGAAGCTGATGATGTTTTTGTCGCGTTGGAAATGCGCTGCCAGTTCGCTGCGCGATTTGTCGCCAAAGCGCGTGGGCATCAAACCTTCAGGGCCCAGCGTGCCGGTGCTGGTTTGCGTGCGCGTGCCGATCAAGAAGGCGCTCACCTCCAACTTGGCGTCGTAGCGCTGGCCGTCTTGCTGCCACAACAATTCGCCATTGGCCCAGTAGGTCAAGCCTTTGGCTTGGCCTTGCATTTTGTAGCTCAGCACGGCGGATGCTGGCGCATGGAAGCTGGTGGCCTCGGTCAAGCTTGGGGTGTCTGGTGTGCTGGGTGCTGCACGTTTAAAAGGCGGCAAATCGACCGCGGAGGCGCTGCGGGCGGGCAGGGCGACGGGGGCCGTCAAGTCGGCCAGTTCTTGGGAGGAGGCAAAAGGCGGCGTTTCTGGCTTGGCGGTCTCCGATGACGCGTGCAGGGGCTGTTCTTGGGGGGCGACCAAGGGCTGGCCTTGAGGCGGTTTGGGCAGATCGGGCGGCGTGCGCTCCACGCGGTTGGGCTTTACGGTTGGCACTTGTGCGGCGCGCGGCGTGCTGGCTTCGAGGGTGCGTGTCACCATGGCTTGGGGGCGCAGGGTTTGCCGCTTTTCGGGCGACCACCAAAGGGGTGCGCCTGACAGCAGCCACCCGTGCGCCAGCAATACGGCCATCACCAACAGCGTCGCGTGTGACCGCTTCAGATGGGGCGTGGCAGGCATGGTCAACACGGTGGCATTCATCCGCGGATCAAGCCGCGTGGTGCCCCAATTCGGCGGACAGCGATTGCGCGGCTCGTCGCAAGGCTTGGGCGGGTGCGCCGTCCCAATCGGCCTCAAAGTTCGACGCAGGACCGAGCGACACCATACCCAGCACCAAGTGGCCGTCCGAGTCGAACACGGGCGCACAAAAGCCCACCACGCCGGGCAGCAATGCATCCACCACGCGGGCGACACCACGCTGACGCACTTCGTCGAACATGGCTTTGGCCTCGGCTTGGGTGGTGGGCACGTCGCGGCGTTTCATTTTTTTGGCGTTGGCGATTTCAGTTTTCAGCATCGGCCCTGTCAGGTCTTTCGGCATGTAGGCGGCAAAGCATCGGCCCGTGGCCGAAGTGAGCAAGGGCATCACGTCACCCAGACGCAAAATCGTCATGGCGTGCGGCGACTCTTGCCAGTGGATGATGGTGGGGCCTTGGTTGCCCCATACGGCCAAGGCCACGGTGTGACCAATTTGGGTCATCAAGGCGGGCATCCGTTCACGAGCCAATTTGACGGGGTCGAGGCGGGTCAATGAGGCCAAGCCCAGTTGAAGCGCAGCCGGCCCGAGGTCGTAACGGGTACTGGCGCCGTCTTGCTGGACCAGACCTAAGCGCTGAAAACTCACCAAATAACGGTGCGCTTTGGCGGCGCTCATGTGGGCTGCGGCGGCTAAATCGCGCAGCATCAAGGGGCCTTCTGCTTTGGCCAGCACGTCGAGCAGTGCAAAGCCAACTTCGACGGATTGAATGCCTGCGCGTTCTTTCATAAGGGTCTCAAGGTTGAATTTGGAATTATGATTAAGTAAATTAATTCATCAATGCGTAATTCTGCCTGAGGACAACATCCATGAAACTGGCCACCTACAAAGACGGATCACGCGACGGCCAACTCGTGGTGGTGTCGCGTGATTTAAGCACCGCACATTATGCGACGGGCATCGCCACGCGAATGCAACAGGTGCTGGACGACTGGGACTTCATATCCCCCCAGTTGCAAGACCTGTACGACACCTTGAATCATGGCAAAGCACGTCATGCTTTTCCTTTTGATCCTGCCTTGTGCATGGCGCCTTTGCCCCGAGCCTACCAATGGGCCGATGGCTCTGCCTACATCAACCATGTGGAGTTGGTGCGCGCCGCCCGCAACTCGGAAGTGCCCGCCAGTTTTTACACCGACCCCTTGATGTACCAAGGTGGCAGCGATGATTTCATCGGACCCAAAGACGATGTGGTGTGTGCCAGCGAAGCCTTTGGCATCGACTTTGAGGCTGAGGTGGCCGTGATTACGGGCGATGTGCCCATGCGTGCCACCCCTGAGCAAGCGCTGGGGCGCATCCGTTTGGTCATGATCGCCAACGATGTGTCGCTGCGTAACCTGATTCCGGATGAGCTAGGCAAAGGCTTTGGCTTTGTGCAAAGCAAGCCCGCTACCGCGTTCAGCCCCGTGGCGGTGACGCTCGATGAGTTGGGTGACGCGTGGGACAACGGCCGTTTGCATCTCACCGTGCAGTCGACATGGAATGGCCGCAAGGTCGGCATGTGCGATGCGGGCCCTGACATGACCTTTCACTTTGGGCAACTCATTGCGCATCTGTGCAAAACGCGCAATGTGCGGGCGGGCTCCATCATTGGTAGCGGCACGGTCAGCAACCAAGGCGTGGAAGTCAAGGGCAAAAAAGACTGGCCCAAAGGCTACAGCTGCATCGCTGAAAAGCGCGCCATCGAAACCATTTTGGATGGCAAGCCCAGCACCGAGTTCATGAAGTTTGGCGACACCATCCGCATCGAGGTCAAGGGCAAAGACGGCCAAACTGTGTTTGGCGCGATTGACCAAAAGATCGTTGAACTAGAACCTTAAGCGCCGTACACGGCAGCCAAGTCCGCAAACCCCTTGACCTCCAATGGGTTGCCGAACGGGTCCAGAAAAAACATGGTCCATTGCTCGCCGGGCTGGCCAGCAAAGCGCAGATGCGGTTCTAAAACAAAGGCAGTTCCCGCTGCTTGGAGGCGCTTGGCCATGGCCTGCCAGTCGGGCAAATTCAACACCAAACCAAAGTGCGGCATGGGCACCAGCTTGCCGTCAACACGGCCGGTGTTTTGGGTTTTCAAAGGCTCGCCCAAGTGCAGCGAGATTTGGTGGTCGTAAAAGTCAAAGTCCACCCACGTGTCTGTGCTGCGGCCCTCGGTGCAGCCCAGCAAGTCGCCATAAAAATGGCGTGCGGTGTTGAGATCAGTGACGTTGAAGGCGAAATGAAAAAGGCTGCGCATGCCCAAAAGCATAGCAGCAGCCTTTGACCTCGTCAGCCACAGATCTATTGGGTGAGCGAATTCCCCGCCATGCCATCGAACTTTTTGAAGTACTGACGCGCCATGGCCACCACTTGGGCGTCTGTGGGGTGATCGCTCGCCACGCTATCGACAACGTGGAGGCCCGTGTGGTGGTGTTTGCACCACTCGCGAAATTCGTTGCGTGCCAAGCCAGGGCCCGTTAACAACACCTCGTGCGTACCGACCAAGGCTTTGGCAATGGCTGCATAAAAGACGGGTGTGTCCAGCGGCTTGCCTTGGTGCTTGTGGTGGCTGCGTGATTTGACGCGTTGTGCCTCGGCGTGTTCGCGGTCGAACATCAGCACATGGGCTTCTTGGTAATCCATCCAAACGACGGCGTGAAACGTGGTCATGTCAAACTTTCTAGGGGAGATTTCAGGTTTAAGGGGGTGCTGTTTCAGCTTTTTCTTGGCAGCCAATGCAACGCGCCACGTCGGGCCATGCTTTCAAGCGCGGTGTGGCAATGGCTTGGCCGCACGCGGTGCACAGGCCATAAGTGCCGGCTGCCAAGCGTTGCAGCGCGTCGTCAATGTGGGTGAGTTCCAGGGTTTCGTGTTCGCTCAGAGCCAAAGCGATGTCGTGCTGGGCGATGGTCTGAGCGTGCGAGTCTTGCGTGGGGGCAAATTGCTCAGCAGCCACTTCAGCACGGCTGTGCACGCCACCCCGTTGTTCGGCAATGCGCGCCAACACTTGTGTGCGCAGCCCAGTCAGCCTGCGTTTGATTGGGTCAATTTCGGTCGGGTTCATCAAAGCTCCTTCATCAGCGTTTTGATGATGTTCTTCATACGCTTTACGCGCTTGATCTGAATCAACAAAATCGCGAACAATCCGATGAATTCGTTCGTTAGTTGCTAAAACCGCACGCGTGTGTTGAAACGCCAAGTGCGGGGCTCGGCGGGGTGAACGTGGCGGTCCAGCACCGGAGCCGTTTCACCCGCCAGCTGCGAACTGTAGGCATATTGAACGTCGTTGTTGGTGCGGTTCCACACATTCAGCACGTCCAGCGATACATCTGTGTTGGGACTGACGTGGCGCGTGAGGCGCAGGTTGCTGCTGATGTTGGCTTGGGAGCGCATGCTGTTGTCGGTCAACAGCGCCGCCGGACCGATGTATCGCCACGTCATGCTGGCAGACCAAGGGCCGATCTGACGCCACGCTGCCGACACATGGCCCACACGTTGCACCGCGTTGGGAATGAAAGTGCCGTCGGGGCTGGCATCGCTGTAGCGTGGACGGGTCCAAGCGAGGTTGGCATCCAATCCAAAGCGGGGGTAGGGCGTCCAGTGGTTGCTCCATTCCACGCCTTGGCGTTGGCTCGGGCGACCGGCTTCGGTGGTGCCCGCGTCGCCCACGTAAGTCAACTCGGCGTCAAAGCGCAGGTGCCACAGGGCGACGCTTGTTTGCAGTGCCTCGCTGACTTGGCTGCGCAGGCCGATTTCGTCGCCACGCGAGCGCGTCAAGCCCGAGGCAGGCATCGCCGATGACGAGGCGCTGGGGCCTGTACCGCGCGCGTCATTGCTGTGAAAGCCAACACCGCTGTTGATGAACCATTCGGTGCGCGCCCAAGGCCCCAGCACGACCGAGAGCTTGGGGGAGAGTTGGTGGCTGTTGCTATCAAATTCTGGGACGGGGGGCAAACGCGAACGCACCTGCGCTTGCCACTGATCCAAGCGCAAGCCCGCGACCGTGCGCAGCCAAGCGGTCCACGGTGTGTCGTTTTGGGCGTAGAGGCTGGTCAGGGTTTGTGTCACATCGTCGTCGCGCTCGGTGGCGGTGACAGTGCGTTGCGTGGTGTTGAACAGGCCCGCGCGGAGTCGGTCTTGGCGCAGTTGTAGGCCAAGTGTGTTGACAGCCGATCCACTGCCTAAGTCGTCCACCACCCACGAACGAAACAGCGTGCCACCCAGCACTTGGCGTTGGTCACGCTGGGCAAATTGGTCACTGTTGCCTGTGCCGTTGGAGGCGGTTTGGTAGGTGAAGTTGGAATACAAATCGAGGTCGTAGTGCACAGCGTACCAACGCAGCTGGGTGGCCGCGCGGTCGTCGCGCTGGTGCCATTCGCCAGATAAACTGGTGCGCGAGGTGTGGGCGCCGTCGCTGGGGGCGAGCGAGTCAAAGCGGCCAAAGGCTTGGCCTTGCAAGGTGCCTGCATCGAGCAAACGTTGTGGCACTTGGTCGGTGGCAGTCCAGCGCGCGTTGTAGGCCGAGAGGCTGATTGAGCGGCCCTCTGCTGCCGTGCCGCTACTGAGCGTGAGCAACGCATTGCGTTGACGCAGACCTTGGGGCGTGTGCCACGGCCCGTTGTTGTTCAGGCCTTCCGCTGCGGCCAGCAGGTGCAGCGCTTCGCCCACGTCGGTGGAGGCAGCCGCCACCCCACGTTGGTAGCCGTTCGGACCCAGCGTGAGGTCGGCAAAGGGTTGCGCGATGCGCGTTCGGTACACCACGTTGGCCGCACCGGCCGAGGCAAAGTCGCCATCGCCTGCTGCGTAAGGGCCTTTGCGGTAATCCACGCGTTGGACCAACTCGGGTATCAAAATGTTCAGATCTGTGTAGCCGTGCCCGTGCGCGTGGGTGGGCAAATTGACGGGCACGCCGTTGACGGTGGTGGCAAAGTCGCTGCCGTGGTCGAGGTTGATGCCGCGCAAGAAATATTGGTTGGCCTTGCCATCGCCGGAATGCTGGGTGACCACCATGCCTGGGATCTGCTCCAGCACCTCGGCGGGGCGTTGCAAAGGGCGGTTGTTCAGTTGCGACGCACCGATCGTGCCTTGCGAGGCAGCATCGCTGCTGCCTAACGCTGTGCCCTCGTGGTTCCCGACCACGTCAACCTCGGGCAGCACTGTGTGCGCCAGTGACGTGGCATGCAAGCCATCGGCATGGGCGGTCAGTGTGATGCTGGCGCACACGATGGCACCAAACGCGTGCCATTGCAGGCGTGATGCGTTGCGTCTTGGGGCGTTCATGGGTGGTTTTGGTGCGCGTCGGCGGTGGGTTGTTTCAAAACGGGGCGTGGTGTGGTGTCAGACTGCGTTTGCAAAACCTATGCCGTTGTTTTGGGGTGCATGGCGTTTGTGCTGCCATCTGAAAGAATAGGGGCATGAAATTGATTTGGTTTGCCGCTCTGTGCGGTTTCTTGAGCACCGCCGCGCAGGCATTTGACACCAGCATGGCCGAGCGCACACGGGCCTGCACCTACTGCCATGGCGAGCAGGGCAAGGCAGGGCCTGACGGTTACTACCCACGTTTGGCGGGCAAGCCCGCGGGGTATTTGTTCAATCAGTTGCAAAACTTTCAGCATGGTCGCCGCCAGTACGATTTGATGGCGCGCTTGATTGAACCGTTGCCCGAAGCCTATTTGCGGGACATGGCACAGTATTTCTCAGGCCTCAAAGTGCCTTACCCCGCCCCCGCGTTGAGCGCGACCAGCGTGCCCCCCGCTTTGCTGGCGCGTGGACGCGCGCTGACGTTGGAGGGTGATGCCACGCGTGGCGTGCCCGCGTGTGTCTCGTGCCATGGCGCGCAACTCACGGGCGTGGCCCCCAACGTACCTGGCTTGTTGGGCTTGCCGCTGGACTACCTGAATGGCCAACTTGGCGCTTGGCAATCCGGCCAACGTCGCGCCCACGCACCTGACTGCATGGCGCAGGTGGTGAAGCGTTTGAACTCAGATGACTTGATGGCCGTCGCACAGTATTTGGCGCGGCAGCCTTTGCCAGCGGACACCTCACCGGTGAGTGTCAGCGCCTTGCGGGCGAGCTGGACACAACGGTCCGCCTCAGCCCATTTAGTCACCCAAGCCAGTTGGGCTTGCGGCAGTGCACCATTAAGCGGAGCGCAGCCATGAAACGCGCTTTGCTTGTGACTCTGGCGTTGTGCGTGGCGCTCACCGCTTGGGTGGTGTGGGACAACTTCGCCGATGGGGTGGACATACGCGATGAAACTGTGGCGGCGGCCTCTGTCGAGCAAGGTGCGTACCTCGCGCGTGCGGGCAATTGCGTGTCATGCCACACCGCGCCGGGCCAAGTGCCCTATGCGGGTGGCCGAGTGCTGGATACCCCATTTGGCAAGGTCTACGCCAGCAACTTAACACCCGATGCGCAGACCGGCTTGGGCACGTGGAACGCGCAGCATTTTTGGCGCGCCTTGCACCACGGCCGGTCCAAAGACGGGCGCTTGCTGGCGCCTGCGTTCCCCTACAACCACACCAGTTTGGTGACTCGTGCCGATGCCGATGCGCTGTTCGCCTATTTTCAAAGTTTGGCCCCCGTGGCTAATGCCGTGCCCGAGCACGCCTTGCGCTGGCCGTTTGGCACGCAGCCTGCGTTTGCGGTCTGGCGTAGCTTGTATTTCAAGCCCGCCCAATTCACGGCGGACGCGCAGCAATCGACCGATTGGAACCGTGGCGCTTACTTGGTGCAAGGCTTGGGGCACTGCGCGGCTTGCCATAGCCCGCGCGACAGCTTGGGTGCCAGCGGTGAATTGGACGACCTGAGCGGTGGCTTAATGCCCGGTGCCAATTGGTACGCGCCGTCGTTGTTGAACGCCCAAGACACTGGATTGGCCACCACCCCGTTGGCCGACATCGTGCGCTTGCTGAAAACTGGCAGCGCCCCCAAAGCTTGGGTGAACGGTCCCATGGCCGAGGTGGTGCAAAACAGCACGCAGCATTTGACCGAGGCTGATTTGCAAGCCATGGCCACCTATTTGCAAGCGCGTGCGCAAGTGGCTGCGCGTGAACCTAGCGAACCGGACGCGTCTGCGCCTTCGCGCAAAGTCAGCCTGCGCAGCGCTCAAAACGGTGCGGCCATTTACAAAGACCAATGTGCGCAATGCCACGGTGATCAAGGCCAAGGGCAGGCGATTGCGCTGGCCGACGGCACACGCGGCATGGCCTACCCGCCGCTGGCAGGTAACCGCGCCGTGGTGATGTCGCAACTCAGCAACTTGGTGCAAAACCTCACCTACGGCGGCTTTTCGCCCGTCACCCATGCGCAAGCGCAGCCCTTTGGCATGCCGCCCTTTGTGCTGACCCTCAGCGACCGCGACATGGCCGATGTGCTCACCCACATTCGTCAGCAATGGGGCAACACGGGCGCGACTGTGACCGAGTTTGATGTGGGACGCGTGAGGGTATTGCAAGCCCATTAACGGGGCTCAGCTAAAATTTCTACCCATGCAACACCTTAGACACGCCCTCAACCTCACCCGCCTCGTGCTGGTGTGGTTTGCGTTGTCGGTCGGTGTGGCCATTGCCTCGCCCATGGTCCACCCGCAAGCGATGGACTTGGTGTGTACCAGCACCGGCAGCATGAAGCTGGTGGTGCAGGGCGATGATGCCGATGTGGCCGCCACCAACCTCACGTTGGATTGCCCGTTGTGCGCCTCTCTTTCAGCGCCTCCTCCTGCGCTGAATACCTCGCTCACGCAGCCTGCGCCGTCTTCCTTGGCGCATGCCCTTGAGCCCCTCGCAGCGGCACACATTGCCTCTGTCACTTCCCCGCCGCTTCCCTCGCGCGGGCCACCTGCACTTTCTCTCTGATGTTTTAAGCGGGTCATGGCCTTGAGCCTTGGCTTGGTTGGCTTTTTGCTGCGCCGAGGCGTATGCATGGGGCCGAAATATCTGAGGCGTTGCCGTCACGTTTGCCGTGAGCCGAGCGCGCGTTGAAAGTCATTCATGAAACACACGCATTTTTCTCTGTCACCCCTCGCCCTTTCTTTGGCGTTGGTCATCTCAACGGGCGCCATGGCCCAAACGAATCAAGACAATTCTCTGAACACCGTGGTGATCACGGGCAAGGCGGACTCGCTGACGCAAAGCAGCATTGAAACCGCCAAAGACAGTGTCAAAGCCATTCCGGGTGGCGCGTCTATCGTTGACCTGAACCAAGTGCGCGAAGGCCGTCAATCGACGTGGAGCGACAGCTTGGGGTTGGCGCCAGGCGTGTTCATTCAAGACCGGTTTGGTTCTGAAGAAGCGCGCATCTCCATTCGAGGTTCGGCGCTGAGTCGCACGTATCACAGCTTCGGCACAAAGGTGATGCAAGACGGCGTGCCGATCAACTACGCCGATGGTTTCTTTGACATGCAAACCGTTGACCCCAATGCGTCACGTTATGTGGAAGTACTGCGTGGCCCCAATGCCACCACCTATGGCGCTACCACCTTGGGCGGAGCCATCAACTTTGTAGCGCCTACAGGCTATAGCAGCCCCGTCAGTTTGGTGCGCGCCGAGGTGGGTAGCTTTGGTTACAACAAGGTGTTTGGCAGTACTGCGGGCGTCGGCAAAGCGAACGCAACGAGTGGCAATGTCTGGGACTACTACGTGGCGGGTTCGCAAACCAAACAAGATGGCTTCCGTGACCATGCCGACATGGAAAACCAAAAAGTCTTGGGCAACGTCGGTGTCAAGGTGAGCAAGGACATCGAGTCGCGTTTTTATGTGGCCGCCGTGCGCAGCCGCACACAGCTTCCAGGCTATTTGACGAAGGATGAATTAGAGAAAGATCCATCCATCGCGAGCAGCCAGAAGGTGGGTGCGATTTACCCTTACCGCGAAGATGCAAACCGCCGTCGCGATGTGGATGCGCAGCGTGTGGCCAACAAAACCACCGTGCGTGACGGCAACACGATTTATGAGTTCGCCGCTTACAGCATGAACTACAGCTTGTGGCATCCGATCGACAGCATCATTGAACAGAACGCCAAGTCAATGGGTGGGCATCTCAAGGCGACACGCTTGTTAGACCAACACCAAATCAGCGTGGCTTACTTGCCCAGCGTTGGTTCGACCAAAGGTACGGCCAAGCCCACCAACAACCAAGGCCTAGCAACAGGCCCCGCGACATCTAATTACGACCAACAATCCAAGAACGACAGTTTCTTCATTGAAGATAAATTCAAGTTTTCCGAGCGGACGACATGGATTGCAGCTTTGCAATATGACCGTGCCAATCGCAAGGTGATCGATGCGCTGCTTGCGTCCAACAATTACGACTACGCATTCAATCAATGGAGTCCACGTGTGGGCGTGACGCATGACTTGACGCCTAAAAACCAAGTGTTTGCCAGCGTGAGCCGTAACTTTGAAGCGCCGATGTTTGGCACGGCAGGTAACTCGACCACCGCGTTCAAACCACAAACAGGCACCACATTTGAAGTCGGTACACGTGGCGAAGCGACGTACGACAAGCATCAGTTCGGTTGGGATGCCACTTTCTATCGCGCGAATTTGAGCAATGAATTTTTGACGTCGTGTTCCAACGCGACGTGCACCACGTCAACCACCACCAATGTGCCTAAGACCATGCACCAAGGGCTTGAGTTGGGTCTGAGTCATTTGTTCGATAAAAAAGTGGACACACGCCTTGCACTTTTGTACAGCGATTTCAAATTCGTGGATAACGCGTCAGTGGGGAACAACACACTGCCAGGTTTTCCGCCCGTCATCGTGCGGGGAGAGGTGTTGTACCGATTTGGTGAGCAAGTCGGCGGCAAGCCCAGCACCTACATGGGGCCGAAGTTTGAGTGGGTGCCCAGCAAAGCGCCGATGGATTACGCCAACACGGTGTACAACGACAGCTATGCTGTTCTGGGCTTCAAAGCGGGGCAAGCGATTGATAAAAAATGGTCTTGGTTCTTGGATGCGCGTAATTTGACGGATAAAAAATATGCAGCAACAACAAACATCAGCGCCAATTACACAGCCACGGCGACCGCGGGTGATGGTCGTCGTTACTACCCAGGTGATGGGCGCTCTTTTTATGTGGGCGTAGAGGCTAAATTCGACTAATCCAGCAAGGCTTGCACCAAGGGTGGTTGCAAGCCTTTCTTCAATCATGAGGTGATCAATTGAATCAGCAAGTTCGTTTTTTATTCGCGATGAGTCTAGTTGCCATGGCTGCTTTTCAGTCAGCCGGTGCGCATATCGTATTGACAGAGCCCAAAGCCATTGCAGGCAGTTACCACAAGGCCACGCTGCGTGTGGGCCATGGCTGCAATGGATCGCCCACCACGGGGCTCATTGTGCAAGTCCCATCAGGCTTTCAAGGGGCCAAGCCTCAACCGAAGTACGGCTGGACAGTTGCCACTCGCAAGGCAAAGCTGGCGACGCCCTACAACAGCCACGGTAAAACCGTGACGGACGATGTGGTGGAGTTGCGTTGGACAGCTGTCAGCAAAGAAGCTGTACTGCCCGATGACCAGTTTGACGAATTCGCCTTCATGGGCCGCTTGCCAGATCAGGCGAGCCCCATGTGGGTCAAAATTTTGCAGACCTGTGAGAATGGTCAAACAGATTGGTCGGAAATTCCAAGCAGTGGCACTTCAACGCGAGGCTTGAAGTCTCCCGCTGCTTTGCTGGATGTGCAGCCGGCGCCCACTCACGAACACCACCCTTAAAACCAAGGAGCTTTTATGAAGATTGCCAAACATCTCATGGCCGCTGCGTTCAGCAGTGTGTTTGCTGTCAGCGTTTTCGCGCAAAACGTGACCGTCACTGACGCATGGGCTCGTGCCACGGTGCAAGGTCAAAAGGCGACCGGCGCGTTCATGAAAATCACCGCCAAAGACAACGCCAAGCTCGTGGGCGTGAGCAGCCCCGCCGCAGGCGTGGCTGAAATTCATGAAATGAAGATGGACAAAGACGTGATGAAGATGGCCGCATTGCCCAACGGCTTAGATCTGCCCGCAGGCAAAGCGGTGGAACTCAAGCCCGGCAGCTACCACCTGATGTTGATGGACTTGAAGGCCCCGTTGGTCAAAGACAGTACCGTCCCCGTCACGCTGACGTTTCAAGATGCCAAAGGCGTGAAGTCCAACGTTGAGCTGAAACTGTGGGTGGGCATGCAGCCGCCTGCGATGCCCAGCCACGACCACGGCACGCACAACCATAGCGAACACAATCACGGCGACCACAAACACTGAGTTGTCAGCCAAGCGTGGCTTGGGGTTTGGTTTAATGCGATGACACACACAGGAGACAGCCATGACCCAACACGCCGGTTTTGATTTCACCAAGTTCGTACCGGGCTTTGATTTTTTGAAGAATCTCACGCCCGGTGGTGCTGCCGCATCGGCGGCGTCAACGGCTGCACCGGGGTGGGTGGCGCCTACCTTGGACCCTGAGGAGTTGGAAAAGCGCATTCAAGAGTTGAAGACGGTGCAGTTCTGGCTCGAGCAAAACGCCAAAGCCGTGGGGGCGACCATTCAAGCGCTGGAAGTTCAGCGCATGACCTTGGCCACCTTAAAAGGCATGAACATGAGTTTCAACGACTTGGCCGAGTCGCTGAAAGTTAAACCTCACGCGACGACCGCTGCATCGCCTTTCGCTTTTACACAGGCACCGGCAGAGGCCCCAGCACCAGAGCCGGCGCCGCAAGCTGCAGCGGCTCCCGAGCCAGAGCCCGAGGTCAAAGCGAAAGAGGGCGAAACCAAAGCTGCGGGCATTGACCCCGCGCATTGGTGGGGCGCGTTGACGGACCAGTTTCAAAACATCGCCAAGCACGCCATGACCGACATGGCTCAGCGTGCCAGTGCACATGCCAGCGCTGCAACAGCCCCGTCTGCCAAGGCTGCCACTACACCCAAAGCGAAGGCCAAGCCAACGGCTAAGCGTGTGCGCAAACCCGCCGCGAAGCGTGCCACTGCCGCCACAACCGCTGTAAAACCCGCTGCCAAGCGCAGCAGCAAACCGACCACACGATGAAGCTCTTTCCCTACGGCCATGCCACGCACCCGCAATGGCAAATGGCCGCTGGCCTGGTGCTGGCGCAATTGCGTGCCCACATGGCCTTGCCCGATTACGCCTCTGCCCCGCACTTGGGGCTGCTCTACATCACCGACCATTACGCCGCCGAGGCGGCCGACATCTTGGCGTTCTTGAGTGCGGAGCTGTCAGAGGTCACCGATTGGGCGGGCACCGTCGGCGTAGGCATTGCCGCCAACAACGTCGAGTACTTTGACGAGCCCGCAATGTCTGTGATGTTGTGTGACATCGCGCCTGAGCACTACCGCGTGTTCAGCGGCGTCGCACCGCTCGCGCATGCGGGTGTGGGTAGCTCGCGCGGCAGCTATTTTGAGCCGCATACCGCGCTCTTGCATGCCGATGCGCAGACACCCGATGTGCCCGAGTTGATCGCCGAGTTGGCGCAGCGCACGGCCAGTGGTTATGTGTTTGGTGGCTTGGCTGCCAGTCGTATGGATGTGGTGCAGTTCGCTTTGAATGGCGACGGCAATGTGGCCGGTCAAGGCCAAGCCACGGGCGTATTTCATGGCGGTTTGAGTGGTGTCGCTTTTGATGCTGACGTGGCCATGATTTCGCGGGTCACGCAAGGGTGTGTGCCAGTGGCCAAAGTGCACACCATCACCAGCGCCGACAACAACGTGGTGCTCACGCTGGACGGCGAGTCTGCCTTGTCGGTGTTGTCGCGCGATTTGCAAATCGATATCGCCGATCGGCAGACCGCCATTCCGAAAGTGCGTTCAACCTTGGTGGGGCTTTCTGCGGCGCAAGATGCGCCAGGACATCCCGCCATCAAGCGCACGGGCGAGTTTGATGAGGCTGTGTTGGTGCGTCACATCATTGGCATCGATCCCGGCAAAGAGGCCGTGGCCATTGGCCAACCCGTGGAAGCGGGCATGCGCTTGACGTTTTGCGAGCGTAACGCTGCTGCCGCGCGCGCCGATTTGACCCGTATTTGTGCGGAAATTCGCGAGGCCCTAGAGCCCGAAGAAATGACGGCAGAGTTGGCAGACGTTTTGAGTGCTGACACCTCGGCCAGACCGCATCCGGCGCGGCGCATGGCCGGTGCCATTTACGTGAGCTGCGCGGGACGCGGTGGGCCACACTTTGGTGCGCCCAGTGCCGAATTGCACATCGTGCGTCGTGCCTTGGGCGATGTGCCCTTGGTGGGCTTTTTTGCAGGGGGCGAGATTGCCCACCAAGAGTTGCATGGTTACACCGGTGTGCTGACGGTGTTCACCACCGAGGCCTAACCCTCTCGTTTGAATATAAAAAGCCTGAGTCACCTTGCAGTGACTCAGGCTTTTTTGCGCAAGGTGCGTGTTTATTTCTCGGGGTTCAAGGCCGCATCAAGTTGTTGCATGTCCAAGTCGCCGGTCCATTTGGCCACCACCAACGTGGCCACGCCGTTGCCCACCAAGTTGGTGAGTGCGCGGGCTTCCGACATGAAGCGGTCAATGCCCAAGATGAGCGCCAAGCCCGCCACAGGTACGCCGCCCACAGCCGACAAGGTCGCGGCCAACACGATGAAGCCGCTGCCCGTGATGCCCGCTGCACCTTTGGAGGTGAGCAACAGCACCGCCAACAGCGTGATTTGCTGCATCAAGCTCATGGGGGTGTCGGTGGCTTGCGCGATGAACACGGCTGCCATGGTCAAGTAAATCGATGTGCCGTCCAAGTTGAACGAGTAACCCGTGGGGATGACCAAGCCCACGACAGATTTGCGTGCGCCGGCTTTTTCTAGTTTTTCCATCATGCGTGGCAAGACCGACTCAGAAGACGAGGTGCCCAACACGATGAGCAGCTCTTCTTTGATGTATTTCACAAACTTCCAAACGCTGAAGCCGTGCAACTTGCTGATGATGCCCAGCACCACAAACACGAAGATCAAGCACGTCAAGTAGAACGTGCCCATCAACTTGCCCAAAGAAAACAAGGAGTCGATGCCGTATTTTCCTATGGTGAAGGCCATCGCGCCAAATGCACCAATCGGGGCTACTTTCATGATGATGCCCACGATGTCAAACAACACGTGCGACATCTTCTCGATGAAGTCAAACACCATCGTGCCGCGGCCGCCGAACTTGTGCAGTGCGAAACCGAACAAGACGGAGAACAACAGCACTTGCAAAATTTCGCCCTTGGCAAACGCATCAACCACCGAAGAAGGGATGATGTTCATTAAGAAGTCCACGGTGCCCTGCATCTTGCCTGGTGCGGTGTAGGCGGCAATGCTCTTGGTGTCAAGCGTGGAGGCGTCCACATTCATGCCCACGCCAGGTTGCACAAAGTTGACGATGACCAAGCCAATGATGAGCGCCAGCGTGCTGACGACTTCAAAGTACAGCAGCGCCAAGCCTCCGGTCTTGCCCACCTTCTTCATGTCCTCCATGCCGGCGATGCCCACCACCACGGTGCAGAAGATGATGGGCGCGATGATCATCTTGATGAGCTTGATGAAGCCGTCGCCTAAGGGCTTCATGTCAGTGCCAACTTGTGGGTAGAAGTGGCCGAGCAAAACGCCCACGACCACGGCGAACAGCACCTGGGCGTAAAGCGATTTGTAAATGGGTTTTTTGGGGTGTGAGGTGGACATATGAAATTTCCAAGTATTAACCCCAGAAATTTACACCTCCATCACGCCGTTTGTCATGTGGGTTTCCACACGTCCGAGGGTTTACACCCCGCGTGCGCGGTCTTCTTTGAACTTAGCTCGGAATGCGCTGAACTGACCCGCCTCTAATGACTCACGCACTTCGCGCATGAGGTTGAGGTAGTAGTGCAGGTTGTGTACGGTGGTCAGCATGGGGCCGAGCATTTCGCCGCAGCGGTCCAAGTGGTGCAAGTAAGCACGGCTAAAGCCGCCGCTGGTTGTGCCATCGGGGCGCGTGTGGCCCGCACAGGTGTAGCAGGTGCACGTGCTGTCGAGTGGGCCGTGGTCTGCCTTGTGGCGTGCGTTGCGCAGTTTCAAGTCGCCATAACGGGTGAAGATGGTGCCGTTGCGGGCATTGCGTGTGGGCATGACGCAGTCAAACATGTCCACGCCATCGGCCACGCCTTGCACCAAGTCTTCGGGCGTGCCCACGCCCATGAGGTAGCGTGGTTTGTGCTCGGGCAAGCGGTGTGGCGTGTGCGCCATGATTTCCAGCATTTGGTCCTTGGGCTCGCCCACGCTCACGCCGCCAATGGCGTAGCCGGGGAAGTTCATGTCCACCAATGCATCGAGTGACTCTTGGCGCAAGTTGGTGAACATGCCGCCTTGCACGATGCCAAATAAGGCGTTGGGGTTTTCTAAACGTGCAAATTCGTCCTTGCTGCGCACGGCCCAGCGGCGGCTCATTTCCATCGACTTGCGAGCTTCCGCTTCGGTGGTGAGGTGGCCTTTGGTTTCATACGGTGTGCACTCATCCAGCTGCATGACGATGTCGCTGTTGAGCGTGGTTTGAATTTGCATGCTCACCTCGGGCGACATGAACAGCTTGTCGCCGTTCACGGGCGAGGCAAACGTCACACCTTCTTCGGTGATCTTGCGCATCGCACCGAGCGACCACACTTGAAAACCGCCACTATCCGTCAGGATGGGTTTGTTCCAACGCTCAAACTCGTGCAGGCCACCAAAGCTTTGCATCACATCAAGGCCGGGGCGCATCCACAGGTGGAAGGTGTTGCCCAGAATGATTTGTGCGCCCATTTCTTCAAGGCTGCGCGGCATCACGCCTTTGACTGTGCCGTAGGTGCCCACGGGCATGAAGATGGGGGTTTGCACCACGCCGTGGTTGAGGGTGAGCGTGCCGCGGCGAGCATGGCTGCCCGCGTAGGTGCCGTCAGCGGCTGGGGTGTCTTTTTTGAGAACGTCAAACTTCAGCATGGTTGGTCTTTCAAGCGGTACTTGATGTGGTGGTTTTTTCGAGCAGCATGGCATCGCCGTAGCTGAAGAATCGGTATTGGTGGGCAATGGCGTGGCGGTACAGCGCGTGCATGTGCTCAAAGCCTGCAAATGCGCTGACCAACATGAGCAAGGTGCTCTTGGGCAAATGGAAGTTGGTGATCAACACATCCACCACTTTGAACGTGAAGCCAGGCGTGATGAAGATTTGCGTGTCGCCACTCGTCAGCCCACTTTGTGCCCAGCTCTCCAGCGTGCGCACGCTGGTCGTGCCCACCGCCACCACGCGGCCACCGCGCGCGCGGCAATCAGCAATGGCTTGGATGGTTTCGGGTGGAATGTTGTACCACTCGCTGTGCATGCGGTGCTCAGCCAAGTTCTCGGTCTTGACAGGCTGAAACGTGCCCGCACCCACATGCAGCGTGACGCTGGCGCGTGACACGCCTTGGGCCTCTAGCCCTTGCAACACGCCTTCGTCAAAATGCAGTGCGGCGGTGGGCGCAGCGGCTGCACCCGGGTGTTTGGCAAACACGGTTTGGTAACGGCGCTCGTCCTCGGCTTTGTCTTCCTCGGTTTCGTGCTGCGCGTCAGCCGTGTTTTGGTGGCGCTCAATGTAGGGCGGCAGCGGCATGTGGCCGTGCGCTTGCATCAGTGTGTGTGGCTCGTCGCTGAACTTGAAGCGAAACAGTTGGCCATCTTCATTGGGCCAGCGGCCCAAAAGCGTGGCCGTGAAACCGCCGTTGCGCAGGCCACCGGCCATATACATCACGGCACCCACCTGCGGCTTTTTGCTCACCTTCATGTGAGCCACCACTTCGTTGCCTGTGAGCACGCGCTCAACCAAGAGTTCGAGCTTGCCGCCTGTGGCCTTTTCCCCAAACAAACGGGCCTTGACCACTTGGGTGTCGTTGAACACCAGCAAATCGCCAGCTTTGAGTAGGGTAGGGAGTTCTTTGAACGTCCGGTCGACCAAGTGGACCGATCGGCCGTCGAGCAAGCGAGAGGCGCTTCGTTCAGAGGTTGGGTGCTGTGCAATCAGCGACTCGGGTAAATGGAAATCGAAATCGCTGAGGGTGTAGGTGTGATGCATGCGCTTGAGGGCCGGACGGGCCCGTTCCAAGTTAAAAACAGCGGTAATTTTGCCGCAGATTCAAGCGACTTCACGGGGGAAGGTGGGCGCTTGCTTATTTGGCTTCGATATGAAAGCCACTGGGAAATTTTTTAGTCACAGAAATGAGCGTCAAGGTGTTGTCTGGCGCGACGCGGAATATATTCTCTTCTGTGCCAACCCACTGGCCATTGGCGTCCTCAGCAGACATGACCAGCCTAAATTTAGCGGAGCTTGCCGTGTCTGCCTCAAGACTGTAAGACCATTTTTCGATGCCGGTAGGAGCACCTGTGCTGTCGGAGTTATTGAATTGTCCAATCACGCCGGTTTGACCAACGCGCGCCGCTTGAGGGAAAACCGCAGGCGTTTGCCAATCGCCTGTTTGCTGGTTCACCGATACGTAAGAGTTGGCGTAATCTCTTGAAAACCAGTTGTATTGCTTGACATTGAGCGTCGTGCGTGCAGATTGGTTGGTACACACGTAATAACGCTCTGTGTAGGAGAGCGTGTTTTGATAGGCATATTTAAAACTTGTGGCGTTATAAATTTCAGCCGGTGTTTGCAGAATTTGAAGCGTTCCTTCGCATGTGCTGGTGGTTTGTGTGAAATAGAGTGTTTTGGTGTACCCCGTCAGTAGCAATTGTTTCCAGCCACTGGCAATGTCAAACGTATTTGCCGAAACTGCGAAAGCGCTCGGATCTTTGCTGGCCCAGTCTTCGCCACCGCCACATCCGCTAAGGGCGCACAAGGCCGAAAAAGTGAAGGTCCAAATTTCGTATTTCATGACATTAATGTAGTTTTTTAGAATTAAATATAGGTAACAATTGTTTCAATAAAGTTTACTTCGTACTTGTTCCCTATGTCTAACCATCAATTTTTCGTTGTGTGCTTATGGCTGCTCACTGCGGGTGTGTCAGCGCAGGCCGTGGACGACGCCGCGGATGAAGGTCTGATCCGTACATACGTGGCACAGGTGGGTGTAGATGCTTGGCGTTTAAGCCCAAAAACGCCTGAAAACTTGTTGATGCTGCCAACGAACTCGCAGTGGCATTACAGGTCGGCTTCGCCTTGGTTCACGTTTGATGGACACATGATGGTGCAGCGCCAAGCGGTCTTGCGTCTGAAGGTTCGTGCCGATCAGTCCATGGGGACGCATGTGGATGAACTGAGTTTGGACTGGTCTGTGTCCCCCAGTTTGGGGGTCAAGGCGGGGGTGGTGAGTTACAAAACCAGTTGGTGCCGCACCTACGACATTGATTCCCCGTGGGTCCGAGAAAACGACCCCTTTTGCGTGGTCAAGTCAACCAGTGATGCGAGTGGTGGAGCGCCTGGCTTGCAGTTGTATGCCAACGTTCCTGTCGGCAGCAGCTACCGCGTGCAAGGTTTGGCAGGTGTGTATCGTCCGTTACTATTGAACTACAACACGACCGAGTTTTCAAATGCGCCTTATCCCAACGCGCACATAGATCGCAACAACAAAAAAGGCTTGTCGCTCAGCGTACAAAATTTAGAGACAGCTTCTGAGGTTCGTTTGGGTGTGCTCAGCGCGGATCAGTCGGAGTATGTCTTTGGCAACTGGAACTCAGAGCCTTTTCGTGTTTACCAAACCTACAACATGGTGTTTTTAGGTGGCGCGTTTTATGTCGCCCCCCAAGTGCAAGTGCGTGCACAGACCCTGAGGCACGACATGCTGTCTAACAATAGGTCCGTTGCTGGTAGTGTGATGCCAAGTTATTTAGGGGGTGTCGACTTGGCGCGCCGTTCGGATGTGCTCGAAGTGACTTATGGGTACTCTTCGCAAGACGTGTTGTCGTTTGCGATATCAAGGTATGTTTATGACAACTCATGGACCCACTCGAACTACCCTGAAGTGGGCTACAGCACAGACAGAAATTATTTCGTTTACAAAAATAAGAATATTTCAACCAGTTGGCGGCATAACTGGGCCAAGGGTGCTTACACAGCCGTGCAGTGGAGTTACAACTCCCTAAGTTTATATAACCGATTCGTCACGGGCGCCCCAAACCGCGATGCAGCCGGTCACGGCCTTGGTGTGCGTATGGGCTATCAGTTTTAGTGCCTGCGCGGCGGGGCACAATCACAGTCAATGCCTGCCGCTCAGCCCACCGTCAAAACAGAAAACAAGCCGCTTTCAGCGCCGCAAAAGGCGCTGCGCAAGCTTGGGCTCGACCGTGACATCGACTTGGCGCTGCATTTGCCACTGCGATACGAGGATGAAACCCGACTCGTTCGGCTCGCAGACACCCGTGAGGGAGATATGGTGCAAATCGAAGCCACGGTGGTGTCTTGCGAAATCGCCTACAAGCCGCGGCGCCAATTGTTGGTCGAGGTGGATGATGGCTCCGACACTTGCACCTTGCGGTTTTTTAGCTTTTATCCGTCACAACAAAAAGCGCTGGCGGTGGGTAACCGTTTGCGTTTGCGTGGGGAAGTGAAGGGCGGCTTCATGGGGCGCACGATGATGCACCCGAGTTTTCATCCAGCCGGGGGTGAACTGCCGCAAGCTTTGACACCGGTCTACCCCACCTCCGCAGGGTTGCCGCAGGTGTATTTGCGTAAGGCGGTGCACAGTGGTTTGGTTCACGCGGCAAGGCACGGCGCGTTCGCTGAGACCATTCCCCAAGAGTCCATGCCGCCTTCGACGTTGCGTTATGGCAAGGGGCGCGAGTCCAACAGCGGCAGTGTGGACGCTTGGGGGCTGGCACAGTCGCTGCATTTTTTGCATCATCCCACGCCCGATGTGTCGTTGGCGCAGTTGGAGGATCGCACGCACCCCGCATGGCAGCGCCTCAAGGCTGAAGAACTGTTGGCGCAACAACTGTCGCAATTGCAGTCCAAACGCGCGCGTGATTTGCTCCGCGCACCCGCCTTGAAATTGCGCGCGGGTGGCTTGCATGAGCAGTTGCTGGGGGTGTTGCCTTTTGCTTTAACAGGGGCACAGCGGCGTGTCGGTGAGGAGTTGGCGCAAGACCTGATGCGTCAAGTGCCTATGCACCGCTTGCTGCAAGGCGATGTGGGCTCGGGCAAAACCGTGGTGGCGGCGCTGGCCGCAGCCATCGCGATGGATGGCGGCTGGCAATGCGCCCTGATGGCGCCGACCGAGATTTTGGCGGAGCAGCACTTTCGCAAGCTCATCGGCTGGCTTGAGCCCTTGTTGTCACCCTTGGGTAAGCGTGTGGCGTGGCTCACAGGCAGTCAAAAAAAGAAAGAGCGCACCGAGATGTTGGCCCTCATCGCCAGTGGTGAAGCCGCGTTGGTGGTAGGGACGCATGCGGTGATACAAGAACAAGTGAAGTTCAAAAACCTAGCCTTGGCCATCATTGATGAACAACATCGGTTTGGGGTGGCTCAACGTTTGGCCTTGCGCGAGAAGATGCAAACCAGTGAGTCTTGCGCAGGTGATGCGCAGCAAGAGCCGCACATGCTGATGATGAGCGCCACCCCCATTCCCCGCACCTTGGCCATGAGCTACTACGCTGACCTCGATGTGTCTACCTTGGACGAGTTGCCCCCAGGCCGCACACCGATCGTGACGCGTTTGGTGTCCGAGAGCCGTCGCGATGAGTTGATTGAGCGCATTCGCCACCAAATTGACCAAGGTCGGCAGGTGTATTGGGTCTGTCCGCTCATCGAAGAGAGCGAAGCGATCGATTTGACCAACGCAACCGAAACACATGCCTTGTTGACCGAGGCCTTGAACCCGCTTGGCAGTGCGCCGGTATTGGTGGGTTTGCTGCATTCCCGCATGCCGACGGCTGACAAAAAGGCTGAAATGGCCAAGTTTGAAAGTGGGCAAATGGCGGTATTGGTCAGCACGACAGTGATTGAAGTGGGGGTGGACGTGCCCAACGCCTCGTTGATGGTGATTGAGCATGCCGAGCGCTTTGGCTTGTCGCAGCTGCATCAGTTGCGTGGCCGAGTGGGCCGAGGCGCAGCAGCTTCCGCTTGCGTGCTGATGTACGCCACGGGCGACAGTGGCCGCTTGAGTGAGACGGCCCGTGAGCGCCTCAAAGCGATGGTTGAGACAACAGATGGTTTTGAGATCGCGCGTCGTGATTTGGAAATCCGTGGGCCGGGCGAGTTTTTAGGCGCCCGCCAATCGGGTGCTGCCTTGCTGCGTTTTGCCGACTTGGCGGAGGATGTTGAATTGTTGGAATGGGCGCGTGACCTGGCGCCTAAGATGCTGGACCAATACCCGCGCCAAGCTGATCAGCATGTGGCCCGTTGGTTGGGTGGAAAATCAGATTTCTTGAAAGCGTGACCGCATGACCCTGACCGAACTCAAATACATCGTGGCCGTGGCCCGTGAAAAACACTTCGGCCGCGCGGCCGATGCTTGCTTTGTTTCGCAACCCACGCTGTCGGTGGCGATCAAAAAGTTGGAGGAAGAGCTGGAGGTCAAGCTTTTTGAGCGCAGCGCCAATGAGGTGGCTGTCACCAGTTTGGGAGAGGAAATTGTTCGGCAAGCGCAAAGCGTGTTGGAGCAAGCGGCCAGCATCAAAGAAATTGCAAAGCGGGGCAAAGACCCATTGGCGGGGCCTTTGCGCCTTGGCGTGATCTACACCATTGCGCCGTATTTGCTGCCGGCCTTGGTACGTCAAAACATCAAAAAGACGCCTCAAATGCCATTGATGCTGCAAGAGAACTTCACTGTCAAGTTGCTGGAAATGTTGCGCACGGGCGAGATCGATTGCGCCATCATGGCCGAACCTTTTCCAGACACGGGCTTGGCGACTGCGCCTCTGTATGACGAGCCCTTCATGGCCGCGGTGCCGAGCAACCATCCCTTTGCGGCGCTGAGTCAGATCAACGCCGAAGAGCTGAAGAACGAAACCATGTTGCTGTTGGGCAATGGCCATTGTTTCCGAGACCATGTGTTGGAGGTCTGTCCTGAGTTTGCTCGTTTTTCAAGCCATGCCGAGGGCATTCGTAAAAGCTTTGAAGGCTCATCGCTGGAGACCATCAAACACATGGTGGCCGCGGGGATGGGCGTGACCTTGGTGCCGCGTTTGAGTGTGCCCAAGGAGGCGCTGGAGCCGCAGAAGCGCAAAAAAAGCGAAGAAACGTACGTGCGCTATTTGCCCATCGTCGATGCTGAGGGTGCGGCCCCGCCAACACGACGCGTGGTACTGGCTTGGCGGCGCAGTTTTACCCGTTACGAGGCTATTGCGGCGTTGCGCAATGCCATTTACGCCTGCGAGTTGCCGGGCATTCACCGTTTGTCGTGAGCCATGGGTATGCGTGAACGCTTGGCTTTGTATTTGGATTTGATCCGTTGGAGTCGGCCTGCGGGTTGGATGTTGCTGTTGTGGCCATCGCTGTCGGCGCTGTGGCTGGCGGCAGGTGGGTGGCCGGGTTGGCACGCGTTGGCCGTCTTTGTGCTCGGAACCATTCTGATGCGCAGTGCGGGCTGTTGCATCAACGATGTGGCGGACCGAGAGTTTGATCGCCACGTCAAGCGCACGGCGCAGCGGCCTGTGACGCGTGGTGCGTTGTCTGTGCGTGAGGCTTTGGTGGTGGGTGCTGTGTTGGCATTGTTGGCTTTTGGGCTGGTGTTGACCACCAATGCGGCGGCTGTGGCTTGGTCATTTGCTGCGTTGGCCGTGACCTTGGTCTACCCCTATGCAAAGCGCCATGTATCGATGCCGCAAGCCGTGTTGGGGGTGGCGTTTAGCTTTGGCATTCCGATGGCGTTTGCCGTGGTGCAGGGGGAAGGCATGACTTGGCAGACGTTGACGTTGCAAGGTTTGTGCAGCGTGGTGCCGTGGCAAGCGTGGGCACTACTCGCGTTCAATTTGTTTTGGGTGCTGGCCTATGACACGGAGTATGCGATGGTCGACCGCGATGACGACTTGCGTATTGGCATGAAAACATCGGCCATCACCTTGGGGCGATTTGACGTGACCGCGGTGATGGGCTTTTACGCCACTTACCTAGCGGGCTGGGCGCTCGTGTTGGCCGATCAACAGTTGGGTTGGCCGTGGGACTTGGCGTTGTGCGCAGCGGGGGCGCAAGCGGTGTGGCACTTTGTGCTCATTCGCGATAGAAGTCGTGAAGGTTGCTTTCGGGCATTTCGACTCAACCATTGGCTAGGCGCGACGGTGTTTGCAGGCATTGCTATTGGGTTTTCTTTGCGTGGTTGAAGGTTTCAGCGCGCCATGAAAAAAGCGCTTGGAGACCAAGCGCTTTTTTGTTTTTCAAAGGACCAGGCGCTGCTTAATGCGCTTTGGTTTTCTTTGATTTTTTAGCTTTCTTGTGTTTCTTTTTCTTGGCCTTCTTGTCTGCTTTGGGCGCCACATAAGGCTCGGCCTTGTAGGTCACGGCAGGGGCAGCTTGAGGGGCTTGCACGGCAGGCGCGACTTGCGGCGCTGGGGCGACAGGCATGGTTGCTGGTGCAACGGCTTGCGCTGAGGCAGCCAAAGGAAGCGCCAAGGCGGCAGCTGAAACGAGATAGGTGATGAATTTGTTCATGATTAAAAGTTGTTCAGAGACTTGTGTTGCCATTGTCGCATTGCTTAGTGCGGCTTAACGCTCGCTTAGTTGCCAAATGCTTCGCCCATTTCGGCTGCGCGCTGCTGGGCAGCTACTAACGCTGATTTAAAGTGCTCAGACAAGCCCGCCTCTTGCATGGCGGTGATGGCAGCGTAGGTGGTGCCACCTTTGGAGGTCACACGCTCGCGCAGAACGGCCGGTGACTCGCTGGCGCTACGGGCTAATTCAGAGGCGCCAACAAAAGTGCCAACGGCCAGCTGATGAGCCTGTGCTTCGGTGAGGCCCATGTTGACGCCCGCTGCCACCATGGCTTCGATGAAGAAAAAGACATAGGCTGGACCTGAGCCTGAAATGGCGGTCACGGCATCCAGTAACGATTCGTCGTTGACCCAAAGGTGCTGGCCGGTGGTTGCCACGATCCGTTCAATCCACGCCTTGTCGTCTGCGGAGACCGCGGGACGCGCAAATAAACCGGTTTGACCGAGGCCAACCAAGGCGGGGGTGTTTGGCATGGCGCGGACGATGCGTTCGCTGCAGAGCCATTGGGCGATGCTGTCGCTGCGAATGCCCGCTGCAACACTTAAATGAAGAGCATGTTTGCAGTAGGCCGTGGTGTGTAGCGCTGCCTCTTTAAAAACCTGCGGCTTAATGGCCCAAATGAGCAAGCCAGCAGCCTCAAGTTCTGGGCCAGCGGCAGAATACGTTTTGACCTTAAATTGATGCTCGATCCGCTGGCGAGCCTCGGCAAAGGGTTCGATGACCAAGATGCTGTTCGCAGGTGTACCTTGCTTAATCAAGCCGCCGATGATGGCGCTGGCCATGTTGCCGCCGCCAATAAAAGCCAGTGAGGATGGGGGTGTATCTGTATGAGGCATGAAAGAGATTGTGTCGCAGACAGCGATGTCAACGAAAACAGCAGTTAGAAAAATTTGTGAAATAAATTGACGCCAACTAAATAGTTGTGCCATAATCTGCGGCTCCGCTCAAAAAGCGGAGTTATCTGCCCAAGTAGAAGCGTCGCGAGTGGTTCGTGGCGTGGATGACGGGCCCAAGACTGATCGGTTGGGTGTAAGACGCAAGTCGAGCAAACGCTGATGCAAGTTGGGAATATATAAATGATCCAGACTGAATCTCGGTTAGATGTCGCTGACAACACCGGCGCAAAGTCCGTTTTGTGCATCAAGGTGCTCGGCGGTTCTAAGCGTCGCTACGCTAGCGTGGGCGACATCATCAAAGTGAGCATCAAAGAAGCTGCGCCACGTGGCCGCGTCAAAAAAGGCGAGGTTTACAGTGCTGTGGTGGTTCGTACTGCCAAAGGCATTCGCCGCGGTGACGGTTCGCTCGTTAAATTCGACGGCAATGCAGCAGTTTTGCTCAATGCCAAATTGGAGCCAATCGGCACCCGTATCTTTGGTCCAGTCACGCGTGAATTGCGTACTGAGAAGTTCATGAAGATCGTGTCTTTGGCTCCTGAAGTTCTGTAAGGGCACATCATGAACAAGATTCGCAAAGGCGACCAAGTCATCGTCCTCGCTGGGCGTGACAAAGGCAAGCGCGGCGTTGTGTCGCTGCGCAGTGATGACAGCCACTTGGTGGTCGATGGCATTAACTTGGTGAAGAAACACACCAAGCCAAACCCAATGGCTGGCACGCAAGGTGGCATCGTTGAAAAAACAATGCCAATTCATCAGTCCAACGTGGCGATTTATAACGCTGCAACCGGCAAAGCTGATCGGGTTGGTATCAAGGTTCTGGCTGACGGCAAAAAAGTGCGCGTCTACAAGTCCAGTGGCGAAGAAATCAAGGTGGCTTAAGCATGGCACGACTGCAACAACACTATCGCGAAAAAGTGGCTCCTGAGTTGATCGCTAAGTTCGGTTACACATCGCCCATGCAAGTTCCGCGTTTGACCAAAATCACGCTGAATATGGGTGTGAGCGAGGCTGTGGCTGATAAAAAAGTCATGGACAACGCTGTCAGTGATTTGACCAAAATCGCAGGCCAAAAGCCTGTGGTGACCAAGGCTAAGAAAGCTATCGCTGGTTTTAAAATCCGCGAGCAGCAGCCTATCGGTTGTATGGTTACATTGCGCGGCGTGCAAATGTACGAATTCCTGGATCGTTTCGTGACCGTGGCTCTGCCTCGCGTTCGTGACTTCCGTGGTATTTCTGGTCGTGCGTTCGATGGTCGTGGTAACTACAACATCGGTGTTAAAGAGCAGATCATTTTCCCTGAGATTGAGTACGACAAAGTCGACGCACTGCGCGGCCTCAACATCAGCATCACGACAACGGCAAAGACTGATGACGAGTGCAAAGCGCTTCTCTCTGGTTTCCGTTTTCCGTTCAAGAACTGAGATCGAACATGGCTAAACAAGCATTGATCGAGCGCGAGCTCAAGCGAGACCGTCTGGTTGCCAAGTTTGCTGCTAAGCATGCAGAGTTGAAGGCGATTGCCAACGACTTTAAGCGTAGCGACGAAGAGCGTGCTGCTGCCCGTTTGGGTCTGCAAAAGCTGCCACGTAACGCAAACCCAACGCGCCAACGTAACCGTTGCGCTATCACCGGACGTCCTCGCGGGACATTCCGCCAATTTGGCCTCGGCCGAGCCAAGATCCGTGAATTAGCCTTCCAAGGCAACATTCCCGGTATCACTAAAGCCAGCTGGTAATAGGCAGGAGATTCAACATGAGCATGAGTGATCCAATCGCCGACTTGCTGACTCGTATTCGCAATGCGCAAATGGTGGCTAAGCCCACTGTGATGGTGCCTTCTTCTAAAGTGAAGATCGCTATCGCGCAAGTGCTGAAAGACGAAGGCTACATCGACGGTTTCCAAATTAAAAAAGACGCTGGCAAGACTGAGCTTGAGATTGCTCTCAAGTACTACGCAGGTCGTCCAGTGATTGAACGTATCGAACGTGTGAGCCGTCCCGGTTTGCGCGTTTACAAAGGCTGCGATGCTATTCCTCAAGTCATGAATGGCTTGGGTGTGGCAATCGTTACGACGCCCCAAGGCGTGATGACAGATCGCAAAGCGCGCGCTACCGGTGTCGGTGGCGAAGTGTTGTGCTACGTCGCTTAACCGCAGCCAAAAGGAAAGACTGAAATGTCCCGAGTAGGAAAAATGCCTGTGACCGTCCCCCAAGGTGTGGACGTGTCAATCAACAGCCAGCACATCAGCGTCAAAGGTACCGGCGGCACGCTGTCGGTTGCTTCTCACGCTTTGGTGAAGGTTGTTAACGAAGCTGGTCAAGTGACATTCACGCCAGTTGATGATTCTCGTGAAGCAAATGCCATGAGTGGCACCTTGCGCCAGTTGGTCAACAACATGGTGACTGGTGTGACTAAGGGCTTTGAGAAGAAGTTGTTGTTGGTCGGCGTGGGCTACAAAGCCGCTGCGCAAGGTGCCAAGCTCAACTTGGCGGTGGGTTTTTCTCACCCCGTGAACATAGACATGCCTGAAGGCATCAAGGTTGAAACGCCTGCTGCTACGGAAATCATCATCAAAGGTGCTGACCGTCAACGCGTGGGCCAAGTGGCCGCTGAGATTCGTGCGATTCGTCCTCCTGAGCCTTACAAAGGCAAGGGCATCCGTTATTCGGATGAGAAGATCACGATCAAAGAGACCAAGAAGAAATAAGGAGCTGCACCATGTTGACCAAAAAAGAGCAGCGTCTTCGCCGGGCACGTCAAACTCGCATCCGTATCGCCAACCAAGGCGTGGCGCGTTTGATGGTGAACCGCACCAATTTGCACATTTACGCCAGCGTGATTTCTGGTTGCGGCACCAAAGTGTTGGCAACTGCATCTACGGCAGAAGTCGATGTGCGCAAAGCGCTTGGCGCAACAGGCAAGGGCGGCAACGTCAATGCTGCGCAAGTGATCGGCAAGTTGATTGCTGAAAAAGCAAAAGCTGCTGGCGTTGAGAAGGTTGCGTTTGATCGCTCCGGTTTCGCTTATCACGGTCGCGTCAAGGCTTTGGCCGATGCAGCCCGCGAAGCTGGCTTGCAGTTCTAATCGAATTGGAAATTACAAATGGCTAAATTTCAAGCTAAAACGCAGGGTGATGGTCCCGAAGACGGTCTGCGTGAAAAAATGATCGCGGTCAACCGCGTCACCAAAGTGGTTAAGGGTGGCCGTATTCTCGGTTTCGCAGCTTTGACTGTGGTCGGTGACGGTGATGGTCGCGTTGGCATGGGCAAGGGCAAGTCGAAAGAAGTGCCAGCTGCCGTGCAAAAGGCGATGGAAGAAGCGCGCCGCAACATGACCAAAGTGTCGTTGAAAAACGGCACCATTCACCACAAGGTGCATGGTCACCACGGTGCAGCAAACGTCATGATGATTCCTGCACCTAAGGGTACCGGCATCATCGCAGGCGGTCCAATGCGCGCTGTGTTTGAAGTCATGGGCATCACTGACATCGTGGCAAAGAGCCACGGTACGTCAAACCCATACAACATGGTTCGTGCGACTTTGGATGCCTTGAACAATGCAACAACTGCTTCGGAAGTCGCAGCCAAGCGTGGCAAGACCGTCGAAGACATCTTCGCCTAATCTCGGAGCATTCGATGACTACCCCACAAACTGTGAAAATCCAACTGGTTCGTAGCCCGATTGGTACTAAAGAATCGCACCGTGCCACTGTCCGTGGTTTGGGTTTGCGCAAGCTCAATTCAGTGAGCGAGTTGCAAGACACTCCAGAGGTGCGCGGCATGATTAACAAGATCAGTTATCTGGTCAAAGTGCTGTAAAGGTTGAAGATGGAACTCAATAACATCAAACACGCACCTGGCGCTAAACACGCCAAGCGCCGTGTCGGTCGCGGTATCGGCTCCGGTCTCGGCAAAACTGCCGGTCGTGGTCACAAAGGTCAAAAGTCGCGTTCAGGCGGCTACCACAAGGTCGGTTTTGAAGGCGGTCAAATGCCTTTGCAACGTCGTTTGCCTAAGCGTGGTTTCAAGTCAACAACTTTGAAATACAACGCTGAAGTGACATTGGCTGCTTTAGAGCAGTTGGGCGCCGCTGAAGTGGACATGAACAGCTTGAAAGAAGCTG
>CANBRM010000014.1 GCA_947371915.1 Comamonadaceae bacterium | reverse complement strand
TGTCGCCAGCGTAAGGCTTAGGCATGAATGTCGCAGTTTTGCCGTAAGCGTTGGCCACGTTGTGGATCACATACTTTTGCAGCAATGTCCAGTCAGCGCGCTCGACCAAAGTAGAGAACTTGGTGCCGATTTCGCATTGGCCAGCGCCAGCCACTTCGTGGTGGTGCACTTCGACGGGAATGCCCACGGACTCGAGCAACAACGACATTTCGCTGCGCATGTCGTGTGTGCTATCGACGGGAGGCACGGGGAAGTAGCCGCCTTTGACGCGGTTACGGTGACCACGGTTACCGCCTTCGATTTTCTCGCCGCTGTTCCAAGGGGCTTCGTATTCGTTGATGGCGTAGAACGTGTTGTTTGGCTCAGTGCTCCAACGCACTTCGTCGAACAAGAAGAACTCTGGCTCTGGACCGAAGTAGGCGGTGTCACCAATGCCAGACTGCTTGAGGAAAGACTCAGCGCGCTTGGCGATCGAACGTGGGTCACGCTCGTAGGCTTTGCCGTCTGTAGGCTCAATCACGTCGCAGATCAAAACCAAAGTGACTTCTTCAAAGAAGGGGTCGATGATGGCGCTGTTGGGATCGGGCATCAACAACATGTCAGAGGCTTCAATGCCTTTCCAACCTGCGATAGAAGAACCGTCAAACGCTTGACCTTCTTCGAACTTGCTTTCGTCAAACTGCGACACGGGCGCAGTGATGTGCTGCCATTTGCCACGGGTGTCGGTGAAACGGAAGTCCACGAATTTGACTTCGTTCTCTTTCACCATTTTGATTACGTCTGCGACGGTCTTGGCCATCAAGTTCTCCTGCTAGGGTAGGTTGGATTAAAAAGTGTTTCGAGATTTGAGGATGCAGTTTCTGTGCCAAGTCATGAACGACCCAGCCCAGCCATCGCTTCACCCGTCAAGCCGCTTATTTTGCACTGAGTTCGGGCTCAGTCATGCCCGCGAGTGTGGTTTGAAGCATAAAAAGGCAGCCACAGAACGCACAATATTGGTGCAATTCATCAAATATGCACCAATACAAAGCAACCTCAAGGCCGCACCAACTCGGGGCCTAATTGCACGCCAAACGGCTGCAAGCCTGCCAACAACGCGGGATAGGCCAATGCCACTTGCTCAGGCGCGCCCTTCACGCCCAATTCAATGTGACGGCCATGCACGGGGTGATCCACGCTGGGCAAGCTGAACACCTTGATGCCCGCATGCTCGCGCTCCAAGGTTTCCATCAAAGGCGTCAACGTGGCCTCCATCGAGCCATACACGACCACAGACTTTTCAATCCACGCCTCGTGCTGGAACAAATGCGGGTAATGCGTGTCGAGCACCCAAGCCATCATGGGCCAAGCCATGACCGGAAAGCCGGGCAAGAAATGCACCGTGCCCCCGCCTTTGCCGTGGCAGCTGAAACCCGGAATCTTGTTGTAGGGGTTGGGGATGATGCTGGCCCCTTTGGGGAACACACCCATGTTGAGGCGGTGCACGTTGTCCGCGCGGTCGGGCTCGTAGGGAATGCCCTGCTCTTTGGCCGTGTCTTGCATGCGCTCGCGAATCAAGGCTTCGGCTTGCGGGTGCAGCTCGAGCTCCACGCCCAAAGCGCGCGCCGCACATTGGCGGGTGTGGTCATCGGGCGTGGCACCGATGCCGCCGCACGAAAACACAATGCTGTTGCTCTCAAAAGCCCTGGCCAAAGTGCGTGTGATGCGCTCGGGCGAATCGCCCACGTAATCGGCCCACTCCAGCGTAAGACCGCGGGCGGACAACAACTCAATGGTTTTGGGCATGTGCTTGTCGGCGCGTTTGCCAGACAAGATTTCGTCACCGACGATGATCAGACCAAATTCGGGGCGCGTCTCAGACGACAGGGGGTGTGGCGTGTGGTTCATCCGGCAATGCTAGCGCGGGCAGCGGTTCTGAGGCGCCGACCACCACAAAGTCCGACTCCGCCCTCAGACTTTCCAACGCCGCCAAGCTGTAATGTGTGAACCACAAAGAGGTGAAAGCGAACACCAAGGCGTAAATCCAAATGGCCAAAGGAACGAGCAGCACAAACGCAGCGGCAAAAAAAGCGCCCGATGCCCACACCATGCTTGGCAAAGCGCCCATGTAGCCCGTCAACATGCCCATCAGCAACAGCCAGCCACGGTGGCGGCGGCCAATCGTGAGGCGCTCTTCACGGCTGGCATGCGCCAGCAACGCGTCGTACACCATCACGCGGTAGCTCAGCCAACCCCAAATCAAGGGTGGCACCACAAACATCAAAGGCGGTACGACCCATAAAGGCAGTGAAATCAGCATGGCCAGCACGGCGGCCAAGGTGGAGCCCAGGGTCCACATCAAGCTGCTCACCATGGTGCCGCCTTGCTTGCGAGACAGGTGCTGAAAGCGACGGTCCACCACCAAGTTCAGCAACGCAGGCGTCATCATCAACGACACGGCCAAGAGCGAGATGATGACCAGAACCGGCGTGATGGCAAAGATGATGACCAACTGCACCATCACACTTTGCAGGCCGCCCGCGCCACGCGCTTGCAGCCAGTCCATCATGCTTTGCAACATTTGCCAAGAGGCCAACATGTCGCGCACCCAGTCTTGGGTGGGCTGCCAGTAAAAGTAGCCCAAGCTCATCGTCACCGCCAACAGCATGACCAAGGGCAACAAAGACAGCAGCATCACGCGCGGCATCAGGCAATAGGCCAGAGCGCGCCAAAAAGAATCTAAAAACAATCGCATTGGAAAAGCATAACCGAGGTGGTCAAGTCCCGCTTTTGCCCTTCAAAGCCGCCATCAACCGCATCAGACCTAAGCGCTGCTGTGCCCAGAAACCATCGCCGTAATCAACGCCCTTTTCAACCTGATCGCGAATACCTGTGGCTTCGAATTTTTCTGAAAAATCGGCAGTGCCAAACAACATGTCCCACCAAGGCAACAGCACGCCAAAGTTGTGGCCGCCCAAGACCACCTTTGTGTTTTGCTGAGTTTCATGGCCTAAACCAATGGCATGGTGCAGCCGATGAAACCGCGGACTCACCCACAGGCGCTCGCCCCATTTGCCAAAACTCACCCGCAAATTGGCATGCTGGAAGTTTTCACTGAGTTGCGTGAGGGCCACCACGGCCACAAACTGGCTGGGCGCAATGCCCACCACTTGCGCGACCAGTACCCAGACCACGGCACCGACGAGGTCGTCCAACAGGTGGTTGCGGTTATCGGTCCACTGCGTCATGTGGCGCTGCGAGTGGTGAACCGCATGCAGCGCCCACCACCAATGCCACTGGTGCTGGGCACGGTGCAGCCAGTAGTTCAAAAAGTCAAAGGCCAGCCAATAGATCAAAAAGCTGGCCCACGGGCCATCGGTCACGCCGGGCCACACGCTGTCTAAATGGAAAGAGCCCACGCCCTCAGTGCGCAGCACGCCCATCGCATCGTCTAACAAGGGCTCGATGGTGAAAAACAAAGCAATGCGAAACAGCCCCAAGCGGTGAATGAGGGTGTAAATCACATCGGTGCGCACCGCACGGGCTGGGCCTTCAGCCTCGGCAGGACGCCAGCGCTGCAGCGGGCCAATGACCACCACCATGACCACGATTTGCAGCAAACCGACCAGCAACCAACCCGTGCCATCGAACAAGTCTTCTAAGCGGTTGCCCAGACCCAGCGCAAAGGCCAAGGGTTGCATCAGGCCTTCGTACAAGGCGGCTTGTGCAGAGGCAAACAGATCGGTCAGTGTGTCCATGCCTTGAATTGTGGATGCGCCGCCAGCGTGGCGAAACAAAACCCTTTGGCTTTGAAGCCTTCAATCAGCGGCTCCAACACCGCGGGTGCCCACGGGTCTTGGCGCGACCAAATGCCCAAATGCGCCATCAAGATGTCGCCAGAGCGCACGTTTTTCAAGGTGCGTTGCAGCAGCAAAGCGTTGGGATATTTGTCGCTGGGCAACTCGTCGCCCAAGAAGCCTGCGTCGGCCCAGCCGACATGGCCAAAGCCGCATTGCTTGGCCGCAGCCAACAACGAGGGCGAGGTTTTGCCGCCAGGCGCACGAAACAAGGGCAGCGGGGTTTGGCCCGTCACCTGCTGCAAACGGGTGTTGGCGCGCTGCAATTCGGCGCAATAGCGCTGGCTGTTCCACACCTCGGTTTTACCTTTGTTCGCCCCAGCGCTGGGGCGCATTTGCCAAGTGCCGTGCCCAGCATCGGCGCGCCAATACACATGGTCATACGTGTGCGAGGCAAACGCGTGGCCTTCCGCGCCGCGTGCGCGCCACCAACTCGCCCAATGCTCGCCCAAGGTGCCATCGCCCTCTTGCGTAGGCTCGTTAGCTGCAAAGAAAGTGACCTTCACGTTTTGGCGCTGCAACACTTCGGCAATCAAAGGCGCCACGCCCATGTGGCCGGTGTCAAACGTGAGGTAAAGCGGTTTGTTGCAAGGCGAGGCGGCTTGGGCGGTCGCGCTGACCGACATCAAAACGGCCAAAAAACCCGACAGCCCATGGCGCACAAACTTAGGCATGCCATGGTGCAAGGCTTGGTTAAACAACATGGCGCTTAAAAACGCTTGGCGTGGTCCAAGGTCCAAATGCCGTGCGGCGATTTGCCCACGTTCACTTGGCGCAACAACTGGCCGTTGCTCAAGTCAATCACGCTGACTTTTTTGATCCAACGCGAAGACACCAGCAGCAACTTGCCATCGGCCGTGACTTCCATGCAGTCAGGACCGCCCGGTGCTTTGAACTGCGCCACCGAGGTCAAGGTGGTGTAGTCGATCTTGTTGATGGTGTTGGCCACGCGGTTGCCCACGAACACATGGCGGCCATCGCCCATAGCGCGGAAGGCATGTGCGCCTTGACCGGTTGGAATGGTTTTGACCAGCTTGGCTTGCGGGCCGGTGACGTCGTACACCTCCACATGGTCGTCACCTGTCAAACCGACCAAGAGGTGCTTGTCATCGGGCGTGCCAAACACGTCGGCGGGCATTTGGCCTGTTTTGACGCGCCATTTCAGAGTTTGGGTGGCCAAGTCCACCGCGACCAACTCATTGCTGTCTTGCATGGTGGCGTAGGCAGTGGTGCTTTTGGTGTCAATCCAAATGTGGCTGGGCGTTTTGCCCGACGGAATGCGCTTGGCCAAAGTCAGCACTTGGCCGTCCCAGCGGTAAATGTCGATGTGGTTGAGGCGGTTGGCCACCGTCACAAACCACTTCATATCGGGCGAAAAACGCAGCTGATACGGGTCCAAAGTGCCGCGAATCATGTGCTGCACTTGTGCCGTGCGGGGGTCGATGAAAGTGAGCGAGTCGCTGCCCGCATTGGCCACGATGACCGATTTTTCGTCGGGCGTGAGATAGAGGTGGTGCGGCTCTTTGCCGGTCGCGATGCGGTGGGTTTCTTTCCACGTGGAGGGGTCAATCACGCTGACGTTGGCGTCTTGTGAATTGAGCACAAAAATCGGGTTGGCAGCTTGTGCAGAAAAACAAGCCAAAACCAGTGCGGCTGCGAGGGCCTGCGTCACGCGTTGAAACAAAATCACGGGGGAAACACCTTTGAAAAACGTGTCTCAAGTGTAACGAGCGCGCCTGTGCCCCACTTAGACAACGGCTTACGATGTGACGATGAATTTGATGCAGCGCAAAGATTCACGCCTTGAAGTGGTGCACATCCCCGCCCTTCGCCCCACCGAGGGCCGTCCTGCACGCGCGCCGTTGGTGTTTTTGCACGAAGGCTTGGGCTCGGTCGCGATGTGGCGCAGCCGCGAAGGTTTTTGGCCCGAACAGGTCTGTCACGCCACGGGGCGTTCGGGTGTTGTGTTTTCAAGGCGGGGCTACGGCCAGTCGGAGGACATCGCCGATGTGCGTGGGGCCAACGCCTTGCCACCCCATTACATGCACCACCAAGCTTGGAGCGTGCTACCTGAACTGTTGGCAGCATTGCACATTCAAGCGCCCGTCTTGCTGGGCCACTCCGACGGCGGCACCATCGCGTTGCTGCACGCGGCACGCCACACCTTGAGCGCGTGCATCGTCATGGCACCGCATGTGAAGGTGGAGGCGGTGTCCATCCAAGCCATTCAAGCCGCGCGTGCGGCGTTTTTAGACAGCACGCCCCAGGGTGGCCGCTTACGCGAACGCTTGGCTAAATTTCATGCCCACGTCGACACCGCGTTTTGGCAATGGAACGACGTGTGGCTGTCGCCCGGTTTTCGAAACTTTGACATTCGGACTGAATGCCAAGCCATCTCCTGCCCCGTGTTGGCCTTGCAAGGCGTGAACGACGCCTACGGCACCTTGGCGCAAATTGAAGAGATTGCGCCCAGCTCAGAAATTCAGCGACACGCCCTGCCCGCCTGTGGCCATTCGCCGCACCGCGATCAGCCGGCGCAGACGCTGGCATTGATCACGGCGTTTTTGCGCGACAAACCTTAATCAGGCCAAGCAACGGCCAGTCGTGTTGAACTGAAGACCGGCGCGCCCATGCCAGTGATGCCCAATTAAGTGGTCTTCAAACTGTTGGTCGCCAACAGCTTCAACTCATCCTCAGAAATCCAGCGCCACTTGCCCGGCGCCAACTCAGCCGGCAAAGGCATGGCGCCAATTTGCGAGCGATGCAGCCCCACCACCTTGTTGCCCACCGCGGCCAGCATGCGTTTGACTTGGTGGTACTTGCCCTCGGTCAACGTCAGGCGCATGTGATGCTCGGCCACAGCCTCGCAGGCGGCGGCTTTGACGGGCTTGGGCGAATCGTCCAGCACCACGCCGTCGAGCAAACGCTGCACCTGTTTGTCGTCCAGCGGATCGTCGGTCGTCACTTCGTACACCTTGGGCACATGGTGACGGGGTGAGCTCATGCGGTGAATCAAGGGACCGTCGTCGGTCAACACCAGCATGCCGGTGGTGTCTTGGTCCAAGCGGCCCACCGCTTGCACGCCTTGCACCGCACTTTTTTGCGGGCGTTGGCGCAGCGCGGGCGGCAGCAAGGTGTAGAGGCTGGGCCATGCCGACGGCTTGTGCGAACACTCGTAACCCGCGGGCTTGTGCAGCAGCACATAGGCCTTCTCGTGGTACGGCCATAAAACGCCCTGCACTGAGTACATGAGGCCCGCTTTGACGGCCACGTCTTCGAGGTGGTTGTCGCAGTCCACTAGGCCCTCACCTAAGTCGACCTGCACATGGCCTTGCTGAATCAAACCCGCGCAAATACGGCGCGTACCAAAGCCTTGAGAGTACAAAATTTCTTGCAGTTGCATGGCGCAATCGTAAACTGAAGCCATCATGAAATTCAGCTCTCACTATTTGCAATGCCACGGCTTCAACCTCCACTACACCGCGTGGGGTGACCCGTCGCTGCCTGCGGTCATTGCGTGGCATGGCTTGGCGCGCACGGGCCGCGACTTTGATGCATTGGCCGAACAACTCTGCGACCAATACCGCGTGATCTGCCCCGACACCATCGGCAGAGGCCTGAGCCAATGGAGCCATGCACCCCAGCACGACTACAGCTTTGCCACCTACGCACGCACGGCCTTGGCGTTGATGGACGGGTTGAACATCCATCAAGCCCACTGGATTGGCACCTCCATGGGCGGCGCTTTGGGCTTGGTGTGCGCAGCAGGCCTGGAGTTGCCCGCCTTCCAAGGCCGCATTCGCAGCTTGATGCTCAACGACATCGCGCCTGAAATTTCGACCATCGCAGTAGAACGCATCAAAGCCTACGCCGGTCAGCCCCCTGCGTTTGACACCGTGCCTGAACTCGAAGCCTTCTTTCGCCAAGCGTATGCCCCGTTTGGTTTTCACACCGATGCGCAGTGGACGCACCTGACGGAAACCTCCACCCGCCGCTTACCCGATGGCCGCGTGACGCCCCATTACGACCCCGCCATTACTCAGCAGTTTTTCCGTGAAGTGCCCGAATACCCCATGTGGACCGAGTACGACGCCCTTCAAATCCCAGTGATGGTGATGCGCGGCGCCAACTCCGACTTGATTTCAACCGACACCCTGCAAGCCATGCACACGCGCGGCCCGGGCGCAAGGGGTCAGTTGCAGACGGTGGAAATTGCAGGCTGCGGCCATGCGCCCGCTCTGAATGTGCCGGGGCAATGGGCGTTGGTGATGGACTTTTTAAAGTCTGCCGCCTAAGCGCAACCCCAAGGGGTTGCGACCCACCCAAGCTTCAGGCGTCAGGCCTCAGGCGGCAGCCACACTGGGTGCTTGCCCATCACCTCAACAAAGGCCTCTGACTTTTCAAATGCCATGAGCCATTTCGACAACTGAGGCCATGGCTGCGTGTCAAACCACACGCGGTCGGTGCGTGCAAACTGGCGCACAAAGGGGGCCACGCAGGCGTCGAGCAAGCCCAACTGCGCCCCCGACAAATAAGCTTGCACTTGCGCATGGGTTTGCACGTTCGCTTGCAGAATCAACTCCCACTGCATCAACACTTTGGCACCCAGCGTTCGGTGTGGCAAACCACTCTCTAAGCCAAAACGCTGCGGGTATTTGTAACGATCCAGATGGGCTTTGAATTCTCCATCGTTCAACGCAATGCCTGCGTCGGCCTCGGCTTGTGCCTCGGGCGAACTGGGCAGCCAAACTTGTGGGTCGTTGTGCCGCAAAGCCCAGTGCATGATGTCCAAGCTTTCATCCAACACCTCACCCGACGGCAAGCACAGCACCGGCACCGTGCCTTTGGGCGACGCCGCCAACATCGGTGCAGGTTTGGCTTTCAGCGCCACCTCGCGGTGCTCATAAGCCACACCGCTGACACGCAAGGCCAAGCGTGCACGCATGGCGTAGGGGCAACGGCGAAACGAATAAAGAACGGGCAGATCAGCCATCTTGCAAGGGCACAAAGGCGGCCCGCGCTTGGTCGCCCAAACTGTCGGTCAAGGTTTGCAACAAGCCCACCAACTGCTTGCGCTGAGCCTCATTCAGCGGAGCCATCAATTGTTCGTAGGCCTCATGCACTGGAGCCTCCGCTTTTTTGAGCAAACTTTTACCTGCTGCGGTCAACTGCACCGCCATGTGACGGCGGCTGTTGGCCGACACCTCACGCACCACCAAATCGCGCTCCTCCAAGCCCCGAAGCACCCGCAATACCGTGACTTTGTCGAACGCCAAGGCGCGCGCCAAACGGCTTTGGTCAATGCCGGGCTCGCTAGACAGCACCATCAAAGCGCCGTACTGCGCTTGCGTCAGGCCTACACCCGCGCAGGCGTTTTCGAACACAGCAGCTGAGATTTGGTGCGAGCGCCTGAGCAAAAAGCCAGGGCGTTGGTACATATGGGTGAGGTTCATGAATTCGGGTTTCTATGGATACGCAGCTGCTAGGCCGCCCACAATAATCGTTTGCATGCTAACAAACCAATCAACTCATTGAATCGGGATAAACGATGACAGACATCAAAGTCGCCATTATTGGCGGAGGCATTGCAGGCCTAGGCTTCGCCTTAGGTCTGCACGAACGCGGCATTGCCTGCGATGTGTACGAGAGCGTACCCGAGGTCAAAGAAATGGGCGTGGGCATCACCTTGCTACCCCATGGCACCAAAGAACTGGCCGCATTGGGGGTACTGCCGCAACTCGAAGCGGTGGCCATCGAGAACTTGGAGAGCGTGTTTTACAACCGCTACGGCCAATACGTTTACAAAGAGTTGCGCGGCCGCCACGACGGCTACGCCACGCCTGAGCTAGGCATTCACCGTGGCAAATTGCACCGCATTTTGTTTGACGAAACCGTCAAGCGCTTGGGTGCTGACCATGTGCACACCGGCCACCGCTGCATTCGCGTGGACCAAACCGAGCAGCACGCCACCATCACGTTTGAGTTGGCCTCTGGCGGCACGCACCAAGTGCAAGCCGATGTGGCTGTGGCCTGCGACGGCGTGAATTCCGCCGTGCGCAAACAGTTCTTCCCTGACGACAAGGTGTGCTTTGCGGGCATCAACACCTGGCGTGGCGTGACCGTGCACAAACCCATCTTGACCGGCAAGAGCTACATGCGTGTGGGCTCCATCGACACCGGCAAGATGGTGATCTACCCCATCGTGGACAACGTGGACGGTCAAGGCAACCAACTCATCAATTGGATGGCCGAGATCGAACGCCCCGGCACCAAGATGAACGACTGGAACAAAGCTGGCAACGCCAACGATTGCATCGATATTTTCAAAGACTGGAGGTTCCCGTGGCTCGATGTGCCCAACTTGATCATGTCGGCTGAGCGTGTGTTTGAGTACCCCATGGTCGACAAAGACGCCCTGCCGCAATGGAGCTTTGGCCGCATCACCTTGATGGGCGATGCGGCCCACCCCATGTACCCACGCGGCTCCAACGGCTCCGCACAAAGCTTGATCGACGCACGCACCCTGGCCGACCTGCTGAGCAAAAACACCGACGTGGTGTCTGCCTTGCAACAGTACCAAGACCTGCGCTTGCCCACCACCGCCAAGATTGTGCAAACCAACCGCACCGTGCCGCCAGACGCCATCATCATGAAGGCTGATGAACTCAGCAGTGGCCAGCCTTTTGGTCACATCGACGATTTGATCAGCCAAGCCGAGCTGCGCCAAATCTCGGACAACTACAAGCAAGTGGCTGGCTTCGCCGCCAAGTCATAAATTCTTTCAAGGAGACAAGCTCATGGACCGTCGTCACTTTTTCCAAAACTCCGCCTTGGTCACCACCGGCGCCTTGGCCGGCTGCGCCACACCTGGCTTTGCCAGTGGCCAGCCAAAAACACCATTTGCCGTGCCCGCCACCTACATTCCCATCGTGGGTTCGGACGAGATGTTTCCCATCCGTCGCATCTACTGCATTGGCCGCAACTATGCGGCACACGCCCGCGAAATGGGCTCTGACCCCACACGCGAACCCCCCTTCTTTTTCCAAAAACCCACCGATGCCATTCAGTACGTGCCCACCGGCACCGTGGCCAACCACCCCTACCCCACGCTGACCAAAAACTACCACTACGAAGCAGAGTTAGTGGCGGTGCTGGGTAAGGGTGGACGCAACATCTCGGTCGACAAAGCGCTCGACTTGGTTTACGGCTACACGCTGGGCCTGGACATGACGCGCCGCGATTTACAACGCGGTATGGGCGACCAAAAGAAGCCTTGGGAGATTGGCAAAAGCTTTGACCAATCTGCCCCCATCGGCGCGGTGCACAAGGTGGCGCAAACCGGCCACTTTGCCAAAGGCGACATCTGGCTCAAGGTCAACGGCCAAGTGAAACAAAAAGCCGATTTGAACCAAATGATCTGGTCGGTGGCCGAACAAATCGCCAAGCTCTCCGAGGCGTTTGAGCTGTTCCCCGGCGACATCATTTATGCGGGCACACCTGAGAACGTCGGCCCCGTGGTGCGCGGTGATGTGATTGAAATGCACATCGACGGCCTTCCCAATTTGAGCGTCAAGATTGTTTAAACCTATGTCACTTCCCAACACCCAACGCCCCGGCAAAGCGCCGTATTTACGCATCGCCACCGAAGAGGCGTTTTGCCCCAGCGAGATGCTGGACATCTACCGCAACATCTTGGCGCAGCCCCATGTGGACCCCGGCTTCAAAAGCTTGATGGGCTTTTACATGAGCAGCCCCAGCGAACGCGCCAAACACATCATGCGCTGCTTGACTGACCTCGACCAAGTGCGCCTCGGCCACATGGACGATGCGGGCATTGACATGCAAATCATCGCCCTCACCTCCCCCGGCGTGCAATGCATGGACACAGCCACGGCCGTGTCGTTCGCCAAGTTTGCCAACGACGAATTGGCGGAAGGCGTGCGCCGTCACCCCACCCGCTTTGCCGGCATGATCGCCATCGCACCCCAAGATCCTGCCGCAGCCGCGCAAGAGATCGAACGCGGTGTGAACAAGCTCGGCATGAACTCGGTCATCATCAACTCGCACACCCACGGTGAGTATTTGTCAGACCCCAAGTTCTGGGAAATCTTTGAAGCTGCGCAGGCCCACGACACCCCCATCTACCTGCACCCCAACACGCCCCCCGCCAACATGATCCAGCCGTTCTTGGAGTCGGGTTTGGACGGTGCGGTTTACGGCTTCGGGGTCGAGACAGGCTTGCATGCCTTGAAACTCATCACCTCCGGCGTGTTTGACCACTTCCCTAAGTTGCAAGTGATCTTGGGCCATATGGGCGAAGCGCTGCCGTTTTGGGCCTATCGCTTGGACTACATGCACGCCGCCACGGTGCGCTCTAACCGCTACGAAAGCGTGAAACCGTTGAAACGCAAGCCAAGCGACTACCTGCGCGACAACTTCCACATCACCTGCAGCGGCATGGCGTGGCACAAAGCCATTGCCTTCACCCAAGACGTGGTGGGCGAAGACCGCGTGCTCTACGCGATGGACTACCCCTACCAATACGCCATCGACGAAGTGCACGCGCTGGACGGCATGGACATGAACCCTGCCGCCAAGAAAAAGTTCTACCAAAGCAACGCAGAAGCTTTGTTCAAGATTCCAGCCAGAACGCTATGAAGGACCCCATGATGAATCGCATCACCTTACGCCAACGCCTGGCACTCTGCGGTGCAAGCCTCTTGCTGGCCTGCAGCGCTTTCGCACAGCCCAGCAACGCGCCGATCAAAATCATCGTGCCCTTCACGCCCGGCACCGGCATGGACACCATCGCCCGCACCGTGCAAGCGCAGTTGGCTGAAAAAATGGGGCAACCGGTGGTGGTGCAAAACATGCCTGGCGCCAGCGGCAACATTGGTGCGGACTTTGTGGCCAAGGCCGCACCGGACGGCAACACCATTCTGATGGGTGCCAACACCATGTTGATCGCCTCGCAGCTCTACAAAAACGCGTCCTTCAACCCCACCAAAGACTTCGCCCCCGTGTCGATGTCGGCTTACGGCACCTTGATGATGGTGGCCAACCCCAAGACCGGCATCAAGTCGGTGAAAGACTTGGTGACCCTGTCGCAGGCCAAGCCTGGCTTTGTGTCGTTTGGCTCGCCCGGCGTGGGCACACCGCACCACATGGCGATGGAGTTGTTTAAGTTAGAGACCAAGGCCTTCATGCTGCATGTGCCCTACCGTGGCACCGCCGGTTACACACAAGACCTGTTGGCCGGTGAGCTGATGGTGGGCTTTTTGCCCGTGCACGTCGCCCAAGGTTTTGTGAAGGCGGGCAAGCTCAACGCCTTGGCCGTGGGCAGCACCAAGCGTCACCCCGTGGCGGCCGATGTACCCACCTTCCAAGAGCTGGGCTACAAAGCCATTGACGTGGACCTTTGGTACGCTTTCTTTGTACCCGCCAAAACACCGTCAGCCACGGTGAACAAACTCAACACTGAGTTCGCCAGCATCTTGCAGCAGCCGCAGGTGAAAGACATTTTGGGCAAGGCGGGCTTAGATGCCAGCGCATCGACGCCCGATGAATTGGGTGCCATCGTGGCTAAAGACTACCCGCGCTGGGGCCGGGTGATTCAACTTAAAGGCATCGTGGCTGAATAAGCTCAGCAGCCTGGCGTCAAGCGGGGGCGACGCTCTCAGTCGTCCCCGTCCAATTTCCAAGTCGGCAAACGCCATTCAAAGTGCAGCGCGGCCAAGCGCAGCAGTGTGGCAGTCGCAGCCCCCAAAGCGACAACCCAATCAGGGTCAAACCCCAACCACTGCAACAGCACCACGACCCAGCCGCCCGCAAACGCGCAGACGGCGTAAGGGTGGTGGTCGTGAAAAGCGGTGGGAATTTCGTTGCACACAATGTCGCGCAGCACGCCGCCAAAGGTGGCGGTGATCACGCCCATCAGCACCGAGATCAATGCTGGCATGTGCAGCCCCAAGGCAATCTGGGTGCCTGTGGCAGCAAACAAGCCCAGCCCCAAAGCATCCGGCCATTGCATGGAGCGTTGCGTGGGCCTGAAGTGCTTGGCCCGCATCAGCCACATGGCGGCCATGCACAGCAACAGCACCGACCACACGTACCAAGACTGCTCAATCCAAAACAGCGGCCGCCGATCCAGCAACACATCACGCAAGGTGCCGCCACCAAATGCGGCCACGCCGGCCACCACACACACGCCCACAGCATCAAGCTTTTTGCGTGCAGCCTCAACAATGCCCGACAGCGCAAACGCCAAAGTTCCGGCGACTTCAATGCCGATATGCAAACCTGTGGCGGCAGGCAGCATCAAACCGTCCATGGTGACCCCGGCGAAAAAAGATCCACGCGGTCAGTGATGATGCCGTCTGTCCCCAATGCTTGAAGGTGCTGGACAGTTTGGAGATCGTTAACCGTGTAGCTCAAGGTCTTCATGCCCAAAGCCTTGGCCGCTTGCACACGCGTTGCATCCCACAGGCCGTGGTTGCACACCAACGCCACGCAAGACAAACGCTCGGCGATGCCCAAGCTGTCATCTCGCCAGTCGCTCAACAACAAGCCGCGTCGCAAAGCAGGGGCCACGGTCTTGGCGCCCGCCAGTGCATCCTCTTTGAACGAAGTCAGCAGAGGCTGCAAGGCTTGCCCCTTCCACAAATTCTGAACCAAGGCGGCTACGCACTCACCAGTGCGATATTCCACGCCAGGTGTGGGTTTAATTTCGATATTCAAAGCGTATTGGTTCGCGATACAAAACTGGGCTACCGCCTCCAAGGTGCACAAAGGCTCGCCTGCAAACAAACGCGAATGCCAGCCCCCCGCATCAAGACGTGACAAGTCGCGCCAAAGCACATCCCCTGCAACACCTGCCCCAGACGAGGTGCGGTCTAAGTGGTGGTCATGCAACAAAAACACCACCTCATCCGCACTCAGTTTGGCATCGCACTCAAACATCCGATAACCATATTGCGCGCCCAGACGGAAAGCGGCCAAGGTGTTTTCGGGCGCGAGCAAACCAGCACCGCGATGTGCAATCCAAGTTGGGTAAGGCCAATCACTCAAACGCATGGGACTTATTCGTTCACGCCTTGTTCGACACGCAAGCCTGTTTGCGCATTGAACCAATGCAAGCGATCCGCCCGCGCAGTGACCACAACGCGGGCCCCAATCGCGGGGGGTTGAGCACTTTCATCGATACGCACAATCAAACGCTCTTCACCGACACACACATAAACCAAACGCTCAGCGCCCAACATTTCAAGCGCCTCCACCTCGCCAGTCCAACCTGAACCACCAGGGCCAGACAAGACTTGCATGTGCTCAGGTCGAACCCCCAACACAAGCCCAACTGGCACGCCCGGCACTTTCAACAACAAGTTCATGGGCGGCGCGCCCATGAAGCTCGCCACGAAGGTGGTTGCAGGTCGGTTGTAAACCTCTTCGGGTGTGCCAAATTGTTCGACCACACCGCCATTCATGACCATCATGCGTTGCGCCAGCGTCATCGCCTCGACTTGGTCATGTGTCACAAACAAAGACGTGATACCTAATTCGCGATGCAGTTTTTGAATTTCAAGCCGTGTTTGGGCACGCAGTTTGGCATCCAAGTTGGAGAGCGGCTCATCAAACAAAAAAACTTGGGGCTGACGCACAATGGCCCGCCCCATGGCCACGCGTTGTCGCTGCCCGCCCGACAGTTCTCGGGGTTTGCGTTGCAACAAGTGCCCCAACTCCAAAATACCAGCGGCTTTGGCCACACGCGCTTGTATCTCTGCTTTGGCAACGTTGGCGATTTTGAGTCCGTAAGCCATGTTGTCAAACACGGTCATGTGCGGATACAAGGCGTAGTTTTGAAACACCATGGCGATGTCACGTTGAGCCGGCTCTAGCTGATTGACGATGCGGTCCCCGATCCAAATATCGCCTTCGCTGACCTCTTCCAATCCAGCGATCATGCGCAACAGGGTGGACTTGCCGCATCCTGATGGTCCAACGATCACGATGAATTCGCCATCCTCAATGGTGGCGTCAATGCCATGCAGCACGTTGACGGTCTTGGTGCCTGCGCCATATCGCTTGATGAGGTGTTTGAGTTGTATCGATGCCATGTTTATTTCTCTGTATCCACCAAGCCTTTGACAAACCACTTCTGCATCAAGATCACCACCAACGCAGGTGGAATCATGGCGAGCATGGCGGTGGCCATCACGATGTTCCACTCGGTTTGCGCGTCGCCCCCTGAAATCATGCGTTTGATGCCAATCACCACGGGGTACATGCGCTCTTCTGTGGTGACCAACAAGGGCCAAAGGTATTGATTCCAGCCGTAAATGAATTGAATGACAAACAGCGCGGCCATGCTGGAGGTGGACAAGGGCAACAACACGTCTTTGAAAAAGCGCATCGGACCCGCGCCATCCATGCGTGCCGCCTCGACCAACTCATCAGGGATGGTCAGAAAAAACTGACGGAATAAAAAAGTGGCCGTGGCTGATGCCACCAAAGGCACCGTCAATCCTGCATAGCTGTTAAGCAGCCCCAAATCTGCAACCACTTGATACGTCGGGCCAATGCGCACCTCAACAGGCAGCATCAAGGTCATGAAGATGGCCCAAAAAATGGCCATACGAAAGGGAAACTTGAAATACACAATCGCAAAAGCAGACAGCAAAGACATGCTGATCTTGGCCAACGCAATCACCAACGCCGTGATCAAACTGACCATCATCATCCGCCCAACAGCAGGCGCGTTGCCAGAACCATCGCCAAACAAAGCAGTTGTGTAGTTTTCCCAAGCATGCGACCCAGGCCATAAAGGCATGGGCGCCTGAACAACTTCTTGCATGGTGTGGGTAGAGGCCACAAACGTGACGTAGACCGGAAAGGCCACCACCACCACGCCGATGATCAACACCAAGTGCGACAAGACATCCAAAAACCGATTGCGTTCGATCATGCTCAGTAATTCACTTTCTTCTCAACAAAGCGAAACTGAACCACAGTCAACGCCACGACGATCACCATCAAGACCACCGACTGCGCAGCAGAACCGCCTAAGTCCATGGCCTTGAAACCGTCAAAGTACACCTTGTAAACCAAGATGGCGGTGTCTTTACCGGGTCCGCCTTTGGTCGCGGCATCGACGATGCCAAAGGTGTCGAAAAAAGCGTAAACCACGTTGATGACCAGCAAAAAGAAACTGGTGGGCGACAGCAATGGAAACTGAATCGTCCAAAACCTGCGCCAAGGCCCCGCCCCGTCCATGGCCGCGGCTTCGATCAATGATTTGGGAATGCTTTGCAAACCGGCCAAAAAGAAGAGGAAGTTGTAGGAGATTTGCTTCCACACTGCGGCCATGACGATCAAGGCCATGGCATGGCGGCTATTGAGCAAAGCATTCCAATCAAACCCCCATTGGTTCAAGGCGTAAGACACCACGCCAATGCTGGGCGAAAACAAAAACAACCACACCACGCCAGCCACCGCAGGCGCGACGGCATAGGGCCAAATCAGCAAGGTGCGGTAAATCAGGGTTCCGCGCACCACACGATCGGCAAAGTAAGCCAAACACAACGAAATACTGATGCCTAAAAAAGCGACCAAACTTGAAAACACAGCCGTGGTTTGAAACGACTCCAGATAACTCTCGTCTTCCCAAAGTCGCTGAAAATTGGTGAAGCCCACCCATTCCACCGACGTGCCAAAAGCGTCGGATTGCTGTAAGGACTGCAACAGCGCTTGCAAAGCTGGCCAAAAAAAGAAAAGGCAAATGACCGTCACCTGGGGTGCAATCAGCACCCAAGGTAACCAAGTCGATCGAAAGGGTGTACGTTTTTCCAAAGCCAATTCAAGCCATTAGTTTTTAGAGGTGTTGGCTTTTTCAAACCGCTCAAGTTGCTCGTCGCCACGTTTCACGATGGTGTCTAGCGCTTCCTTGGCCGACTTCTTACCCGCCCACACTTGCTCCAACTCTTCGTCTTCAATGGCACGAATCTGCACGTAGTTACCCAAGCGGATACCACGTGATTTGTCGGTCGTCTTGCGAATCATCTGATTCACGGCCGTATCTGTTCCGGGGTTTTGTTTGTAAAAGCCTGAAGCTTCTGTCAACTTGAACGCCGCCAAAGTGATGGGTAAATAACCGGTTCGTTTGTGGCTGGCAGATTGCACCTCAGCGTTAGAGAGGTAGTTGAAGAATGTGGCGACGCCTTTGTATTCCTCAGCTTTTTTGCCCGACATGACCCACAAACTCGCACCACCGATGACGGTATTTTGAGGCGCACCGGGCACATCGGGGTAGTAAGGCAAGGTCGACAAGCCGTAGGCAAATTTGGCATTTTTCGCGACGTTGCCGTAAAAGCCAGAGGACGTGGTGATCATGGCGCACTCACCCGAGACAAACGTCGCCTCTGGCACATTGCCGCGGCCTTTGTAAACAAACAGGCCTTGCTTGGCCATGTTGCCCAAGTTCTCGATGTGACGCACGTGCAAAGGCGAATTCACCACCAACCTTGCATTCATGCCACGCATGCCGTTACCTTGTGTGGCGAGTTCGGTGTTGTGCCACGTCGAAAAGCTTTCAAGCTGGGTCCAGCCTTGCCAAGCCAAGGTCAACGGGCACTTGTGACCACTCGCCTTCAATTTGGCGGCAGCTAAAGCGACTTCAGGCCAAGTTGAAGGAGGCTTGTCGGTCGAAATGCCAGCGGCTTTGAAAGCATCTTTGTTGAAATAAAACACCGTGGTGGAACTGTTGAAGGGGTAGGACAACATCTCACCTTTGGGTGAGGTGTAGTAACCCGCAACAGCGGGCACATAGGCCGCAGGATCAAACTTGTATCCCGCATCTTGCATGACCTTACCCACTGGCACGACCACGCCTTTGCTAGCCATCATGGTGGCAGTGCCGACCTCAAACACTTGCAAGATATGAGGCGCATTGCCCGCACGAAAAGCAGCCACAGCCGCCGTCATGGACTCGTCGTAGCTGCCCTTGAAGACTGGCACAACTTTGTATTCTTTTTGGCTGGCATTGAAGTTCTTGGCCAAATCATTGACCCATTCACCGTTCACAGCCAACATGGAGTGCCACCACTGAATTTCAGTTTGAGCCTGTGCGCCCACATGGGTCAGGCCACTCAAAGCGGCCAAACACGACACCACGACCTTAGAACGTTGGAAGAAAGTCATTCAAAACTCCTTGAAGAGAAACCTAAATTGTGGCGACACCACATGACAGTATTTTGACCCACCGCCTCTGCGTCAAAGCAGGGTAAAAACCATAGTCGACAATCTCAAAATGCTCGCACTTTCCAATTGGCCCATTGCACAACGTCAGCGCATCCGAGGGGTGCTCACCGACATTGACGACACCCTGACCAGCGATGGCGCCATGACGCCAGACGCCCTGCAAGCGCTACACGACCTCAAAAACGCAGGCTATGCGGTCGTTGCCATCACGGGCCGCCCTGTGGGCTGGAGTGCGCCCTTTGCTCAAAGCTGGCCCGTCGATGCCATCGTGGCTGAAAACGGTGCCGTGGCATTGCTAGGCACGCGCAAACTTTATCTACAAGATGCCATCACACGGGAACACAACAGTAGCCGCATGCAAGCGGTCATGCAGCAAGTACTGCACTCGGTGCCGGACGCACAGGCTTCGCACGACTCTGAGGGTCGCGAAACGGACATCGCGATTGACCACAGCGAGTTTCATCACCTAGACGTTGATCAGATCACGCGTGTGGTCCAGCTCATGCAAAACGCAGGCATGAACGCCACGGTCAGCAGCATTCACATCAATGGATGGTTTGGGACTCACAACAAACTCGAAGGCGCGCGCTGGATCGTGCGCGAGTTGTTTCAGCGTGATCTGGATGCCGAACTTGACGCTTGGGCCTACGTGGGCGACTCCACCAACGACCAGCTGATGTTTGCCCATTTTGCAAACAGCGTGGGCGTGGCCAACATCCAGCGGTTTGTGCCCAACTTGCAGAATTTGCCCCGCTACATCACGCCTTCAGAGCGGGGCACTGGCTTCAACGAAGTCGCGCAAGCCATTTTGAGCAGCCGTTAAGGGGCAGCCGCTGGGGCCACAGCGGCCCCCTCAATACGGTGCTTCTTCAGCGCTTGGGCCACGAAACCACTGGCTTTCATCTCTTCGACATACTGGTTCAAATACTTGGCGGCCTCGTCGCCACGGCTTTTGGGCAGGCCCATGGCTTGCGAAATGACCATGAAGCGGCCAGGCAACAAACGCAAATTCGGCACGCGCTGGGCATCGGCTTCGAGCTGCTGTTTCACGCCAGCCGCCACATCGGCACCGTTGGCCACAAAGAAGTCGACCACCGTGGGTGAGGTGGGGCTGCGCAGCAATTGGGCGTGTTTGATTTCGCGGCTCAAGTACAAGTCGTAAGCGCTGCCTTTGCCCACGACCACGGTGTGTTTGGCTTGGTCCACCTCCTCATTGCGGGTCAGCGGCGAGTCTTGCTTGACCAAATAACTGCCCTCAATCAACACATAAGGCGGGGTGAAGGCAATGGCGTTACCGCGCAACGGGTCGATGGCAAAGAATCCAATGTCGGCTTGCTCGGTACTCACCGCGTCGACCGACTTGCCGGCAGCATCAAACACCACCAACTTCAACGGCACCCCCAACTTGGCAGCCAGCCCCGTGGCCAAATCGACAGACACGCCCACGGGCAAGCCGGTGGTGGCGTCTTTTTGGGCCAAGATGGGGTTGCCCAAGTTAATCGCGGCACGCAACACGCCCGTGGGGGCAAAGTGCTGCACCATTTGTGCCGAGGCGCTGGCCGCACCCACCACGCTCAACATGAGCGCGCAAGCTTGGCGCTTGCAGCCTTGAAGGAATGAACGGCGGACGAGGCTTCGCATAAGGGCGACCTTTGACGGATGAGAGGTAGGTAGGAAATGAATGTCATAACGCCCAATCGTGCCTGAAAAACCTGTCTGCCAACGTACACGGGTGACATCTTTCAAGACCGTCCCCACTTGCTGCGAAAATAGCGGCATGACATACAGCGTGAAAGAAATTTTCTACACCTTGCAAGGCGAAGGGGCGAACGCGGGGCAACCCGCGGTGTTTTGCCGTTTTGCGGGCTGCAATTTGTGGACCGGCCGTGAAGAAGACCGCGCCAGCGCCGTGTGCCAATTCTGCGACACCGACTTTGTGGGCACCGACGGCACGGCAGGTGGCAAGTTTGAATCGGCCCAAGCCTTGGCCGACACCATCCTCAGTTTTTGGCCCGCCCACGACACCCAACACCGCTTTGTGGTGCTCACCGGCGGCGAACCCTTGCTGCAAGTCGACACCGCATTGGTCGACGCCTTGCACGCACGGCACTTCACCATCGCGGTGGAAACCAACGGCACCGTGCTACCGCCCGCAGGCATTGACTGGCTGTGCGTCAGCCCCAAAGCGGGCAGCAAGCAAGTGGTGACCTCGGGCCAAGAGCTCAAGCTGGTCTACCCCCAAGCCACCGCCCTGCCCGAGCAGTTCGCCGCGCTGGATTTTGAAAACTTTTACCTCCAACCCATGGACGGCCCGCTCGCGTCAGCCAACACCGCTGACGCCGTCGCCTATTGCCAAAACCACCCGCAATGGCGCTTGAGCGTGCAAACCCATAAGTTGATCGGCATCCGATGAAATTTGAACTCAGCCAACGCTTTTACTTTGAAGCTGCCCACACCCTGCGCCGCAAAATCGACGCCGAGGGCAGCTTGCGCATCCACGGCCACACGTACCACGTTGAAGTGACGATTGCGGGCATGCCTGATCCTGAGTCCGGCATGATGATGGACCTCGGGTTTTTGCGCCAAGAGGTCGAAAAAGCCCGTCTCACGCTGGACCACCACTTCCTCGACGAAGTCGAAGGCATTGGCCCCGCGACTTTAGAAAACCTCTGCCTTTTCTTGCACAAGCAACTTAAAGACAGCCTGCCCAACTTGGCCTGCATCACGATTGAGCGCCCCGCCAGTGGCGACAAGTGCAGTCTCAAACTGAGCGACTGACGGGCAGCGGCTAGGCCGTACCTTTTTCTTTTTTCCCCCACCTCTGGCTCGCCCCGCGCAATCTTGCTGCGGGGTGAACCCATGCTTTTTCTTTTCAAGTTATGACCACTTCCCGCCAAGGCACCCTCGGCATTGACTTTGGCACGTCCAACTCGGCCGTGTCGTGGGCCAGCCCACAAGGCACCGCACGCCTCATTCCCTTAGAGGGCGACGCTTTGGCCATGCCCACTGCGGTGTTTTACAACGCCGAGGACGGCACCACCCACTTTGGCCGCGAAGCCATTGGCCTCTACCTAGAAGGCACCGAAGGCCGCTTGATGCGCTCGCTCAAAAGCCTGCTGGGCAGCCCGTTGCTGATGGAGACCACCCTCATCCACAACCGCCAAGTGAGCTTTCAAGACATCGTGGCCACCTTTCTCGCCACCTTGCGCGACCGCGCCACACACACGCTGGGCTTCGCGCCCCAACGCGTGGTCATGGGCCGCCCCGTTCACTTTGTGGACGACGATGCCGCACGCGACGCCCAAGCCGAACAATCGCTGCGTGAAGCCGCGCAAGCCGTGGGCTTTGACGAGGTGTCGTTTCAACTCGAGCCCATCGCCGCTGCGCTGGACTACGAACGCCGTCTCTCCCGCGAGAGCACCGTGCTGGTGGTCGACTTGGGCGGCGGCACCTCGGACTTCACCGTGGTGCGTTTAGGGCCAGACCGCATCGCCCGCCCCGATCGCACCCAAGACATCTTGGCCACCACCGGCGTACACATTGGCGGGACCGACTTTGACCAAAAGCTCAGCCTAGAAAATGTGATGCCGCTGTTGGGCTACCGCCATCTCGGCCCACAAGACCGCATGGTGCCCAGCAACTTGTTTTTTGATTTGTCCACGTGGCACTTGATCAACTGGCTGTACCAGCCCCGCGCCATCAACCAAGCCAAAGCCCTGCGCACCAATTACAACGACCCGCGTTTGCATGAGCGCTTGATGTGCGTGCTGACCGAGCGCCACGGGCACCACATCGCCCACGAGGTGGAACAAGCCAAAATTCGCTGCTCCATGACCGACGACAACACCTCGGTGGATCTGTCTTGCCTAGAAGCCCATTTGCGCGCCCCGCTCGATGCCTCTCACATGCAAAGCAACTTAGACACCTTGCTGCAAAGCACCGTGGCCTGTGCTCAAGACTGCGTCAAAGCGGCAGGCCTGACGCACACCAGCATTGATGCTATGTACCTGACAGGCGGCTCGTCGGCCCTGCGCCCTTTCCAACGCGCTTTGCAATCCGCTTTTCCGAACGTGGCGATGGTCGAAGGTGACTTGTTTGGCGGCGTGGCCTCTGGCTTGGCCTACAGCGCGTAAACCCCGCTACGCGTCCTATTGATCCGCGCCCATCACCATGTCGGGCAAGATGGTGACGATTTGTGGAAACACCGTGATCAGCACGATGCACACCACCAGACACGCAAAGAACGGCAGCGCTGCACGGGCGATGGTGTTGCTGTCTTTGCCCGTCATGTTTTGCAACACAAACAAGTTGAACCCCACAGGCGGCGTGACCTCGGCAATCTCAACCAACAACACGATGAAGATGCCGAACCACACCAAATCGAATCCAGCTTTTTGAATCATGGGCAACACCACGGCGCTGGTCAGCACAATCATGCTGATGCCATCGAGTGCGGTCCCCAAAATCAGGTACACGACGGTCAACACCCCAATCAAGGCCAAGGGCGACAAATGCATGGCATTGACCCACTCGGCCAACTCCCTTGGAATGCCGGTGAAAGCCATGGTTTTGGTCAAAAAGGCAGCGCCCGCCAGGATGAACATGATCATGCAGCTTGAGCGCGTGGTTCCCATCAATCCTTCCCAGAAGTTAGACCAGGTGAGGCTGCGACTCCACGCAGCCAAAGCCAAAGCACCCACCACGCCGTAAGCAGCGCATTCGGTGGCCGTGGCATAGCCCGCAATCAGCACCCAACACACAAACACAATCAAAGCAGCACACGGAATGAGGCTGCGCGAGAGTTTGATTTTTTCAATGAATGTGGTGGGTGGATCGGCCGCAGGCACTTGGTCGGGATGGCGCAAGCTCCACCACATGATGTAGCCGCTGAACAGCATCATCAACAAAATGCCGGGCAAAAAGCCTGCCAAGAAAATACGGATGATGGAGGCATCAGCCGCCACCGCATACACCACCATGGTGATGGAGGGCGGAATCAAAATGCCCAAGGTGCCCGCAGTGGCCAACGAACCCAACGCTAGTTTTTCACTGTAGCCACGCTTGAGCAACTCCGGCAACGCCACTTTACTGATGGTGGCGCAGGTGGCAGCGGATGAACCCGAGACCGAGCCAAAAATGCCGCATCCCAAAATGGTGGTGTGCATCAGGCGGCCTGGCACGCGGTTGAGCCAAGGGCGCAAGCCTTCAAACATTTCTTCGCTGAGTTTGGTGCGAAACAAAATTTCGCCCATCCAAATGAACAGCGGCAACGCCGCAAGTTCCCAGCTGGCGTTGCTTTCCCAAAACGCACTGAACAGGTTCTTACCGGGTTGCGTGTCGGTAAAAAACGCTTGCCCGACCCAACCGCAAATGGCCAGCGTCATCGCAATCCACACCCCACCTGACAGCAGCACCATCATGATGACCAGCAGCAAGCCGCCTACAAGAAGAATGTCCATGGGAACCTGTTCAATCAGTGGACTCAAACGTCCGAAGAAAAATCGCCGCGCGCGTGTCGCTCTTGCACCAAGCGCACATAAGTCGGCGTTTGACCTTGCAACACCAAGACCAACTCGTCGACAACAGCCACCCACAACAACACCGAGCCGATTGCAAAACTCAGTTGCGGAATCCACATGGGCATGGGCAACAAACCTTGAGCGACATCGTTGAACTCCCAGCTCTCATACGTGAACTTGCAAGCCCACCAAGCCAAGTAGCCCACCGCACAAGACCCTATCAGCAATGCCGCAATTTCAAGCCGCCTGCGCCAAACGGGCGAGACAGCTTCAAGCAACAAGGTGACGCGCACAAAGTCACCGTGTTTGAAAGCGTGCGACATGCTGAAAAACGCAGCTGCAGCGCAACACCACGACACCACGTCGTTGACCGCACCGGTGCGAATGCCCAGCTCGCGCATCACACTTTGGCCAATCATCAGCACACAAATCGCCAAAATGAACAAGGCGCCCACGGCGCCCGCAGCCAGATACAGCCGATCTAAAAAGCGACGCATCACTTCTTAGCTTTGCTGGCCGCTTTGTCTGATTGGGCATAGGCCGCAATGATGGCTTCACCGTCAGGGCCTGCGCGTTTTTGCCAATCCGACAACATGATGCCGCCCACCTGCTTCATGTCTTGCATGAGCTTGGGCGAAGGCGTGACCACTTTCATGCCCTTCTCAGCCAAGGCCTTTTTGTAATACACATCTTTTTCTGCGCTGACTTTCCAGCCACGCGCTTCGGCGTCTGAGGCTGACTTGGTCAGTGCCGCTTGTGTGGTGGGGTCGAGTGCGTCAAACGCTTTTTTGTTGACGATCACCGCGTTCTTGGGCAACCAAGCTTGGGTGTCGTAGAAGTATTTCAAGCTCTCGTAGGTTTTGGTGTCGTAGCCGGTCGAGCCTGAGCTCATGTAGCTCTCGATCACACCCGTAGCCAAAGCTTGTGAGAGCTCCGCCGCTTGAATGGTGACGGGTTGCGCGCCAATGAGCTCTGCAATCTTGCCCGTGGCAGGGCTGTAAGCGCGCCACTTGATGCCACGCAAATCGGCCACCGAGTTGATTTCTTTCTTGGCGAAGATGCCTTGTGAAGGCCACGCCACGGCATACAACAGCTTCATGCCTTGACCGGCCAGCAACTTGTCAAGCACCGGCTTTTGCGCGTCATACAAACGCTTGGAGTCAGCGTAGCTGGTGGCCAAGAAAGGAATGCCGTCGGTGCCAAAAATTGGGTTTTCGTTTTCAAAGTTGACCAGCAACACCTCGCCAATTTGCGCCTGACCGCCTTGCACAGCGCGTTTGATTTCGTTGGCTTTGAACAGAGATGCATTCGCGTGCACTGAAATTTTCAGTTTGCCAGCGGTCGCCGCCTCTACGTCTTTGGCAAATTGAATCAAGTTTTCGGAATGAAAGTTGGTCGCAGGGTACGCCGCAGGCAAGTCCCATTTGGTTTGCGCGAATGCCGTACCGGCACAGAGGCTAAGAGCGATGGCAGCAAAAGGCAGATGACGACGTTGCATGAAAAAACTCCTGATCAATGACGAAATACAAGCACGGTGTAGATGCGCAGACTATAGCCAGTGGGACACCTACCTCACGCCTAGGACTTTCCCTTTATATACACAAATTGTCAACAATTTGTTGATTAAATTTCTACAATGAATCATGACCAAAAAATCTACAGCCGCAACCACCAAAGCACCGCCCATCGTGTCGTCGGCACATTTGGTATCTCCGCAGAGTGCGGAAATGAGCGAGTTTGAATTTGGTTTGATCGTGGCGGGCAATGCGTTTGAACGCTGGATCGTGCACTGCATGAGTGCAGCTGGCTTGAAAGATTTGACACCGCTTGACGTGCTCATCCTGCACCACGTCACCCACCGCGCGCGTGACAAACGTCTGTCTGACATTTGTTTCATCATGAATGTGGAAGACACCCACTTGATCAACTACGCGCTAAAAAAACTCGTGGCCCTCGGCGTGGTCGCAGCTCAGAAAAAGGGCAAAGAAGTGACCTATGCCGCGACGCCACTCGGCAAGGACTATGTTCAACGCTACCGCGCTGTGCGGGAGAACTGCTTGATTCAAGTACTCAAAGCCGACGATGCCTTGAACAAAGACATTGGCGACTTGGGGCGCTTGCTCCGCGTTTTATCTGGCATGTATGACCAAGCCGCCCGTGCTGCGGCATCCCTTTGAGATTGTTTTGACGATGAACACATCCAACACACCCCTCTCCCGCTGGCAATTTTGGATCGACCGAGGCGGCACCTTCACCGACATCGTGGGCAAGCGACCCGATGGCAGCTTGGTCACCCACAAACTGTTGTCAGAAAACCCCGAGCAATACAACGATGCGGCTGTGGCAGGCATGCGCCACTTGCTAGGTCTTGCCAAAGATGCGCCGCTCACGCCAGATTTGGTGGCCTGCGTGAAGATGGGCACTACCGTGGCGACCAACGCTTTGTTGGAACGCAAAGGTGAACCCACCTTGTTGGTCACCACACGCGGCTTTCGCGATGCCCTGCGCATTGCCTACCAAAACCGCCCGCGTTTGTTTGACCGACACATTGTGTTGCCCGAACTGCTTTACCAAGACGTCATTGAAGCGCAAGAACGCATGGGCGCGCACGGCGAAGTGGTTGAAGCCTTGGACCCAACCCATCTGCGCACCGCCCTGAGCGAGGCCTACGCACGCGGCTTGCGTAGCGTGGCGATTGTGTTCATGCATGGCTACCGCTACACCGCACACGAGCAAATGGCCCAGCAGTTGGCCCAAGACATCGGGTTCACCCAAATCAGCACCTCGCACGGCACCAGCCCGCTGATGAAATTTATCAGCCGTGGCGACACCACGGTGGTCGATGCGTATTTGTCGCCCATCCTCAGGCGCTATGTCGATCAGGTGTCCAGCCAAATGCCCGGTGTGCCTTTGTTCTTCATGCAGTCTTCCGGCGGCTTGACCGATGCACACGCCTTCCAAGGCAAAGACGCCATCTTGTCTGGCCCAGCAGGTGGCATTGTGGGCATGGCCCGCACCGCACAACTTGCTTTTGCCCACGAAGCCAGCCAGACCAAGGCCGCTCCCGCAGACGTCAAGGTGATCGGCTTTGACATGGGCGGCACCTCCACCGATGTGTCGCATTTCGCAGGCGAGTTTGAGCGCGAATTTGAAACCCAAGTGGCGGGTGTGCGCATGCGTGCGCCCATGATGAGCATTCACACCGTCGCCGCAGGCGGTGGTTCGGTGTTGGCGTTTGATGGCGCGCGTTTGCGCGTCGGCCCACAAAGTGCAGGCGCCAACCCAGGCCCTGCTAGTTACCGCCGCGGTGGCCCGCTGACCGTCACCGATGCCAACGTGATGCTAGGCAAAATTCAACCCGCTTACTTCCCCAGCGTCTTTGGGCCCCAAGCCAACGAGCCCTTGAACCATCACGTGGTCGCCGAGCAGTTTCAAGCGCTGTCACAAAGCATGCAGCGCCCCTCTGAAGAAATTGCCGAAGGCTTTGTGCAAATTGCTGTGCAGCAAATGGCCAACGCCATCAAAAAAATCTCTGTGGCACGGGGCTATGACGTGACGCGCTATACCCTGCAATGCTTTGGCGGTGCAGGTGGTCAACATGCGTGCTTGGTCGCCGATGCCTTGGGCATGACGCGTGTGTTGGTTCATCCTTTGGCTGGCGTGCTGTCGGCCTACGGCATGGGCTTGGCCGATCAAAACGTGATTCGCGAGCAAGCCATCGAATTGCCACTGACGCTGCAAGCCATGCCCACTTTGCAACAAGCCATGCACGCCCTCACGCAAACTGCGCAGCATGAACTCACACGACAGCAGGTGTCCGAGCGCGAACTCATCACACACCAACGCGTGCACGTTCGCTACCAAGGCAGCGATGCGTCCTTGGTGGTTCCGATGGGTGACCTGCCCCACATCACTGCGGCTTTTGAACAAGCCTACCGCCAACGCTTCGCCTTTTTGATGACCGGCAAGCCCATGATCGTGGAGGCCGTCTCTGTAGAGGTGCTGCTGCCAGGAGAAGCGGCCAACGAAGCCATCTTGGCCTTACACCCCGCGCGTGAGGTGCCGGTGCGTGACACCGTGAAGTTCTTCGCCGAAGGTCAATGGCACGCGGCCTCCCTGGTGGTGCGTGAAGACTTGCGCGCCGGTGACGTCATCACGGGACCAGCCATCGTGGCCGAAAAAAATGCCACCACCGTCATCGAACCCGGCTGGCAAGCCACCCTCACCGCCCTGGACCACTTGGTGCTGGAGCGCCGCGAGGCCCGCCAAGTGCGCTACGCCGCAGGCACACACGCCGACCCCGTGTTGCTGGAGGTGTTCAACAACCTGTTCATGAACATTGCGGAACAAATGGGTTTGCAGCTGCAAAACACCGCCCATTCCGTGAACATCAAAGAGCGCTTAGATTTCTCATGCGCCCTGTTTGACGCGCAAGGCAACTTGATTGCCAACGCGCCACACATGCCGGTGCACTTGGGCTCGATGGGCGAAAGCATCAAAACCGTGATTCAAGAAAACGCGGGCCGCATGCAACCCGGTCAGGTGTACGTCTTGAACGACCCCTACCACGGCGGCACCCATCTGCCCGACATCACGGTCATCACGCCCGTCTATTTGGATGGCTCGACGCAGCCCGATTTCTTTGTGGGCTCACGCGGCCACCATGCGGACATTGGCGGCATCACCCCAGGGTCCATGCCGCCCTTCTCGACCACCATCGACGAAGAAGGCGTGCAAATTCACAACGTGCTGCTGGTCGAACACGGCGTGCTCCGCGAAGCCGAGATGCTGGCCTTGCTGCAAAGCGGCGCACACCCCAGCCGCAACCCCGCGCAAAACATGGCCGACTTGAAAGCGCAAATCGCGGCCAACGAACGCGGTGTGCAAGAGTTGCACAAGATGGTCGCGCAGTTTGGTTTGAACGTGGTGCAGGCCTACATGCAGCACGTGCAAAACAACGCCGAAGAGTCGGTACGCCGCGTGATCACACGCTTGAAAGACGGTGCTTTCACACTCAACTTAGACAACGGTGCACACATCAACGTCGCCATTCGTGTCGATGCCCAAGCGCGCAGTGCCGTGATCGACTTCACCGGCACCTCCGAGCAACAACGCAACAACTTCAACGCACCCAAAGCCGTGTGCATGGCCGCTGTGCTGTATGTGTTCCGCACCTTGGTGGATGACGACATTCCTTTGAATGCGGGTTGTTTAAAGCCCTTGCACGTCATCATCCCAGCAGGCTCCATGCTCAACCCCAACGCCCCTGCGTCGGTGGTGGCGGGCAACGTCGAGACATCGAGCTGCATCACCAATGCCTTGTACGGTGCCCTGGGGGTCATGGCCGGCAGTCAGCCCACCATGAACAACTTCACCTTTGGCAACGCCACCTACCAGTACTACGAAACCATTTCGGGCGGCAGTGGCGCAGGGCCAGGTTTTGCGGGCACAAGCGTGGTGCAAACCCACATGACCAACTCACGTTTGACCGACCCTGAAATTTTGGAATTCCGTTTTCCTGTGCGACTGCAAAGCTACGAAATTCGCACCCACTCGGGCGGCAATGGTCAGTGGTGCGGGGGTGATGGCGGTGTGCGTCGCATCGAATTTTTAACGCCCATGACCGCCAGCATTTTGTCGAATGGCCGCATCTATCCCGCCTTTGGCATGGCCGGTGGACAAGACGGTAGCGTGGGCGTGAACCGCGTGTACCGACGCGATGGCCGTGTCGAAGAACTCACCCACATTGCCCAAGCCGAGATGAACGAAGGCGATGTGTTTGAAATTCAAACCCCAGGCGGTGGCGGCTACGGCCCATCAAGCCGCGCCAGTTAACCCGCACAATTCAGCTTTGCCCTTTGACCCGTATTAGGAATTTCGACCGATGACCGCTGACACCTTGAAACTCTTTCAACCCACCCGCATCGGCGACATTGAGGTGGCCAACCGCGTGGTCATGGCCCCCTTGACGCGCTGCCGAGCCGACGAAGCGGCGGGTGACATTCCCGGTAGCGACATCAACATTGAGTACTACCGCCAACGCAGCAACGCGGGCTTGATCATCAGCGAGGGCACACAGGTGTCGCCACAGGGCAAGGGCTACATGGCCACGCCCGGCATTTATTCGGACGAACAGGTGGCAGGCTGGAAGCCCATCACCCAAGCTGTGCACGACGCAGGCTCCAAGATCGTGGCGCAAATTTGGCATGTGGGCCGCATCACCCACCCCGACTTAACAGGCGGCGCGCAACCCATCGCGCCATCGGCCGTGCAACCCAAAATTGCCGCCTACACCCGCAACGGAAAAGTAGACGCGCCCGTGCCCCATGCCTTGAGCGTGGCAGAAATTCAAGAGGTGGTGAATCAATACCGCCGCGGCGCAGCCAACGCCATGCGTGCCGGTTTTGACGGCGTGGAAATTCACGGTGCCAATGGCTATTTGGTTGACCAGTTTCTGCGTGATGGAGCCAACCACCGCACCGACCTTTACGGCGGCTCGGTAGAAAACCGCTGCCGCTTTGCGCTCGAAGTGGTCGATGCGTGCGTGGCCGAAATCGGCGCGGGCCGCGTGGGCATTCGCCTCTCGCCTGTCAGCCCTGCCAACGACTCGTCCGACAGCCACCCCCAAGCCGTGTTTGGCCATTTGGTGGAAGAGCTGAACAAACGCGGCATTGCCTTCATTCACTTCGTCGAAGGCTCCACCGGTGGCTCACGCGACGTGACGGGCTTTGACTACGCAGGCGCGCGCCAAGCCTTCAAAGGCACCTACATCGCCAACAACGGCTACACCCGCGACATGGCTATTGACGCCATAGCCTCAGGCAGCGCCGACGCCATCGCCTTTGGCCGCCCCTACATCGCCAACCCGGACTTGGTGCAACGCCTGAAACTCAACGCACCGCTGAATGTGGCCGTGCCCAAAACGTTTTATGCGCCTGGGGCGGTGGGGTATACGGATTACCCAGCCTTGTAAATCAACACATCTTGATTCAAAGAAAAGGGCCTCACGCGTGAGGCCCTTTTGCATTTTTTAGCGCCTAGCCGGTCACATCCATCTGGCTACCAACTCATTGCCCACCGAGGCCCTGCTGGCAAGCCTCATTGGCACCGGTAAGCGCGCAGAAGTTCAAACTGGTGGGAAAGATACTAAGAAAGTCGGCCTTGGTCATTTTGATTCCGAGCAATGTCGGAAGCTCAATTCTCCCCGAACCCAATTTGAAGCTAGAGGTGGTATCGGTTGTGTGGCCTAACGTTTGAATTCACCGGCCTGGCGCAGCTTGCCGCGACAGGTCCGGTGGAATGAAGTGTTAGCCGTCATTGCGGCCGCTCCTTCATAAGGGCTGCTTTCGAGGCTGGAATAAGAACGTCTCGTCCAGTACCTATGATTGGAAGGAACAAATCGTTTGCGTTCCTGATGACGTGAGACCCAAGTCGGTACCCGCGCCCCTCCCAAGCAGCCTCGCCCGGCTGTCCTACAACCACAATCTGTTGGCAGCCGTTCCTACACATGTAGACGGTTTCTTTTCCTTGGCGGGAGATTGTCGCTTGACTAAGTGTTTGCTTCGTCCCGCAAGTTGGGCACGATGTATTGATTTCTTGATCGGTGGGTAACCGCGCTCCCTGCGGAGCAGTAAGTTGGCCGACCAAGACATCTTCCACACGCACAAGTTCGGGAACCAGGCTGAGCCCCAAGAACGCTACTCCAAGGCCCGCGAGAAAGCGGCCGAGCGATTCGTCGGCATTAGATACCCCGGCATGCGCGCCAGCCCCACCGGCTACGGCCATGAACTCCTGGACAAGGCGCGCTTCTCTACCTCGGAGGAGACCAGCAGATTCGAGCGCGCTACGCGCTTCGCCGCCTTTCCTCTTCGTGCTCAGGCGAAGCGCTGCGACTTCATTGAATAGCGCCTCAAGGGCCGCACGCACTTGCGCGTTCGCAGACTCCCATTCCGATCGGTCTAGGGCTGACTTGGAAAGCTCGAAGTGACGGGCCGCCTCGGCGAACCCTTGCCGGTGAAGGCGTTCCATCAGCAACTGATAGTGTTCCGACATGGTGGTGAAGGCTAACGTTCAAATTCACCCGACGTCGGAAGCGGGCGAAGACCTCTGTAGCCGGTCGGGTGGAATGCAGGGTTAGCGATTATTTCAGCGCACATGCCGAAACCCCTTTGCTAAGCCAGTAAGGAGCTTTACGCCAAGAAAAACAGCAACGCCAAGGTACAAGATGACGCCCCACATTAAATAGAAGACGGCGGCACCGGCCTCGAAATCAGTGGCTTCCGGATCAGTGAACGCAGCCCATGCGACAAATAGGAACAACGCAAATGAAAAAGCGGAGAAAGCGCGGGCATTTGGGCTGGAACGCCAACCAACAGCAAAAAAGATGGCGCTTGGTACAAATACCAACAGAAGAGCCACGAAGGAAATGACGAAAAACCCGGCACTAGACATGTAATCGATAACGTTTGAATTCAGCGGCCACCGAAGGCGGTCAGCTGGAATGATGGGTTGGGCGTCAATTTGCTACAACCTGCGAATTGCCTTTCACCGCAATGGTAATTGGCTTGAATTTCGAAAACAACCACAGCCCGAATGCAGCTGCGGAGCCAAAAACCGCAGTGAAAAAAACAGAAATGAAGATGCCGATGAGCGGACCGCCAAATAGACCCGAAAAACCATGAAGCGGCTGACCATTCCATGTAACCGTGTTGAACCCAAATGCGGACAGCACACCAAGCAGGGTGCTGAGCGGCAACATCGATGCAAATAGGCCAATGAACCACAGTTTGTAAATGGTTCCTGTGCTGATGCGAGACGTTGAGATCGTGGTGAACATTGAGGCTCCCTTTTGTTTTGCGGGCGTGTTCAGTATGACGCCCAACGTTGTAGCTAACCGGCCCGCGACGGTAAGACGCCGAAGGGCCAGAATGAAATGAGGCCCAAAGGCGGAATGCCGTTGCGGGTCCGGTTGAGCGAGGGGTTAGGCGTCTGTGCCGAAGGCCATGCCGAAAAGTTTGTGGATCGGTCTGACCGATATGCCTACGACCTTGCCAGAATTGTCGGTAGAGATTTGGACCAGCCTTCCGCTGCTGTACGAGATGCCAACGGCATTCCAGTAGATGCACCTTAAGCGGTTAGCAACGACAGCCGAGCACTCCGGATCCAGAGGCTTACCGGGAACCAAGTCTTGAACGTTCTTGCCAATGAAGGACTGCTCTCCAAGCAATTGGTTCGACTCCGCAGGCACAACGTCTGTGCCGTGAGGAGCAAAGATCACCATTTGCCCTGCGACGGACGTAAGGTCCGGCAGGCAGCCGCAGGCGACCGGTGAGGTGAGCAGCAGTGGGATGAGTGCAAACGGCGATAGCAGTGCGGCGTAGCGTAGTCGCATAAATCAGACGCCTAACGTGATGTAGAACGCAAAACCCAGTTGATACACTCGGTCCGAGTCGATACATCTTTTTGTTGAAATCGTTGCAAGCGGCTTGCGCGCTGGGTTTCAGGTCAACCGCTGTATGTGCATGCAGGTACAAATTTACAGACCAAACTCGGCATCCAACCCCTTGCAACTTTCCTCCCACACCATCCAGTGCAGCAGGCATGAAGCGCCAACTATACCGAAATAAATACTAAAAATTAGCTACATAAAGCCTTTGCGCGTAAACACCCATGAGCCCCCTAAACCCACCCCAAGGCACAAGCCAAAGCTGGGAATAAACAGTCCCGCCTAAATGACCGCGTACGCCTTGCACACCATTGAAGAAACGTTTAATCGGATGATGGATATGTTGGCCAGTCTGAATATGGGGCAGCAACGCGCCGTGCAAGAGGGCTTGAGTGAAGCGCTCATTTAAAAATCAAAACTCAGCGCTTGAAATCCCTGTAGAAATTTTCGTGCGGCCCAATGGCTTCTAGGTAAATCAGGCGCACGGTGTCTTCTCGGGTGTAGCCCAGCAGGTATAGCTGGCCTTGGCTGCGAAATTTGTAGACCCACAGTTGTGCCAAGTCACCTTTTTTGCGCTCGCCCACGTCGGGGCTATCGGCCACGGCCCCGACGGCTGCATCGGTGTCGGCTATTAATGTGGCTTGCGTGAGCTTTTTGTAAACGCGGGCAAAGCGCCGCGTTTGCAGCACTTGCCAGCTCATGCTGGCAAGGTGCTGGCGGTACTGCGGGGAGCAAAGGGCGTGCTGTCCTCTCGTGGCTCGCCTAGGCTCATCAGGCTTTCGGCAATGAACGATGCAGGCAAATCGGGGTTGTCCAGCGCGGCTCGCCCCACTTTGGCCCAAAACTCGACCTGCCCCTGCACAGTGCGAAATTCTGCCTTGGCAGCCACACGGGCTGCACCGACCAAAGACTCATCGATGCGCATGGAAACGGTGGACATGGTGTGCCTTTCATGATTTACCACAATTGTAGACAACCACACCAAGCCCCACAAGGAAACGCTCATCTAAAAATACAAAGGGCCTCACGCGTGAGGCCCTTTGTCTTACGATGTAACGGCAAGTGCCGTTGACTTAAGACGCGTCTTCTGACGCCGCCTTCTTCGCCCCAATCCGCGTCTCCTGCCCCGCCACCAAACGGGCGATGTTGTCTTTGTGGCGCATGAGCAGCAAGGCGCTCATCGCCACAACAGCCAACAACTCGGCGTCGCTGGTGGCCCAAGCCACTTTGTCGCCCAGCCAGTAGTACGCAGGGGCAAAGACTGAGGCGGCCAAGGCCGCGAGCGAGGAATAACGGAAGAAAACGGCAACGATCAGCCATGTGCCCATGGTGGCTGCGCCCAAGATGGGCTCCACGCCAAACAAAACACCTGCCGCCGTAGCCACACCTTTGCCGCCTTTGAAGCCAAAGAACACGGGCCACAAATGGCCGATGAAGGCCGAGATGGCCACCAGCGCCACAGCACGGTCGTCCAAGCCAAAGTCGGGGCCGTAGAGCTTGACCAGCAACACAGGGAAGTAGCCTTTGAGGGCATCAAACAACAAGGTGGCGATGGCGGCTTTTTTGTTGCCCGAGCGCAGCACGTTGGTGGCGCCTGGGTTTTGGCTGCCGTAGGTGCGAGGGTCGTCCAAGCCCATCACGCGGCTCACGATCACGGCGAACGACAAAGAGCCCACCAAGTACGCGCCCACGACGAGCAGCAACACGGTTGAAGAATCAGAAAACATAAACAACCTCCATCACAGCGCGGGGTCGCGCACGTCCCAACGGATGGCGTCAATGGCGGCCAAGACCTCGGGTGACAGGGTGGTGCCCCACGCGTCCAAGTCGGCATCCAACTGCGCCACCGAGGTGACGCCAATGATGGTGCTGGCCACTTGCCACTTGGTGTAACAAAACGCCAAGGCCATTTGTGTGGGCGTCATGCCGTTGTCGCGGGCCAAGGTGTTGTAGCGGCGTGCGGCGGCCAAGGCTTCGGGGCGGCCCCAGCGTTGCTTGCGCATGCTCTCGTAGGCCGACATGCGGCCACCTTGCGCGCCCTGCGGTGCGGTGGGGCCGTCAATGCCGCCTTCGTCGTATTTGCCGGTCAACAGGCCAAAGGCCAAGGGGGAATAAGCCAGCAAGGCTACGTTCAAACGGTGGCAGGTTTCGTCCAGCGCGTTTTCATAGGTGCGGTTGAGCAGGCAATACGGGTTTTGCACCGTCTGAACGCGGGGCAAGCCGTGTTGCTCGGCCAAGCGCACAAACTCGTGCACACCATAAGGCGTCTCGTTGGACAAGCCCACATAGCGCACCTTGCCCGCTTTGACCAAGTGGGCCAAGGCGTCGAGTTGCTCGTGAATGGAGGTGACCGATTTTTCTTTGCTGGGGTCGTAATAGGCCATGCCAAAGGCTGGCACATGGCGCTCGGGCCAGTGAATTTGGTAGAGGTCGATGACGTCGGTTTGCAGGCGGCGCAAGCTGGCATCGCAGGCGGCCAAGATGTCTTGGCCGTTCATGCCGCTGTTTTCGCGAATCCAAGGCATGCCGCGTGAGGGGCCCGCCACTTTGGTGGCCACCACCAGCTGCTGGCGAGCGCCTGGGTTTTTGGCCAACCAATTACCAATGATGGTCTCGGTGGCACCACAGGTCTCGGCCTTGGCGGGCACGGCGTACATCTCGGCGGTGTCGATGAAGTTCACGCCACGCGCCAGCGAACGGTCGAGGATGGCGTGGGCATCGGATTCGTTCACTTGTTCACCAAAAGTCATGGTGCCCAAGCAAATGGGGGTCACGCGCAAGTCGCTGGTGCCCAGCTGAACGAGGGGGAAAGTCATGGGAACAACTCCAACAAAGGGGGTTTTCAAAAGCTGACAAGTCTAAAGCTTGGCGCGGGCCTCTTCTTGCAAGCGCAAGACACGGCGTTGCACCTTGCCCGTGGTGGTCATGGGCAGCTCTGGTGTGAACTCAATTTCTTTGGGGTACTCATAAGGCGCCAGTTGGCCGCGCACGTGGGTTTGCAGTTCTTGCACCAAGGCGTCGGAGGCTTCAAAACCCACTGCCAACACCACGTAGGCTTTGACCAACGCACCGCGTTCGCGGTCGGGCTTGGGCACCACGGCGGCGTTGGCCACGGCGGGGTGTTTGACCAAACAGTTTTCGATCTCGCTGGGGCCAATGCGGTAGCCCGCCGACTTGAACAAGTCATCTGCACGGCCTTGGTACCACAGGTAGCCATCGGCATCGCGGGTGGCCATGTCGCCCGTTCGGCACCAATCGCCCGTGAATTTGCCTTGGGTGGAGGCTGCGTTTTTCCAATAGCCCAAAAAGAAAATGGGGTCGGGCTGGCCGTGTTGGTTGAAGCGATGCAGCGCCACATCACCGGGCACGCCCACGGCACATTCTTGGCCGTTGTCGTCGATCACCGCCACGCGGTGGCCGGGGTAGCCTTTGCCCATGCTGCCGGGCTTGGCGGGCCAGCCAATGCCGTCGCGTGGTTGGCCGTTCATGGCGCAGTTACCCACGATGTAGTTGATCTCGGTCTGGCCAAACATCTCGTTCACGGTGACGCCCAGCTGCGTTTGGCAATAGCCAAACACCGCGTCGCCCACAGCCTCGCCGGCACTCATGATGGCTTGCAGCTTGAGTTTGAACTGAGCGCTGGGCGCAGGAAACGCCTTCATCATGGCTTTGAGCGCGGTGGGGAACAAAAAGGTGTGTGTGACCCCGTGCTGCTGCATCAGGGTGAAGGCCAGCTCGGGGCTGAAGCGCCCGTTCCACGCCACGATGGGGCGGCCAAAGTAGAGCGTGGGCAACAAAGCATCCATCAAACCGCCGGTCCACGCCCAATCGGCGGGCGACCAAAACACGGCTTGGCTCTCGCCTGCTGGCTGACGACCTGCATCGGTCGGTGAATCGGTTGAAAAACCAAACCAGTTTTGGCTGCACACAAAGCCCGTGAGGTTGCCGATCAAGGCGCGATGCGGAATGAGCGCGCCTTTGGGCGGCCCCGTGGTGCCACTGGTGTAGATCAACACCGCCGCTTCGTCGGCCTTGGTTTGCACCGCGGTGAATTGGCGCTGCTGATCGGCGATGGCGCTGGCGTAGTCCACCTCCACGCGCAACATGTCGTCGGCGCTTTCCAGATCAATACCAATCACATCACGCAAGGCGGGGCACTGCTCGCGCACCGCCCAGAGGTTGCCCACCGACGAGGCGTCGACGATGGCGGCCACGGCCTCGCTGTCTTGCAAGCGGTATTCCAAGGCGTCGGGGCCAAACAACAGCGACAGCGGCATGGCCACAGCGCCCATTTGAAGCACCGCCATGTAAGCCACCGCCGTCTCAAAGCGCTGGGGCAAGACGATGGCCACGCGGTCACCGCGCTGCACGCCCTGCGCGACCAGGACATGGCTAAGTGCATCAGCGGCCTGCTGCAACTCGGCATAGCTGAAGGTCAGCGGCGCGGCGCTCAGCGCACCTGCAGGTGCAGCTTGGTGCGCCACGATGGCCACGCGCTGCGCCGCATCGGGCAACGCGGCCCAGCGACGGCTGCACAACTCGGCCATGTTGACGTGCTCGGGTACAGCCCAGCCGAAGCCTTGCTGCATGGCGTTGTAGAAATCGAGGGGCGCTGGGGTGTCATGTGTTTGACGCTGTCTCATCGGGTGCTTCCTTATGATGGAAAGAATGTACCCAATCCAAAAAGCCTCCCGCACCGAATTTGTACCTATACGACATCTGAATTACCACGTCCGCCAATGGGGCACCCCCAGCCCCGAGCGCACGCCGCT
>CANBRM010000013.1 GCA_947371915.1 Comamonadaceae bacterium | reverse complement strand
GAAACCATGGCGGTGTTGCACTTCTTGTCGAACTGGCCGTCTTCGTCGTACACGTACGCCACACCGCCGCTCATGCCCGCTGCAAAGTTACGGCCGGTTTTACCCAACACCGCGACTGTGCCACCCGTCATGTATTCGCAACCGTGGTCGCCTGTGCCTTCGACCACGGCGGTCGCGCCAGACAAACGCACTGCAAAACGCTCGCCGGCCACGCCGGAGAAGAACGCTTCACCGCGTGTTGCACCAATCATCACGGTGTTACCCACGATGATGTTGTTCACGGCGTCGCCACGGAAGTCGAGGCTAGGTCGCACCACCACGCGGCCGCCTGAGAGACCTTTGCCGGTGTAGTCGTTGGCGTCGCCAATCAAGTACAGGGTGATGCCGTTGCACAAGAACGCGCCGAACGATTGACCGCCCGTGCCTTCTAACTGAATACGGATGCTGTCATCGGGCAAACCTTCTGGGTGTACCTTGGTCACAGCGCCGGACAACATCGCACCGACGGAGCGGTTGACGTTGCGGGCCACTTCCATGAACTGCACCTTCTCGCCGCGCTCGATGGCGGGCTTGGATTTCTCGATGAGTTTTTGATCCAACGCCTTTTCCAAGCCGTGGTCTTGCTGAGCCACATGGAACTTAGGCACGTCGTTGCCCACTTGAGGCACGGCCAACAAACGACCGAAGTCGAGGCCCGAAGCTTTCCAGTGCTCAATGCCTTGACGCATGTCGAGCAAATCCGCGCGACCGATCAAATCATCAAACTTGCGGATGCCCAACTGCGCCATGATTTGACGCACTTCTTCAGCGATGAAGAAGAAGTAATTCACGACATGCTCAGGCTTGCCGGTGAACTTCTTGCGCAACTCGGGGTCTTGTGTCGCCACGCCCACGGGGCAGGTGTTCAGGTGGCACTTGCGCATCATGATGCAACCCTCGACCACCAGCGGTGCGGTGGCGAAGCCAAACTCGTCAGCGCCCAGCAGAGCGCCCACAGCCACGTCGCGACCGGTCTTCATTTGGCCGTCAGCTTGCACACGGATACGTCCGCGCAAACCGTTCAGCACCAAGGTCTGTTGGGTTTCGGCCAAACCGATTTCCCAAGGCGAGCCGCAATGCTTGATGGATGACCAAGGCGAAGCGCCTGTACCGCCGTCATGGCCCGCGATCACCACATGGTCTGCCTTGCACTTGGCAACGCCGGCGGCAATGGTGCCCACGCCAATTTCAGACACCAACTTCACGCTGATGTCGGCGTGTGGGGCGACGTTCTTCAAATCGTGAATCAGCTGTGCCAAGTCTTCGATCGAATAGATGTCGTGGTGTGGCGGAGGCGAAATCAAGCCCACGCCTGGCACGCTGTAGCGCAACTTGCCGATGTACTCAGACACTTTCGCGCCTGGCAATTGGCCGCCTTCGCCAGGCTTAGCACCCTGGGCCATCTTGATCTGAATTTGATCCGACGACGACAGGTATTCAGCCGTCACACCAAAGCGACCCGAAGCCACTTGTTTGATGCGTGAACGCAGGCTGTCGCCAGCCAGCAGAGGCATATCCACCTCCACCACATCAGAACCAATGATGGACTTCAGGCTATCGCCTTGCTTGATCGGGATGCCTTTAAGTTCGTTGCGGTAACGCGCGGGGTCTTCACCGCCCTCGCCCGTGTTGGACTTGCCGCCAATGCGGTTCATCGCCACGGCCAATGTGGCGTGTGCTTCTGTCGAGATAGAACCCAACGACATCGCGCCAGTCGCAAAACGCTTCACGATTTCAGTGGCTGGCTCCACCTCGTCCACCGAAATGGCTTTAGCGGGGTCAATCTTGAACTCGAACAAACCGCGCAAGGTCAGGTGACGCTTGTTTTGGTCGTTGACGATTTGTGCGTACTCTTTGTACGTGTTGAAGTTGTTCGAACGTGTGCTGTGCTGCAACTTGGCAATCGCATCAGGCGTCCACATGTGTTCTTCGCCACGGGCACGCCAAGCGTATTCGCCACCGGCATCGAGCATGTTGGCGAGCACGGGGTCAGCGCTGAACGCGGCCTTGTGCATGCGGATGCCCTCTTCGGCCATTTCAAAAATGCCGATACCTTCCACGCGGCTCGGTGTGCCGGTGAAATACTTTTGCACGGTTTCGCTGTTGACGCCAATGGCTTCAAACAACTGCGCGCCGCAGTAAGACATGTAAGTCGACACGCCCATCTTGGACATGATCTTCGACAGGCCTTTGCCAATGGCTTTGATGTAGTTGTAGATCGCTTTGTCGGTCGACAAATCAGCGGGCAACTCTTTGTGCAAGTTAGCCAAGGTTTCGAGCGCAAGGTAGGGGTGCACGGCTTCTGCGCCGTAGCCTGCCAACACGGCGAAATGATGCACTTCGCGGGCGCTGCCAGTTTCAACCACCAAACCAGCGGTGGTGCGCAAGCCTTCGCGCACCAAATGCTGGTGAATGGCAGACAAGGCCAACACAGCGGGAATTGCCACTTGGGTGGCGCTCACAGCGCGATCGCTGATGATCAGAATGTTGTGGCCACCCTTGATGGCGTCCACAGCTTCAGCACACAACGACGCCAACTTGGCTTCGACGCCGTCGTGGCCCCAAGCCAGTGGGTACGTCATGTCGAGCGTGGCGCTCTTGAACTTGCCGTGTGTGTAGAGCTCAATGTCGCGCAACTTGGCCATGTCGGCGAAGTCCAGCACGGGCTGGCTGACTTCCAAACGCATGGGTGGGTTGACTTGGTTGATGTCGAGCAAGTTGGGCTTAGGGCCCACGAACGACACCAACGACATGACGATGGCTTCACGGATCGGATCGATCGGTGGGTTGGTCACTTGCGCGAACAACTGCTTGAAGTAGTTGTAGAGCGGCTTGTTTTTGCCAGACAACACAGCCAAGGGGCTGTCGTTGCCCATCGAACCAATGCCCTCTTCGCCGTTGATGGCCATAGGCGCCATCAAGAACTTGATGTCTTCTTGGCTGTAGCCAAAAGCTTGTTGACGGTCGAGCAAGGACACGTCGCTGGCTTGCGCGGTCTCGCCTTGATGGGCTTTGACGTCGTCCAACTTAACGCGGACGTTTTCGATCCACTGTTTGTAAGGCTTGGTGTTGGTCAGACCCGCTTTGAGTTCGTCGTCATCGATCATGCGCCCTTGTTCGAGGTCGATCAAGAACATCTTGCCGGGCTGCAGACGCCACTTGCGAACGATCTTGCTCTCAGGCACTGGCAACACGCCAGACTCAGAGCCCATGATGACCATGTCGTCATCGGTGATGCAGTAGCGTGAAGGACGCAAACCGTTGCGGTCCAGCGTCGCGCCAATTTGGCGACCGTCGGTAAACACGATAGACGCTGGGCCGTCCCATGGCTCCAACATCGCTGCGTGGTATTCGTAGAAAGCCTTGCGACGCTCGTCCATGGTGGAGTGGTTTTCCCATGGCTCGGGAATCATCATCATCACGGCTTGGCTGATGGGGTAACCCGCCATCGTCATCAACTCTAAGCAGTTGTCGAACGTGGCTGTGTCAGACTGGTCAGCGAAGCTGATGGGGTAGAGCTTTTTCAGGTCGTCGCCCAACACAGGAGAAGACATCACGCCTTCGCGGGCCTTCATCCAGTTGTAGTTGCCTTTGACCGTGTTGATCTCACCGTTGTGCGCCACATAGCGGTAAGGGTGAGCCAATGGCCACTCTGGGAAGGTGTTGGTCGAGAAACGTTGGTGCACCAAGCCGAGGGCGGACACGCAGCGCTCGTCGGTCAAGTCGCGGTAATAAGTACCGACTTGATCGGCCAGCAACAAGCCTTTGTAGATGATGGTGCGGCTAGACATGCTAGGCACGTAATACTCTTTGCCGTGCTTCAAGTTCAAGTGCTGAATGGCAGCGCTGGCTGTTTTACGAATGACATACAGCTTGCGCTCGAGCGCGTCTTGCACGATCACGTCGTTGCCACGGCCGATGAAGATTTGACGAATCACTGGCTCTTTTTCGCGCACGCGCGGCGACATGGGCATGTCGAGGTTGACCGGCACATCGCGCCAGCCCAACAACACTTGGCCTTCGGCTTTGACAGCGCGGTCGAGCTCTTGCTCGCAAGCCAAACGTGAGGCTTGTTCTTTAGGCAAGAACACCATGCCCACGCCGTACTCGCCCATGGGGGGCAAGGTCACGCCTTGTTTGGCCATCTCTTCGCGGTACAGCGCATCTGGCAGCTGAATCAAGATACCCGCGCCGTCGCCCATGAGTGCGTCAGCACCCACAGCGCCCCGGTGGTCGAGGTTTTCCAAAATTTTGAGCGCTTGACCCACGATGGCGTGGCTCTTTTTGCCCTTGATGTGAGCGACAAAGCCCACGCCACAGGCGTCGTGTTCATTGGATGGGTCGTACAAACCCTGGAGTTGCATGTGTGCTTTGTCGGCAGCCGTGGTCATGGCGCATTCCTCAAAAATCAGCGGGACTGGAAGCATACTGCACTGCAGCAACTGTGCCAAGAAAATTAATTGGGGTCAGATCCCAATTAATTGCATGGATTTTTCATAGTTAAATTAACTGGGGACAGATTGAAAACTTGTACAACTCTGCACTGTTTTCAACGTAACGCCCTCAAAAAAGACTCATGCAGCGACGTCGGGTTGCGCTTGAAGCTTCGCAAACGGTCTGCCCGCCTTGCCTTTGCTCAAGCGCCGCTGCGTGAGGGGCTGCAAACCCGCCACAAATGACGCATCACCCAACGCCCAACCACTGAGCGTGGCGTCGGTCAATGCACCTTGTTGGTCCGCGCTGATACCCGCTTGCACCAATTCGGCGTAGGCCGCTTCACGCGCAAACGGGGTGTTGCCCAAGCCCCAGTACAGAGCATGCGGCGTGATGAGGCGGTCCGTGCGCCTGCCCGTGTAATGCGCGTAGCTGGACCATGGGTAATCTTCAGGCTGCGCCACCATGTGCGCGCGCACAGGGTTGAGATCGATGTAGGCCATGCAGGTCAACAAATAGCGATCCGTTTGAATCAGCGTTGAGCGGTAGCGCCCTTCCCACAAGGTGCCTGTTCGGCCATTCACTTTGTTGAACACCTGCACGTAACTGCGCCCCACCGCCTGCATCATCTTGGGCAAAGCTTGGTCTTTTTGCGGCGTGAGCAGTAGGTGCAAATGGTTGCTCATCAACACATAGGCATGCACCTCCACACCTTGCGCACGCGCGTGCTCGAACAGCAAATCCAGCATGCGTTGGAAATCTGCTGGCGTGCAAAAAATGTCTTGCCGGTTGTTGCCGCGCAAGATGACGTGGTGTGGGTAACCGGTGACGGTGAGACGGGGTTGGCGGGCCATGCCTTGCACCTCTTGAAAGTTTGAATGCCTGTGACAGAACCAGTTTAATTGGGATCTGACCCCAATTAACTAGCCAAACTCGCACGTGACTTGTGCAGCTACCGGCCTCACGTAAGCTCAGCGCATGAACCACACAACACTTCGCATCGGCGCTGGGGCGGGTTACTCGGGCGACCGCATCCCACCCGCCGTCGAACTGGCCGAGAAAGGCCAGTTGGACTATTTGGTGTTCGAGTGCTTGGCCGAGCGCACGATTGCGCTGGCGCAACTCGAACGCAGCCAACGCCCCGACGCGGGTTTTGATGCTTTGCTCACGGCACGCATGCGGGCGGTGCTGCCGGCTTGCATCCGTCAAGGCACCCGCATCCTCAGCAACATGGGCGCGGCCAATCCGCTGCAGGCGGGCTACGCGGTGCTGGCTGTGGCTGAGGAGCTGGGATTGCCACACGTCAAAGTGGCCGTGGTGCTGGGCGACGATGTGCTGACCACCCTTTGCGCCGACGGTTTGTCGCTGCCCGTGCTGGAATCCACCCAAACACTGGCCGACCTACAACCCCAACTGATTTCGGCCAACGCCTACTTAGGTGCCGAAGCCCTACTGCCCGCTTTACAAACCGAAGCCCACGTCATCATCACCGGGCGTGTGGCTGATCCGGCGCTATTTTTGGCGCCCTTGATGCACCACTTCGGCTGGGCACACGACGACTGGACGCGCTTGGGCAAAGGGGTTTTGGTCGGGCATTTACTGGAATGCGCAGCGCAAATTACAGGCGGCTACTTTGCAGACCCTGGTTACAAAGATGTGCCGAACATGGCGCACTTGGGTTTTCCGCTGGCCGAAGTCAGTGCCTACGGCGATGCCGTCATCACCAAAGTGACCAGCTCTGGCGGCTGCGTCACCGTGGCCACCTGCACCGAGCAACTGCTCTACGAAATCGAAAACCCTGCGCGTTACCTGCAGCCTGATGTGGTGGCTGATTTTTCTCAGGTTCAACTCACGCAAGAGGGCCCAGACCGCGTACAGATCACGGGCGGCAACGGCCACCCGCGCACCGACACACTGAAAGTAACCTTGGGCTACCGCGACGGCTTCATCGGCGAAGGCCAAATCAGCTACGCCGGACTGGGCGCCCAAGCACGCGGCCAACTGGCGCTGGACTTGGTGCGTGAACGCTTGGCGCAAGCGGGTTACGCCCAGTTTGACAGCCGCTACGACCTGATTGGCGTGAACGCCATCTTGGGGCGTGGCTCGCCGGACACCACACAAGCTTCAGCGCCCCATTGGGCACCTCACCTTCGCCGCCACTCGGCCACAGAGCCCACGAACGAGAACCCAGAAGTCCGCGCCCGCGTCACCCTGCGCGTGCCTACCTTGCAGCACGCCCAGCATGTGGCGCACGAAGTCGAAGCGCTGTATCTCAATGGCCCAGCAGGTGGCGGTGGTGCCACGCGCTCAGTGCGCGAAGTCATCGCCGCGGCCGCCGTGCTCATGCCGCGCAGCGCCGTTCACACCACCACCGTGCTGCTCAACGCAGAAGGACACTGACATGCTGCTGCGCGACATCGCCCACACCCGCACCGGCGACAAAGGCAACCGGTCCACCTTGTCGGTCATCGCCTACGATAAAAAAGACTTTGCGTTGATCGAACAACACCTCACCCCCGAGCGCGTGCAAGCACATTACGCCGGCATCGTCCACGGCCCCATTGAACGCTACGCGCTGCCGCAACTGGGCGCACTCAACTTTGTCATGCACGACGCTTTAGGCGGCGGCGTGACCCGCTCATTGGCACTCGACGCCCACGGGAAATGCCTGAGTGCTCACCTGCTCAGCCTTGTGATCGAATAGGCCCACTTTTTGGAGACACCATGAAAAACATCCGTATCGTCGGCCTACTGGCCGCCTTGCTTGGCCTAGGCCTTGTCACCTCAACGGCCCAAGCGCAGGCCTATCCCAACAAACCCATCAAAGCCATCGTGCCCTTTGCCGCGGGCAGCGCCACCGACCAAATTGGCCGCGCGTTTGCCCAAAAGATGTCAGAGATCCTCGGCCAACCCATCGTGGTCGACAACAAAGCGGGCGTGAACGGCATGCTGGGCGCTGACGCCGTTGCCAAGTCGGCCCCCGACGGCTACACCCTGCTCATCGGCACCAACAGCACGAATGCCGCGCTGAAAAGCCTGATGAAAAAACTGCCCTACGACCAAGACACCGCCTTTGCACCCGTGGGCTACTTGGGCTCCGTGCCCTTGATCGTGGCTGTCAACAACGACGTGCCAGTCAAAAACCTGAAAGAACTGGTCGAGCTGGCCAAAGCCAAGCCCACCCACGTCACCTTTGCCAGCGCCAGCACCTCGCAGCTGGTGTCCACCGAAGTGTTGGCCAACATGGCCGGCATTCAAATGACGCATGTGCCCTACAAAAGCGGCCCCGCGGCCATGACCGATTTGATGGGCGGCCAAGTCAACCTGTTCACCGCCGACTTTGCCGTCACCTTGCCCCAAGTCAAAGCGGGCAAGATTCGCGGCTTGGCCGTCACCTCTACCCAACGCTCCAAAGCCATTCCCGAGTTACCCACCGTCAACGAAGCCTTGGGTTTGAAAGACTATGAGCTGATCGCATACTTCGCCATCTTTGCGCCCGCAGGCACACCGCCTGACATCATTCAAAAACTCAACGCGGCCATCAACACAGCCGCTGCCGACAAGGGCATTCTGGAGCGCTTTGCGGCACTGGGGTTCGAGACCGCACCCGCTTCACCCGAGGCTTTGGCGCAGCGCTCCAAAGCTGAAACGGCCAAGTGGGCCAAGGCCATTCGCGACGCGAAGATTGAGGCGCAGTGATTTAGAAAAATTTAAATGGCAGGCAGATGCTTCACGGCCAAAGCACGCATCGCCTCGTCACTGAGAATGGCTTTGGATGCCAGCATCCACAGATCAAAAAAGGCGGGGCGCGCCGACCCCACCGATCGGGCAAAGCCACAAGCCTGCAAGGTATTCGCCAACACATCCAAGGTGAAGCCGCAGCGATGGGCCATGTACAAATTACCGGCGCCCATGGCTGCGCGATGGCCATACAAAATGTCCAAGGCCGAGATCGGCCCTGAATCCGATTCGTACAAGGGCGACGCCAACTCACCACGCGCCACGCGTGCACAGACCGACTGCAAATCGGGGCAGGTGATCAGCAGCAAGCCACCGTCTTTGAGCACACGCACAAATTCAGCCAGCGCCACAGGGACCTCATGCGGGTACAAGTGCTCGATGTTGTGGCTCGACACGATGGCATCGATGGAACCTGAAGGCACAGCCGACATGTCGGTCATGGTGCCCAGCACGTCGGGCTCAACCGAGGCGTCGATGTCCAAACGCACCTCTTGCCAAGCTTCAAAACCGATAAAGCCGTGCGCACGGCCTTTGGGGCCGCAGCCCACGTTCAGCAATTTCAAGGACGTTGAACTCATCTCTTGTGTCTCGTCTAAAAACTTAACGCGTCGCTAACGGATACCGCTCACCCATCAGCTCAGCCACGCCAAACTCCGTCAGCAAAGCTTGCAGCCGCTCGCCAGCTGCACGCTTTTTCTGGCCCGTGTACTTGGCCAAGATCAGCTCGTTTTTCATACTGTGCTCCCAGCCCACCAGCTCGGTCACGGTCACTTGATAACCCTGCGATTCCAAGTACAAGCAGCGCAGCACGTTGGTGAGTTGGCTGCCCACTTCGCGGGTGTGCAGCGGATGACGCCACAACTCGGCCAGCGGCGTACGCTGCAAGTTGATCGCTTTGTTTTGGTTGAGCGCGCGCGCCAGTTCGGCTTGGCAGCAAGGCACCAGCACCATGAACTTGGCTTTCTTTTGCAAGCCAAACGCGATGGCGTCGTCGGTGGCGGTGTCGCAAGCGTGCAGCGCGGTGACCACGTCGATCTGCTCAGGCAAGGCATCACTGTGTGCAGACTCGGCCACGCTGAGGTTCAGAAACTTCATGCGGTCAAAGCCCAAACGCTGCGCCAGCGCTTGGGATGACTCGACCAACTCGCTGCGCGTCTCAATGCCGTAAATCGCGCCGTGACCCAAGGCCTTGAAAAACAGGTCGTAAATGATGAATCCCAAATACGACTTGCCTGCCCCGTGGTCAGCCAAGGTGGGGCCTTGCTCGCTGGTGGGCAGTTCTTTCAGCAGCTTTTCGATGAACTGAAACAGGTGATACACCTGCTTCAACTTGCGACGTGAATCTTGGTTGAGTTTGCCGTCGCGGGTGAGGATGTGCAGCTCTTTGAGCAACTCGATGGACTGGCCGGGGCGCAGGTCGAGCTGAGCGCTTGGGTCTTGAGTCTTGGACGCGGCGGCGGGTTTGTGTTTGGACATGGGTCAATTGTGCCGCGCGTCAGTCGAAGATTCGGAGCAAACGGCTGCGTCTTGCGCTGCGTGAAAGTAAAAACTTACGCGATGACCCGCGTCTGAATCCCCAGCTTGGACCACCCCGCATGCCCCAACGTGTTCAACACCTCAATGTTGCGTTCAAAGATGAGCGACGCATCGGGATAGGCCGCCACCGCTTTGTCGATGCTGGCTTCGCGCAACAAGTGCAGCGTAGGGTATGGCGTGCGATTGGTGAAGTTTTCGATGTCGTCTTCGGCTGTGCCGCCGAATTGGTAGCGCGGGTGAAAGTCGGCCACTTGCAACACGCCGTCGAGTTCGAGGTCGATCAGCACTTCATCGCAGTCAGCAAGGAAGTCGTTGAAGTCTAAGAAGTCGGGCAAGGCGCGGGGAGCGATGAGCAGCGTAGTGTCTAACTTGTCAGGATAGGCCTCGGCCAAGTGCTGCAACTCGTCGCGCAGCAGCGCCAGCCAATCGGCAGGGTCGGTAGACAGGCACACGCGGTAACGCACCATGTCTTTCACCACCACGGCCTTGGCAAAGGGGCACAGGTTCAAGCCCACCACGGCTTGGAGCAGCCAGGTTTGGGTGTCTTCAATGGCGGTGCGGACCGCGTCGTCATCCAACATGGTCAGCCTCGTTGCGTTGAACCAAAGCGCGGGCAATGCAGTGCGACAGCACCACGCCCGCAACGCACAGGCTGACGGTGACGGCCCATGTCCATTGCCAACCACCCACGGCAGCGGCGACCCATGCCACCAACGGCGGGCCTGCAAATTGGCCAAAGGCCGACCATTGCTGCATGTAGCCCACGGTGGTCGACACCGTGCCTTCACTGGGCGCCAAGCGCACCGCCATCGAAAACAAGGTGCCTGGAATCAAACCACCCACCGCAGAGAACATCACCACGCTGAAAAAACGCCAAGGCATGGGCAGCCCCACGCCTTGCCACTGCGCAAAGGCCCCCATGGCGCCGAGGGCCATGCATGCAAACCCAATTTGCAGCAAACGCTGCGGCCGCCAGCCGCATTGCAGCAAGCGCCCCGACATGACGTTGCCGCTCACGTTGGCCACGGCCACGCACGCGGTCAACACGCCCGTCAAGCGAGCGGCCAAGCCCATCTCAGCATAGACAGTGGGCAAAAAGCCAATCACCGCGATCCATTGCGAAGAGTAAACCGCAAAGCTCAACGACACCCACCACGGCCCCGCGCTGCGCAAGGTCAGCGCCAAGCGCTTGGGCCATGCGTTGTCGACGCTGGCGGCTTGTTGCAGGGTTTGTGCAGGCGGTGCCACATCGGGCACGCACCACCACACAGCCAGGCAGGCCAACAGTGACACAGCGCTCAAACCCCACCACCACACGGACCAACTCAAAACCGCCATCACCAACGGCCCCGCCAACAAGGCCAGCGCGTTGCCCATCGGCATGTAAGTGCCCCACCAACCCATGCGGCCGTTGAGTTGATCGTTGGCGACGGTGCGGCGAATCAACGCAGGCGCAGGCATCACCACCAGCAAAAAACCCAAGCCCTCAAAACCGCGCAACACCAGCAAGGTGGTGCCGTCAGGCGCAAAGCCACCGGCCAAACTGGCGCATGACAGCAAGAACAAGCCCGTCAACATGCTGCGACGCAGGCCCAAACTGTCCGCGCTCAAACCCACTGCCAACCCGAGGGTCATGCTGGCAATTTGCACGGCGGAAAGCAAGAAGCCCGCTTGCACCAAGGTGATGTTCAACGCCGTTTGCAGCACCGGCAACGCAGGCGGCAATTTGCCAATGTGCAGCGCAGCACACACCCCCGCCAAGACGATGACCCAAGAGGGATGAATGCCAAAGCGGGGATGGGTCATGGCAGCTTTCAGGCCGTGAGGCGTGCGTGTTCGCGGGTAGCGAAGCGGTCGGTCATGCCCGACAAATAGTCGGCCACGGCCCGTGGCAAGTCGTGGCGCTGCGCGTAGGCCGAAGGCATTTCTTCGGGCTTGGCGAGGTAAGCCGCAAACAACTCGCGCACCACCTCGCGCGCCCAATCGGTGGTTTGCATCACCTGCGGGTGACGGTACAAATTACGAAACAAAAACGACTTAAGGGCACGCGACTCCTCAAACATCGCCGCACTGAACTGCACCAGCGGCGGGCACTGACGCACGTCCTCCACAGAGTTAGGGGCGTGCTGCGCCAATGCGTCGCGGGTGGTGTTGATCACGTCGTAGACCTGATCGCTCAGCATGCGGCGAATGGTCTCAAACAACACGCGCCGCCCTTGCAGCTGCGGATGCTCGCTCAGCGTTTGCGCGTGGTAGCGGGCAAACAGCGACACATCTTGCAGCTGCGCCAGGGTCAGCAAACCCGAGCGCACGCCGTCGTCGATGTCGTGCGCGTTGTAGGCGATGGCGTCGGCCAAGTTACACAACTGCGCCTCTAGGCTGGGCTGTGTGTCATTCAAAAAGCGGGCGGCCACACCGTCGGGCTCGTGCGCCTCGATGGTTTGGGCGTTGCGGCGGGCGCAGTGTTTCAAGATGCCTTCGCGCGTCTCAAAACTCAGGTTCAACCCGTTGAAATTTGGGTAGCGCTCTTCCAACTCATCAACCACGCGCAGGCTTTGCAGGTTGTGCTCAAAGCCGCCGTAAGGCGTCATACATTCGTTCAAGGCGTCTTGGCCGGCGTGGCCAAATGGCGTGTGGCCGAGGTCATGGGCCAAGGCCACGGCCTCCACCAAGTCTTCGTTCAAACCCAGTGCGCGAGCGATGGAGCGCCCCAGTTGCGCCACCTCCAAGGAGTGCGTCATGCGGGTGCGAAACAAATCACCTTCGTGGTTCAAAAATACCTGCGTCTTGTAGACCAAACGCCGAAACGCGGTGGAGTGCACGATGCGGTCGCGGTCGCGCTGATGCGGGTTGCGAAAACTCGGCGCGTGCGCAGGTGCCTCGGGCTCCGCGTGACGACGCCCACGCGAGCGCTCAGGCTGGCAGGCGTAGGCCGCTAAGTCCGTCACGCCGCACAGCAATCGTCGATCACCTGCGACACCAAGCCATCGGGCGCGCCGCGCACGATGGCGCTGCCGGGCTTGTCGATGAGAACAAATTTGATTTCGCCGGCTTCGGCCTTTTTGTCCACGCGCATGTGGTGCAAATACACCTCAGCGCCCAACTTGGGGCCCACGGTGGGCAAGCCTGCGCGGTCGATGAGCGCGGTGAAGCGCGACACAAAGGCCTCGTCCACCAAGCCCAAACGCTGCGACAGGTGCGAGGCCATCACCATGCCGCAACCCACGGCTTCGCCGTGCAACCATTCGCCAAAACCGAGGCCCGCTTCGATGGCGTGGCCAAAGGTGTGGCCAAAATTCAAAATCGCGCGGATGCCGCCTTCCCGTTCGTCTTGGCTCACCACCCACGCTTTGATTTCGCAGCTGCGCTTGACGGCGTGCGCCAGCGCTTGCGGATCGCGCGCCATCAACGCGTCGAGGTGGTCGTCGATCCAGTCGAGAAACGCCATGTCCGCAATCGGGCCGTATTTGATGACCTCGGCCAAGCCCGCGCTCATTTCGCGCTGGGGCAAGGTTTGCAAGGTGTCGAGGTCGCAGACCACGCGGTGGGGCTGGTAAAACGCACCAATCATGTTCTTGCCAATGGGGTGGTTGATGGCGGTTTTACCGCCCACCGACGAGTCCACCTGCGCGAGCAAGGTCGTGGGCACCTGCACAAAGGGCACGCCACGCATGTAACAAGCGGCGGCAAAGCCGGTCATGTCGCCCACCACACCGCCGCCCAAAGCGAACAGCACGGTTTTGCGGTCAGCGCCTTGGCCCAACAGGGCGTCAAAAATGAGGTTGAGGGTTTGCCAATCTTTGTGGCTTTCGCCGTCGGGCAAGACCACGGTGTGCACTTGGCTGTAACGACCGGCCAACGCTGCGGCCAAACGCTGCGCGTAAAGCGGGCCAACCGTGTCGTTGGTGACGATGAAAGCGGCGCTGGCCTTGGGCAAATCGGCCCAAGTGCTGGGCGCGTCGAGCAGCTGACCGCCAATCAAGATGGGGTAGCTGCGATCGCCCAAATCAATGGCCACGCGCTCGAGATGGGGGATGTCTGACATGGGTGCCTTAATGAATAGTTCAGGACGCAGCGGGCTGTGCAGGCAAATGCCCCGCCAGCTCCAGCTGCGACACGATCATGTTGACCAACGCTGCCACGCTGGGTCGACCGGTTTCGATGACGTAGTGCGCGCAGTCGCGGTACAGCGGATCGCGCTTTTCAAAGAGTTCGCGCAAACGCGCTTGCGGGTCGGCCACTTGAAGCAGCGGGCGATTTTGGTCGTTGCGCAAACGGCGAAACACCTCTTCGGGGCTGGAGCGCAAATAAAACACATGGCCGCGTTCACGCAAACGCTCGCGGTTGATGGGGCGCAGCACCGAGCCGCCGCCGGTGGACAACACGCCCCCGTGGTGCAGGCTCAGGTCGTCCAACACGTCGGACTCCAGATCGCGGAAACGGTCTTCCCCTTCGCGCTCGAAATACTCGCGCACCGAGCAGCCGAGGCGATGCTCAATCGCGTGATCGGAATCCACGAAAGGGAGGCGAAGTCGTCTGGCCAGCTGACGACCCACGGTTGTTTTGCCGGAACCCGGCAGACCCACCAAAACCAACAAAATATGCTTTCTTAACGTGCAAGTGCACTTTGGACCAGCATTTTAGGGGTTATGAAAACGAGTAACTCTTGCTTGGCCGTGGCGCGTCGGCGGTTTTTGAACAAGTAGCCCAAAACCGGCAAATCGCCCAAGAAGGGCACTTTGTACTCGTCGTCTTGCTCGCTGGTCTCGTAAATGCCGCCGATCATGACGGTGCCGCCGTTGTCGACCAGAACCTGGGTTTTAACGTGCTTGGTGTCGATGGCAAAACCGGCGGGGGTGATTTGCCCCACGTTGTCTTTGGAAATGTCCAAATCCAACACGATGCCGCCCTCGGGCGTGATTTGCGGCGTGACCTCCAACTTGAGGTTGGCTTTGCGAAACGCCAAGGTGCTCGCGCCACTGGCGGAGGCGACTTGGTAAGGTAATTCGGTGCCTTGCTCGATCACGGCCTTGGCTTGGTCGGCCGTGACCACGCGTGGGCTAGACACCACCTTGCCTTTGCCATCGGCCTCCAAAGCCGAGAGTTCTAAATTGAGAAAACGGTTTTTGGCTGAATTGAAAATCGACACGGCAAAACTTCCGGCGGCAAAGCCGTTCAAGCTGGCTGCAGGCAAGTTGACGAATTGGCCGGTGGTGTCCAAAGCTTTGTCGGCGATGTTGAAGCTATTGGCTTGCTGCGCCACGGGGTTGGCATTGGCCATCACATTGGCATTGGTCGGGCCCCACACGGCCTGCGGGCCTACTTGGCCCAAGCCACCCAAACGCACGCCGAGGGTTTGGCCAAAGGTGTCGCTGGCTTGCACGATGCGCGCTTCGATCATCACTTGACGCAGAGGCACGTCGATCTTGGCCAGCATCTCAGCCACTTGGGTCAGCCGCGATGGCACGTCAGTGACGAACAATTGGTTGGTGCGAGGCTCGGCCATCACACCGCCGCGGACACTTAAGAGGCGCGGACTGTTGGACGCAAGCGGCAGACCGCCCCCCCAACTGCTGCCTGGGGTTGAGTTGCTGCCCCAGACAGAGGAACTGCCCAAACTTAAACCATTGCTTAAACCATTGAAGGCCCCTAAACCGCCTGTCCCGCTAGACCCGCCATAGGTGCTGCCAGGACTGAAGCTGTTGCCCCACGTCGCGCTGGGCAGAGCGCCAGCGGAGGCACTGTTGCCTTGAATTTGCGCCATCACATCGACCGCTTTGGCGTAATTCAGCACAAAACTGCGGGTTTGCAAGGGCTCCAAGTTTTGGATCGCGGCTTGGGTTTCAAACGCCAACTTGTCGCGGGCAGCCACCTCGGCACGCGGCGCCACCCAAATGACGTTGCCTTGACGGCGCTGACTCAAGCCCTTGGCTTGCATCATGATGTCGAGCACCTGATCCCAAGGCACTTGGTGCAAACGCAGGGTGAGCGAGCCGGTCACGCTGTCAGAGGTGACGATATTGAGCCCCGTGAAGTCAGCCACGATTTGCAAGGCAGTGCGCACCTCGATGTTTTGAAAATTCAACGACATGGGTTTGCCGGTGAACACGGGCACGTCGGGGGTGGCAGCACCATTTGACCCGTTGCTTTGAGGATTGTTTGGGACGTTGGCTTGCGCCATCGCGCGGGGCAGCCCGCCAACCATCAGAAGGCCCAGCGCGCAGGCCCACCCTCTCTGCCACGCACTGGGTCTATGTGATCCGCGTGACGGGCCTAACTTGGCGTGTCTGTGTGTCATTTCGCACCATCCTCCAAAGGCAGGGTCACGTCGCGGGGCTGCCAGACGCCGTGCGCGTCGCGCACCAGCTCACGCAGGGTCAGCTGATCGGGCGCGATGGTTTGCACGCGGCCAAAGTCTTGACCCACGTAATCCCCCACCGAGACACGGTAAATCGGGGCATGCGGGACGGTGCCCGTCAACTCAGACCCACGCAGCAAAGCTTGTTGAACGCCGTCTAGCGAGATTTGCCCGACGTAGCGCAAGCGTTCACGCGGCAGCGCTTCTAAGTGCGTGCGCGTGCGCTGGAGTTCGGGCGCAATCCAGCGTGCGTAGCTGGGGTGTTGCTGGGCGTGCTGACTTTGGGCTTGCTGCCACGCCCGCGCATCAACGGGGTCCGCATGGTTCACCTCATCCGAAGGCTGCAAAGGCGCGCCCGCCAATTGCCAATCCGAAGTCCCTGGCGTGATGGGCGCAGGCAGGCGCTGAAGCATGTGCAACTCCACTTGGGCGCGCCAGCCGCCATGGGGCTGCGCGCGCAACTCCAAGCGCGACAACGTGGCCAGCGGCGCGACCTCGGGCAACTGAGTCCACCAACGCAGCCAAGCGGGCCAGCCGCCGTGCAGTTGCAAATGCACCGGTACTTGCTGCAACGGGCTTTTTTTCAAGGCGGCCATGGGCGAGGTCGAGGTCGCCGCCCAGTCCACCGACGTCAAAGCCAAACTTTCGCGCTCGGCCAAACGGGTCAACGCTTGAGAAACGGCCGGCAACTCGGCCGACACGTTTTTGACAAGAACCGAAGTTTCCACGAGGCGTTGCGCCAAGTCTTGGTCCAATCGCGCGCGGCGAAGCTGCACGTTGCGAATGTCGGCCTGCGTGCGCGCCAAGGTTTGGGCCGACTGCTGCGCCTCGCTATAGGCATCCCAAGCACCCAGCCACCATGGCGCGATCAGCAGCGCGCCGGCGAGGATGGCGAAGGCCAAACTCACCCTCTGCCACAACGCGGGCCAGCCCCAAGGTTGGCGCGGGTTCAGGTTGGGCCAGCCCGCACCGCGCATCAAACGCCCGCTTTCAGGTCGGCTTCAATGCGAAAGTGCCACACCGCGAAGTCCGTGGCGGATTTGGGCGCACTCAACGCCAAGTGGCGCAACTCGGGCGCTTGGGCCCAAATGTCCAAGCCCTTGAGTTGCTGCGCCAAATGCTGCGCTTGCGCCGCCGACAAGGCCTCCCCTTTCAACTGCCAATGGGCTTGTTGCTGGTTGACCTCCGACACCCACAGCCCTTGGCTGTGCTGGGCCAACACGCGGCTCCATTGCAGCGTGTGTTGTTGAACCACGGTTTGGCCATGCAGCCATTGCCCAAGCGCTTGGGCATCGGCCAATGCGGTTTGTGCTTCTTTTTGCGCGCTGCGCGCTTGCTTGAAGACCTGCTCGGCGGCCGCGATGTCGCCCGTCTCGTTGCGCAAGCCAGCGGCTATGTCCGACAGCCACATGTTCGCCCCCACCGCCAAAAGGGCCCCAGCGAATGTGCCCACCGCCATGCGCTGCCACCAATGACGACGCTGGGCCTGCAGCTTCATGGTGCGATGGGGTAAAAAATTAAAACCGATGCCATGCCAAGCGCCCAAAGCCAAACCCAACGCCGTGTCGTATTGCAACGCTAGACCGGCATGTGCGGGCGACAACTGGGCCATCAGCGCACTGTGTTGGGTGAGGGCCTGCGCATCGTCACGCGGCATCACGGCCGACACACGCAAGCCCGCAGCCAAGGCAAACTGCTGCCAAGCGTCCACCCGTACGCGCGGAGCCGTCACCCACACGTAGGTGCGCTGATCCTGCACCGAGGGGGTGTCCCGCTCAAGGGCGGGCATGACGGGGGCGCCATGAAAAGGATCGTCGAGTGCGGCGTAATCCCAACACACGGCCGGAGCGTCTGGCGCTGCTTGCAACTCTGCGGCCATTTGAAAGGCCACATCGTCGGCTTGCAAATCCAACGGCAGGCGCAAGGTGCCTCGCTCCACCTCCGCGTCGGAAATGGCCACGTTCAGGGCATCTATGTGAAGGTCTCGCCCATGCAGCCATTCTTTGAACCACAGGCCCAAAACTTGGGGCTGCACCAGGTGGCCATCCCTCACACACCCCTCGGGCAAGGCCAACCCCTCGGCACAACACACGCTGTCTGCCGCCGATGGCCAGCCCGACAAGATCACCAAATGCGCCGCATCCCCCCGCAAATCGAACCCGCCAACCGCTAAGCGAGTGGGTCGGCGACGCGGCCAAATCGTTCCAGCCATGGCATGTCTCCTCGTTTTTATGGCCTCAGTTTTAGTGCCTGACCTTGGGTGCGCGTGCTCGCTCGACTCGGCTTATTTGTAATTTCCGCAGGTGGCATGCCACCTTTTTATAATCACTCTTACTTATGTCGACCACTCCTACCCCCGACCGTTCAAACGAACAAGCCGCTGCGCCTGCAGCGCCACGCTCCTTGGTGCGCCAATTGCTGCTCTGGGGTGTGGGTCTTGCCACCGCCGGCTTGGTGGCGTTGGCTCTGCTCGTCGGGGTGGCCTTGGCCATGGCCTACCCGCAATTGCCCGATATTTCAGACTTGGCGGACTACCGCCCCAAACAGTCGATGCGGGTGTATTCGGTGGAAGGCACACAAATTGGTGAGTTTGGCGAAGAGCGCCGCAACCTCACGCCGTTCAAAGACATTCCCAAAGTCATGAAAGACGCGGTGCTGGCCATTGAAGACGCGCGCTTCTACCAGCACGGTGGCGTGGACTACATCGGTTTGCTGCGTGCCAGCTTGGCCAACTTGGGCCGCGCCAAAAGCCAAGGGGCCTCGACCATCACCATGCAGGTGGCACGCAATGTGTACTTGTCGTCTGAAAAAACGTTCACCCGCAAGATTTACGAAATCTTGCTGACCAGCAAGCTCGAGCACATGCTCAGCAAAGACCAGATTTTTGAGATCTACCTGAACCAAATTTACTTGGGCAACCGCGCTTACGGCTTTGCGGCCGCGTCCGAAGCCTATTTCGGCAAGCCGCTGAAAAACATCAGCATTGCCGAAGCCGCCATGTTGGCCGGCCTGCCCAAAGCACCGTCAGCCTACAACCCCATCGTCAACCCCAAGCGCGCGCGCTCACGCCAGCTCTACATCATTGAGCGCATGGAAGAGCATGGCTTCATCACCAAAGAGCAAGCCGTTGCGGCCAAGCAAGAGGAACTCAAAATCCGCACCGCTGCCAGCAGCCTCAACACACATGCAGATTACGTGTCCGAGATGGCGCGTCAATTGATGTTTGCGCAATACGGCAACGACATCTACACGCGCGGCCTGAACGTCTACACCACCATCCGTGCCAGCGACCAACAAGCGGCGTACTTCGCGCTGCGTCGCGGGATCATGGATTACGAGCGCCGCCAACACTACCGCGGCCCCGAGAAGTTCATCACCTTGCCCACCAACCCCGCGGAGCAAGAGGACGTGATCGACGACGCCTTGATTGACCAAGGCGACAAAGGCGACTTGCTGGCTGCCGTGGTGCTAGAAGCCACGCCCAAAAAAGTGCGTGCCGTGCGCCGCAACAGCGAGGTGATTGAGATCACCGGCGAGGGCCTGCAGCCCGTGCAATCTGGCTTGTCTGACAAAGCGCCACCTAACATCAAGCTGCGCCCAGGCGCTTTGATTCGCGTGACCAAAACCGTGAAGAACACCTGGGAAATCACCCAACTGCCAGAAGTCGAAGGCGCGTTTGTGTCGGTGGACCCGCGCGACGGCGCCATTCACGCCTTGGTCGGCGGTTTTGACTTTGACAAAAACAAGTTCAACCACGTCACCCAAGCGTGGCGTCAACCGGGCTCTAGCTTCAAGCCCTTCATCTATTCGGCCGCCTTGGAAAAAGGTTTCACCCCCGCCACAGTGGTGAACGACGCGCCGCTGTTTTTTGACGCCAGCGTGACCGGCGGCCAACCGTGGGAGCCCAAAAACTACGATGGCACCTTTGACGGCCCCATGACTTTGCGCCGAGGTTTGGCCAAATCGAAAAACATGATTTCCATCCGTGTGCTGCAAGCCGTGGGCGCACAAAACGCACAAAACTGGATCAGCAATTTCGGCTTCGACCCCGAAAAACACCCGCCTTACCTAACGATGGCGCTGGGCGCCGGCTCGGTCACACCCATGCAAATGGCTGCGGGTTATTCGGTGTTTGCCAACGGTGGCTACCGCGTGAACCCGTTTTTGATCACCAAGGTCACCGACCAAACGGGCAAGGTGCTGTCTGAGTTCACGCCTCCGCCTTTGGACGAGTCGGTGCGCGGCATTGACGCCCGCAACGCCTTTGTCATGAGCAGCTTATTGCAAGAAGTAACGCGCAGCGGCACTGCGGCACGTGCGCAAGCCACCCTCAAACGCAACGATATTTATGGCAAAACAGGCACGACCAACGATTCGATGGATGCATGGTTTGCGGGCTATCACCCCACGCTCACCGCCGTGACGTGGATTGGCTACGACACCCCGCGCAAACTGGGCGACCGCGAAACCGGCGGCGGCTTGAGCTTGCCCGTCTGGATCAGCTACATGCAACACGCCTTGCAAAACGTCCCAGTGATGGAGCTCACCGCCCCTGAAGGCGTGACCCATGACGGCGGGGACTGGGCCTACACCGAGTTCAGCCGCGGCGCAGGGGTCACCAGTTTGGGCACATCAGACAGCAAGCCCACCACCAGCGAGCTACCTGCGAACGACGAAAAGAAACGAATTCTCGATCTGTTCAAAAACTAAAAAAGGAGGCGCAAGCCTCCTTTTTTTTTGCGCCAAGCACGGGGCTTGGTTATTCAGCGCATCAAGCGGTGAAGCGCAAGGTTTGCGCGGTTTGCACGCTGGCGTCGTCACTCAAACGCTGAAAAAACTCGCCCTGCCCTTTGGTGTCGGCCCACTGTGTGCCATCAAAGCGGAAGTGATAGCCGCCCGAGCGCGCTGCCAGCCACACCTCATGCAACGGCTTTTGCAGGTTGATGATGATCTGGCTCTTGTTTTCAAACGTGAGCGTGATCATGCCGCCCACGCGCTGGTTGTCGATGTCGGCCACGCCGTCGTCGTTGATGCGGTCGCACGCCAATTCCACCGCTTTGAGCAGAAGTTCGGCATGGTCTAAAAATTCGAGATCGGTCATTACAATTTGCGCCATGGGTATTGAGAAAAACATTCTAGTCAGGGCCAGCGTCCTTTGCGCAAAAGTGGCCACTGTGGCCATCTCCGTCGCCTTGTTGAGTGGCTGCGGTCAAAAAGGACCGTTGACCTTGCCCACCGACCCCGAGTTCAAACAACGCGCCACGCTGCCCGAGATCGTGCGTCGTCAGTTGCCAGGCAGCCCGTCGCCCACCAGCGCAACGACGCCCACACTCAACCCCACATCAACAGCCCCTGCAGCGTCTACGCCTGCAAGTCGCTGACCCTTTCACGTTTTTTCAAGAGCCGTCCGATGACCCACGCCACGCTTGCCGGTGCCCCTTTTGTCGCCCACCAAAACAACGACCTGTACCTGGAAGGCGTGAAACTCGCCGACCTCGCACACACACACGGCACGCCCTTGTTTGTGTACTCCAAGGCCGCCATGCTCAGCGCGCTCGCGGCGTATCAGCGCGGCTTTGCCGGACGCAACGCCCGCATTTGCTACGCCATGAAAGCCAATTCCTCGCTGGCCGTGCTGCAAGTGTTTGCACAAGCCGGTTGTGGTTTTGACATCGTCTCAGGCGGCGAACTGGACCGCGTAGTCGCCGCAGGTGGCGATGTGTCAAAAGTAATTTTTTCTGGCGTGGGCAAAACCCGCGCCGAAATGCGCCAAGCCTTAGAAGCGGGCATTGCCTGCTTCAACGTGGAAAGCGAAGCCGAGTTGGAAGTGTTGAGCGAGGTGGCCCTGAGCTTGGGCAAACGGGCCCCCGTGAGCATTCGCGTCAACCCCAACGTGGACGCCAAAACCCACCCCTACATTTCCACCGGCCTCAAAGGCAACAAATTTGGCGTGGCCCACGAACGTGCGTTGCAAACCTACCAACGCGCCGCCAGCCTGCCCGGCTTGCACGTGACGGGCATTGACTGCCACATTGGCTCGCAAATCACCGAAACCACGCCCTACCTCGACGCCATGGACCGCGTGCTCGACCTGGTGCAAGCCATTGAAGCGGCGGGCATTCAGATTCACCACATCGACTTTGGTGGCGGCCTCGGGATCAACTACAACGGCGACACCCCGCCCGAAGCCGATGCGCTGTGGGCCCAACTGCTGACCAAACTCGACGCACGCGGCTACGGCCAACGCCAGCTGATGATTGAGCCAGGCCGCTCACTCGTGGGCAACGCCGGCGTGTGCCTGACTGAAGTGCTGTACATCAAGCCCGGTGAGCAAAAGAACTTCTGCATCGTCGACGCCGCCATGAACGACCTGCCCCGCCCTGCCATGTACGAGGCGTTTCACCAAATCGTGCCCTTGGCACCACGCAGCGGCGATGCCGTGGTGTACGACGTGGTGGGCCCCATTTGCGAGAGCGGCGACTGGCTGGGCCGTGACCGTTCATTGACCGTGCAAACGGGCGACACCTTGGCTGTGCTGTCCACCGGCGCGTATTGCATGGCCATGGCCAGCAACTACAACACGCGGGGCCGCGCCGCCGAAATTTTGGTGGATGGCGACAAGGCACATGTCATTCGCCGTCGCGAGACCTCGGCAGATCAGATGGCGATGGAGTCGTTGGTTCCTTAACCAGCCGATTTGATCTGCCAAATTAAGTCTTCGATCGAAGGCTGTGGCGCACACGCCACCCCAAGAGCAGCGCCATGATGCCCGCATAGACCGCCACTTCCGTGAAGTTGTTCTTGCCCGCACGCATCCAAAAGAAGTGCAGCACGGCCAACACCGCCACGCCATAAACCGCTTTGTGTAAACGCTGCCAACGCTTGGCGCCTAGCCAGCGAATGGCGGCATTGAACGAGGTCGCAGCGAGCGGGGTGAGCAGCACAAACGCGCTGAAGCCCAGCCAAATGAAGGGACGTTTGGCAATGTCATGTGCGATGTCTTCCACCTCAAACCCCATGTCCAGCCAGCTGTAACAGAGCAAGTGCAGCACGACATAAAAGTAGGTGAACAGGCCCAGCATGCGCCTGAATCGGGCCAGTTCGGGAAGCCTCAACTGCACACGCAAAGGCGTCACGGCGAGAGTGAGGCACAGCAGGCGCAAGGTCCAGTCGCCCGTGGCGCGAATCACATATTCGGCTGGGTTTGCGCCCAGCGCATTGTGGCTCGCGCCCCACACGAGCCACATGAAAGGCAACAGACCCAATAACCACGCGATAGGCTTGGCGCTGCGATGCCTCAAGGCGCTGCGCAAAAAGAGGTTCACCTCAGAAAAACTTCTTCAAATCCATGCCCGCATACAGCTGGCCGACTTGTGCTTCGTAGCCGTTGAGCATGAGGGTTTTGCGTTTCTTGGCAAACAAGCCGTCTTCGCCAATGCGCCGCTCTGCCGCTTGGCTCCAACGCGGGTGATCAACCAACGGGTTGACGTTGGAATAAAACCCGTATTCCTGCGGCGCTGAGCGGCCCCAAGAGTTCACGGGCTGCTTGTCGACGAACCGGATTTTGACCAAGCTCTTGGCGCTTTTGAAACCGTACTTCCAAGGCACCACCAAACGCACAGGCGCGCCGTTTTGGTTCGGCAGAACCTCGCCATACATGCCAAACGACAGCAGCGTGAGCGGGTGCATGGCCTCGTCCAAACGCAAGCCCTCCACATACGGCCAATCGAGCACGCGCGAACGCACGCCGGGCATGGTTTTGGGATCTGCCAAGGTGTGGAATTCGATGTATTTCGCGCTGCCCAAAGGCTCCACGCGCTTGATGAGTTCCGCCAACGAATAACCCACCCAAGGGATCACCATCGACCAGCCTTCCACGCAACGCAAGCGGTAAATGCGTTCCTCCATGGGGCTGAGTTTGAGCAAATCGTCCAGATCAAAACGAGTGGGCTTTTTCACCAAACCCTCCACTTCGACCGTCCAAGGTTTGGTTGGCAAGGTGTGCGCGTATTGGGCAGGATCGGCTTTGTCCGTGCCAAATTCGTAATAGTTGTTGTACGTGCTGGCATCGGTGTAAGAGGTGATTTTTTCCATCACATTGCCGCCGCTGATGCGACTGGGGGCTCCCGTCAAAGACGCCAGCTTGCCAGGGCGAGCACCAGCAGGCGCAGCCCCTTGCGCCATCGCTTCTCGTCCAGCCCATGCCGCCATCGACGCGCCAGCGGCACCCGCCGCGATCTGCTTGAGCCAATCGCGGCGCTGGAAGTAAACCGATTGCGGTGTGATCTCGCTGCTGACGGCGTGCGTGAAACCTGTGTCACTGAAGGGGGTGTAGGCGTTGTGTCGCATGAGGGCTACTTTCTAATGGCGTTGCCAGACATTGTGAGCGAGATAGACCGTTGATGCAGCGTCGCAGAAGAAAAGCATGCCTGACAAACGGACTTGAATGGAGCGGGCAAACTTGAAGACGAAAAAAAAAGCTGGCGAAGCGCCAGCTTTTCTTTTGGAGTTAAAAACTCAGATCAACGCAGACCGGCGATGTAGTCGGCCACGGCTTTAATTTCGCGGTCGTTCATCTTGGCAGCGACTTGTGTCATTTGCAGGCTGTTTTTGCGGACACCGTCGCGGAAGCTGGTCAATTGCGCCACAGCGTATTCAGCGTGCTGACCCGACAAGCGTGGGTACTGCGAAGGAATGCCTGCACCGTTCGGAGCGTGGCAACCTGAGCAAGCTGGGATTTGGCGGTCGGCAATACCACCGCGGTAAATGCGCTCACCCAAGGTGACCAGCTCTTTGTCTTTGGCGAAGCCGGTTTTAGCGGTCTTAGAACCCACCCAAGCGGCGATGTTCTTCATGTCGTCTTCCGACAAAGCCGCGACCATGCCACTCATGATGGCGTTGGCACGCTTGCCAGACTTGAACTCTTGGAGTTGCTTGACGATGTAGTCAGGGTGCTGCTGAGCCAACTTGGGGTTAGCAGGCGAACCGGAGTTGCCATCGGCACCGTGGCAGGCGGCGCAAACTGCGGTGTAGCTGGCTTCGCCTTTGGCCAAGTCAGGCTTGGCCGCTTTAGCGGCTGGCTCATTGGCGTGGGCAGAGAAAACGGGGGCTACCAAAGCGGCAGCGATCAGCAAAGAGGCAAACAGTTTCATATGAATTCTTTGGTAAATGGCGCGCAGAAACGTCGAAAAACTCGGCAGATTCTACAATGCCGTATGAACCTGCCAGACCCACACGACACCCAAGCCCCGATTGACATGCCCGAGGTGCCCGATACAACGGTCCTGGACGCCGAAAAAGAGGCCGAAAAAGCCGCTGCAAAAGCGGCCTACGCCCTGCTCAGCCCCGCTGACCAAGCCAAATTCGCCATGGGCTGGTTGCACACCGCACGGTTTTTAACCACCGCCGCCCAGTTGCACCATTTGCCCGCCTACGATTTGCCTGAAATTGCCTTTGTGGGCCGCTCCAATGCGGGTAAATCCACCTGTATCAACGTGCTGACCCAGCAAAAACGCTTGGCTTACGCCTCCAAAACGCCCGGCCGCACCCAACACATCAATTTGTTTGCCATGGGCCGCAAAGGTCAAACCGACGCCGTGCTGGCCGACTTGCCTGGTTACGGCTACGCCGCCGTGCCCAAACAAGACAAGATCCGCTGGCAACAGGTGATGGCCAACTATTTGCTCACCCGCGACAACTTGCGCGCGGTGGTGTTGATGTGTGACCCACGCCATGGCTTGACCGAGTTGGACGACATCTTGCTCGACGTCATCCGTCCGCGCGTGGAAGAGGGCCTGAAATTCATGGTGCTGCTCACCAAGTCCGACAAACTCAACCGTGCCGAAGGCGCCAAAGCCTTGTCGATTGCCAAACTGCAAGCGGGTGGTGGCGAAGTACGCTTGTTCTCGGCCCTCAAGAAACAAGGCGTGGACGAAGTCGCCGCCACCCTCTACAACTGGATGCACCCTTGATTCAACACCTCACACACGCCCTGCCGCACGGCATTTCTTTGAGTTGCCGCGTCAGCGGCGACGTGGGTCGCCCCGTGCTCCTGTTTTTGCACGGCTTCCCTGAAGCGGCGTTTGTGTGGGATGAGTTATTGAGTTTTTTTGCGCAACCCGAGCACGGTGGCTACCGATGCGTCGCGCCCAACCTGCGCGGCTACGAACACTCCAGCGCCCCGACCGATGTGGCCGCCTACCGAGCCAAACACTTGGTGCAAGACATCGTGGCATTGGTTGCGATCGAAAGCCCAAACGCGCCGTTGGCGGGGCTGATTGCGCACGACTGGGGCGGTGCCGTGGCTTGGAACGTGGCCAATCAACACCCCGACTTGATGCGCCGCTTGGCTATCATCAACTCGCCGCATCCGGGCACGTTTTTGCGCGAACTGCAAAACAGTCCCGAGCAACAGGCCGCCAGTGCTTACATGAACTTTCTAATCCGTCCGGACGCCGAAAACTTGCTGGCCGAAGACGACTACCGCCGTCTGTGGGAGTTCTTCACCAACATGGGTGCCGCCGACGGCCCGCACGCCTGGCTGACCGACGACATCAAAGCCCACTACCGCGCCGTGTGGCAGCAGGGCCTGACCGGCCCACTCAACTATTACCGTGCTTCCCCTATGCGCCCAGCTCGCCCGGGCGATCCGGCTGCTGCAGCGCTGCATATGCCCCACAGCATGCTGACCATCAACGTACCTACCTGCGTCATTTGGGCAATGCAAGACATCGCCTTGCCGGTGGGGTTGATTGAAGGTTTAGACGCTTTTGTGCCCAAGCTCACCCTGCACAAAGTGGCCGACGGCACGCATTGGCTGGTGCATGAACAACCGGCCTTGGTGGCCGGTTTGTTGGGGGATTTTTTGCACGACGATAAATCGGGACGCTCAGCCAATGAGCGCACCGTGACCATCAGCGCGCGCACCCATGACCGCAATAGCACCGGCCGCTCAAGCGGCGACCGACGCCGCTGAATCAGTAAATTTCTGGAGCGCCCACAGGCCTTGTTTTGAAGCGCTTGTGCACCCAAAAATACTGCGCGGGCATGGTTTGGATGAAGCCCTCTAAACGCTGGTTCATCAAAGCCGTGTCGGCCTCTGGGTCGTCTGTCGGGAAATCGGTCCACGCGGGGTGCACCACCACCTCGTAGCCCGCATCTGTCATGTGGGTGATCACAGGCACCACCCGCGCACGCGCTAACTTGGCAAAGCGCGACAGCGAGGGTACGGTGGCAGCCAGCTCACCATAAAACGGTACAAAAATCGACTCACTGGGCCCAAAGTTCATGTCGGGTAAGAGATAGAGCAACTCGTTTTTACGCAAGGCGCTGACGATGGGTTTCACACCATCTTCGCGGCGAAACAAACGCACCTTGCCAAACAGCTGTCGGCCTTGCGCCACCCAAGCATCCACCGCGGCATTGGACTGCGGCGTGAAGATAGTGGTGAAGTGCAGCGGTAGACTCAAGGTAAGCAGAGTCCAACCCACATCCAAGCCCACAAAATGGGGGGCAAACAACACCGTGGGTTCTTCGGCCGACAAGGCCTTCACATCTCCCGTCAATTGCACCCGCGACTGAATGCATGCCGCACTGCGGTGCCACAGCCAACTGCGGTCCAGCCAAGCTTGTGCGAAATGCACGAAGGTCTGACGGGCCAAGGCCCCACGCTCTGCGTCACTCAACTGCGGGAAGCACACCCGCAAATTGGTCAGCACCACATGGCGACGCGAACGCACCACGCGATAAAGCAAAACGCCCAACCCAGCGCCAAGTGCGCGCAGCCACGGCAAGGGCAAATAACCCAGCCCACGCAGCAGCCACAGACCCAAGACACTGAACATCGCTCAGCCTTCCGAACGGGGTTGTTTGTCGCGGGCATAGCCCCACAAATACTGGCCTGGCGCGTGACGCACCATCGCCTCGACGCCCCGATTCACGGCCGCCGCCGCCAGTTCGGGCGACACTGACGCATCGCGCAGTTCTGGGGCATCAAAGGGGCGCATGTGCATGCAAAAACCTTGGCCTGGGGCAAGACGCTCGCACCACGTCAAGATCACTTGCGCACCGGTTTGTTGGGCCAATTTGCCCAGCAGCGTCATGGTGTACACATCGCTGCCAAAGAAAGGCGCCCACACGCCTTGGCCCAAGGGAGGCACTTGGTCGGGCAAGATGGCGGGGTAGCCGCCCTTGCGCAAGGTTCGAATCAAAGTGCGCACACCAGCGAGCGATGTGGGCGCGGAATCTAAATAAGGGCGGGTGCGGGCATTCGCCACCAAGGGCTCCAGCCACGCTTTGCGAGCCGGACGAAACAAGGCCACCAAGGGGCCAAAGCGCGGGCCAAACTTTTCGGCAATCGCTTGCGCACCGATTTCCCAGCTGCCCAAGTGGGGCGACAAAATAATAGCCCCTCGACCGGCGAGCATCGCGGCTTCAAAGTGCTCGGCACCCTCCCATTGCACAACGTCGTTCAACGTGGCACTGTGCGGACGCATCCAGACCCAAGGCAACTCAGCCACCATCATGCCAATCGCCGCCACCGCCGGACGCGCATCACGCCACGCAATACCCGCAGCCTGCACATTGGCTTTGAAATGGCGGCGGTAACTCGGCGACATCCACCAGACGACCCAACCCAAACCCGCACCCACGCGCTGCATCAGCGGCAAAGGAAGGCAAGCAAGCCAATGGAAAAGTCGTGTCACAGGGGCCATAGGGTTATTTTTGGCAGGGAGGGAAGTTCAAATAGAATACAGATTGTCGCTGAGTTAAAGAACTACTTGCAGGGCGACGACACACCATGGTGTGAGAGTGAGGGCAAAGCCCCCGCAACTGCTAAAGCGTTCGCTGGGCTCCAAGTTTTCAGGGTCGGCAACGCCGAACAACCTATTGAAAACAAGGAGCTTTTTTCATGTCTCTCGACTATCTCTTCACCTCTGAGTCCGTCTCGGAAGGCCATCCCGACAAAGTCGCGGATCAAATCTCAGACGCCATCCTCGACGCAATCTTTGAGCAAGACCCGCTCTCACGCGTGGCCGCCGAAACACTGACCAACACCGGCTTGGTCGTCTTGGCAGGCGAGATCACCACGCAAGCCAACGTGGACTACATCCAAGTGGCCCGCGACACCATCAAGCGCATCGGCTACGACAACACCGACTACGGCATTGACTACAAAGGCTGTGCGGTTTTGGTGGCTTATGACAAACAGTCCAACGACATCGCCCAAGGTGTGGACCGCGCATCGGACGACTACCTCAACATCGGCGCTGGCGACCAAGGCCTGATGTTTGGCTACGCCTGCAGCGAAACGCCAGAGCTGATGCCCGCCCCCATTTACTACGCCCACCGTTTGGTCGAGCGTCAAGCCCAGTTGCGCAAAGACGGCCGTTTGCCCTTTTTGCGCCCCGACGCCAAGAGCCAAGTGACCATGCGCTACGTAGACGGTAAGCCCCACAGCATTGACACCGTGGTGTTGTCAACCCAACACAGCCCTGACCAATCACAATCGCCCACCCAAATGAAGGACAGCTTCATCGAGGCAGTGATTGAAGAGATCATCAAGCCCGTGTTGCCCAAAGAATGGTTGCAAGACACCAAGTATTTGATCAACCCCACCGGCCGATTCGTCATCGGCGGCCCACAAGGCGACTGCGGCTTGACCGGTCGCAAAATCATTGTGGACACCTACGGTGGCGCTTGCCCCCACGGCGGCGGTGCTTTCTCTGGCAAAGACCCCACCAAGGTGGACCGCTCAGCCGCCTACGCAGCACGCTATGTGGCCAAAAACATCGTGGCGGCAGGCTTGGCCACGAAGTGCCAAATTCAAGTGGCATACGCGATTGGCGTGGCGCGCCCCATGAACATCACGGTGAACACCGAGGGCACGGGCGTGATCGCTGACGACAAAATCGCCGCCTTGGTGGCAGAGCACTTTGACCTGCGCCCCAAGGGCATCATCCAAATGCTCGACTTGCTGCGCCCGATTTACAGCAAGACCGCAGCGTACGGCCACTTCGGCCGTGAAGAGCCGGAGTTCACGTGGGAACGCACGGACAAGGCGGCGTTGCTGAAAGACGCGGCTGGTTTGAAGTAAGCACGCTTCACGCAGAAATGCAAAGGCCTCTCGTTGTTGACGAGGGGCCTTTTTGCTTTGAAGTCCATCAAGCCTCAGACGACTGCTGCAACGCCCACATCTGCGCGTAGCGTCCATTCAATGCCAACAACACCGCGTGCGATCCGCGCTCCACAATGCGGCCCGCATCCATCACCAAAATTTCGTGTGCATCGACCACGGTGGACAAACGGTGGGCGATGACCAAGGTGGTTTTGTTTTGTGCCGCGCTTTGCAATTCAGACTGAATGGCGCGTTCGTTGGCGCTGTCAAGAGCCGAAGTGGCTTCGTCAAAAATCACAATCGGTGGGTTCTTCAGCAAGGTGCGAGCGATCGCCACCCGTTGCTTTTCACCGCCTGAGAGCTTCAAACCACGCTCGCCCACCATGGTGTCATAACCCTTGGGTGTCGCCGATATGAAATCGTGGATGTGCGCGGCCCGTGCAGCTTGCTCCACCTCGGGCTCGGTCGCATCGGTGCGGCCATAGGCGATGTTGTAGCGCACGGTGTCGTTGAACAACACGGTGTCTTGCGGCACGATGCCCATGGCACGACGCACACTGCCTTGTGTGACTTGGCGAATGTCTTGGCCATTGATGGTGATCGCACCTGAACCCACGTCATAAAAACGAAACAACAAACGCGCCAAAGTGGACTTACCCGAGCCCGAAGGGCCCACCACCGCCACTGTTTTGCCCGCAGGGATCTCAAAACTGATGCCATGCAAGATCGGTCGCGAGGACTCATAGGCAAACACCACTGACTCAAACCTCACCGCAGGCGGCCCGCTCAGCTGCAAACTGGGCGCGTTGGGCGCATCCGCCACCTCGCGCTCTTTTTCAAGTAACGTGAACATTCGGTCAAGGTCGGTCAGGCTTTGTTTGATTTCGCGGTACAGCACACCCAAAAAGTTCAGGGGAATGTAGAGCTGAATCATGAATGCGTTGATCATCACCAAGTCGCCCAAGGTCATGCGGCCATCCACCACGCCTTGGGTGGCGCGCCACAACATGCCGACCAAGGCGATGGCAATGATGAGCTGCTGCCCCGTGTTAAGCAGGGACAGCGAGGTTTGCGCTTTCAAGCGCGCACGGCGCAAAGCCTCTAGACTTTTGTCGTAACGCGAAGCCTCGAAGGTTTCGTTGTTGAAGTATTTGACGGTCTCGTAATTGAGCAACGAATCCACCGCTTTGGTGTGTGCCGCAGAGTCAAACTCATTGGCTTGGCGGCGGTATTGGGTGCGCCATTCGGTCACACTGATGGTGAACACGATGTACAGCGTCAAGGCTGCCAGCGTGATGCCTGCAAACCACACATCAAACTTCACCGCCAAGATGCTCAAGACCAAGGCCACCTCAATCAGCGTGGGCACCACGCTGTAGAGCGAATACGAAATGAGTGACTCAATGCCCCGCACGCCACGCTCGATGTCGCGCGTCATGCCACCGGTTTGGCGCTCCAAATGGAAGCGCAGACTCAAGGCATGCAAGTGTTGAAACGTCTCCAGTGCAATTTGTCGCGCCGCGCCTTGGGTGGCTTTGGCAAATACCAACTCACGCAACTCCGTGAACGCGGACACCGACAAACGCAGTGCGCCATAGACCAGCAATAACGCCACGGGCACCACCAACACCGCTTGGGGATCGCCGGGTTTGATGGACATGTCGTCGATCAAGTTCTTCAACAAGATCGGCACACTGACGTTGGCCACCTTGGCACCGACCATGAACGTCAGCGCCGCCAAGACACGCCATTTGTATTGCCACAGATAAGGGAACAGCCGTTTCAGCGTTTCGCGATCTGGACGCTGCTTGACGGGTGTGCCGGGTTGCGGCGAGGAGGAAGAATGGGCGTGATGACGCATATTGCACAATGACTCAAAGTTATCTTTCCATTGTGCCTATGTCCTCACCCATCAATCCCCACGCCACACCTTTGCCCACCGACCAAGAGTTGGTCCTCAAAGTGATCCCCATGCCCGCTGACTGCAATGCCAATGGCGATATTTTTGGCGGCTGGGTGATGGCACAAGTCGACTTGGCCGGTGCGGTGCTGCCTGCCCGCTATGTGCGCGGACGCATGGCCACGGTGGCGGTGAACGAGTTCATCTTCAAACAGCCCGTGAAAGTGGGCGACATTTTGAGTTTCTTCTCACGCGTGCAACGCATTGGCAACACCTCGATCACCGTCAGCGTTGAAGTGTTTGCCGAACGCTTTCACACGCAAGGGGAGTACATGAAGGTGACACAAGCCATGGTCACTTACGTCGCGATTGACGAGCAAGGCAAACCTCGCCAAATACCCAAAGGCTGAGCTTTAAGAAACGATGTAGGCGGCTGCGCCCGTCGACATCAAGGTGCCATCGGGTCCGCGAAACTCCATGCGCGACGAGCCCACCCGCGAGCCCACGCGCAATGCATGGGCGTGGATGGTGAAGTGCTCGCCAATGCCGGGACGCAAATAATCCACCCGCAAATCGATGGTGCCCAGCTTGGTGAAGCGCTGTAGCCGCTGCTCAGGCGCTTCGTTCATGTGCTTGGCGGCCAGCGCCGCCATGACGGCAGCGCTGCCAATCGCATCCAACACAGCGCTGATGACGCCGCCGTGAATGCGGTTGTAGCCGTAATGCCCCACCAACTCAGGCTTCATGTCGATGCGTGCCACCACCTCTTCAGGGGTGACGTTCACCAGTTTCAGACCTAAGGTTTTGTTGAAGACGATCTTTTCTTCATAGATCTGGCGAAAGCCTTCTAAGTACTCAGGCTCAAGCACAACTAGAGGTGCTTGCGGCTCAGACAAGGCCGAGCTCTTAGAGAAATGAGGCATGCCAGATGTCTTTCTTGAACAACTTCTCAGAGCTTGGAAAAATCGGGCTTGCGTTTTTCCATGAACGCACCAAAAGCTTCTTTGGCCGCAGGCTCTTGCAACATGCGCCCAAAAGAAGCCCCTTCTTCCGCCATTTGCGCTTTGATTTGCGCAGCTTGACCTTGCTTCATCAAACGCTTGGTCGTCATAAGCGAGGTGATGGGCTTAGCCGCCAATTTGCGGGCCTGTGCTTGCGCATAGCTATTCAATTCCAGCGGTGGCACCACGCGATTGACCAAGCCCACTTCTTGCGCCGCTTCAGCCATGAAAGGCTCACCCATCAACAATGCTTCAGCAGCACGGTGGTAACCCATCATCTGCGGCACCAACAAGCTAGAGGCGGCTTCGGGGCACAACCCCAAATTCACAAAAGGCATGGAGAACGCGGCGTTGTCACCGGCGTAAACCAAATCGCAATGGAACAACAGCGTGGTACCAATGCCCACGGCAGGGCCTGCCACAGCGGCAATCACGGGCTTGGAGAAAGCCGCGATGTTGCGCAAAAAGCGGAACACCGGCGAGTCTTGGCCTGCAGGCGGGTTGTTCAAAAAGTCAGCAATGTCGTTGCCTGCACTGAAGATCGTTTCGTGGCCTTGAAAGACCACCACACGCACAGCAGCGTCTTGCTCGGCTTGCTCAAGGGCATCGGCCAACGCCGCATACATGGCGGAAGTGATGGAGTTCTTTTTGTCAACGCGGTTGAACGTGAGCGTCATCACGCCCTGGTCAATGTGGTTCAAGATATCAGTCATCGATCTCTCCATTAAGGCTGACGCAGCCAAGTTTGTGTGCGGTAGAACGGGCCGATGTAGCCACGGACCTGCAGCTTTTTACCGCCGTCTTTGGGCACCATTTTCACGGTGTAATCTTTGCCGTTTTCAGGGTCTAAGATTTTTCCGCCCCCCGCCCACAAGTGTTCGGTCAAAGGTTCGGGCTTCACACCACGGATGATTTCCATACCGATGATGTCTTGGCCTTTGCGATCGTCCTTGCATTCATCACAGGTTTTTTTAGCGTTCGGATCGTTCCGCAGCGACTTGACCACGCGACCACTCAACACCCCACCTTTGTCCACAATTTGGATTTCGGCCTTGGCCTCACCCGTGTTGTCGTCGATGGTGTGCCAAGTGCCCACGGGTGTCATTTGTGCGAAGCTGCTGGCCGCGCCCAACAGGGCGAAGCTCAGCAAGCATTTGAATGTTTTGATTGTCATAAGCGTGTGAATTTACAGCATTGTGGTGCGCCCGATTTCAGGCAAAGACAGCGTCTGTCTCCATCAGCACAGCAGAGCCCGCGCGAGCTGTGGCCATGAGCGATGCGGTCTCAGGGAACAGTTTGGCAAAGTAAAAGCGCGCCGTTTGCAACTTCGCTTGGTAGAACGTGTCGCGGTTGCCTTCTGCAATTTTTTGCAAAGCCACTTGCGCCATGCGCGCCCAGAAATAGCCAAACACCAAGTGCCCAGCCACGCGCAAGTAGTCGACCGCCGCAGCGCCCACTTCGTCCGCGTTTTGCATGGCTTTGTAGCCAATCTCGCCGGTGAATTGCGTCATTTGCTGGCCCAACTTGGCCAGTGGGTTGATGAACTCGGCCATGTCTTCGTTGCCCTGCTCGGCCATCACCAGTTCGGTGATGTGTGCGCCAAACTTCTTCAACGTCGCACCTTGGTTGCCCAAGACTTTGCGCCCCAACAAGTCCAAACTTTGGATGGTGTTGGTGCCTTCATAAATCATGTTGATGCGGGCATCGCGCACGTATTGCTCCATGCCCCATTCGCGGATAAAGCCGTGGCCACCAAACACTTGCATACAGGCCGAGGTTGCGGTCCAGGCGTTGTCGGTGATGAAGGCTTTCACGATGGGCGTGAGCAAGGCCACCATCTCTGCCGAGTCGGCGCGCACAGTGGCATCGGGGTGGTTCAACTCACGGTCAATCAACAGCGCGCAATACAAGCTGAGTGCACGACCGCCTTCTGCATACGCCTTGGCGGTGAGCAGCATCTTGCGCACATCGGGGTGAACCAAGATGCTGTCAGCGGGCTTGCTGATGTCTTTGGGGCCCGTCAAGCTACGCGATTGAATGCGGTCTTTGGCATAGGCCACCGCGTTTTGATAGGCCACTTCGGTCAAGCCCAGCGATTGCATGCCCACGCCAATGCGCGCGGCGTTCATCATCACAAACATCGCCGCCAAGCCCTTGTTGGGTTGGCCCACCATCGTGCCCACGGCCCCATCGAGCACCATTTGGCACGTGGCGTTGCCGTGAATACCCATCTTGTGCTCTAAGCCACCGCAGTAAATGCCGTTGCGCTCACCCAGGCTGCCATCGTCGTTCACGTTGAACTTGGGCACCACAAACAAGCTGATGCCTTTGCTGCCTGCGGGCGCATCGGGCAAGCGGGCCAACACCAAGTGAACAATGTTGCTCACCATGTTGTGCTCACCGGCGCTGATGAAAATTTTGTTGCCCGTGATGCGGTACGTACCGTCGGCTTGCGCTTCAGCCTTGGTGCGTAACAACCCAAGGTCGGTACCGCAATGCGGCTCAGTCAGGCACATGGTGCCTGTCCACTCGCCGCTGGTGAGCTTGGGCAAATACAAGGCCTTTTGCGCCTCAGTGCCATGCGCATGCAGGGCTTCGTAAGCACCGTGCGAGAGACCGGGGTACATGGTCCATGCTTGGTTACCGCTGTTGAGCATTTCGTAAAAACACTGATTCACCACGATGGGCAAACCTTGCCCGCCATACGCGGGGTCGCAACTCAAGGCAGGCCAGCCGCCTTGCACGTATTGGTCAAACGCGTCTTTGAAGCCATCGGGCGTGCTCACTTCATGCGTGTCACGGTCCAAGGTGCAACCTTGCGTATCGCCAATTTGGTTGAGGGGGAAGATCACTTCAGAGGCGAACTTGCCACCTTCCTCCAGCACCGCAGAAATCGTGTCGGCATCGATCTCAGCATGCTTGGGCATGACTTTGAAGTCGTCGGTGACATGCAACACATCGTGCAGCACAAATTGCATATCGCGCAGGGGTGGGGTATAGCTAGGCATGAAAAACTCCTTACTTTTTAACGGGGGTACGGCTGCGCTTGGCGGCCGGTTTGGGAACGGATGGGATTACGGATTCAGGTACGAGCAGAGGGGTTTGCGCGCCGTAGCGTTGCAAAATGTTTTCGAAGCCACGCAAGGTGCGCTCCAACGACTTGGAAGATCGTAAAAATCTTGCCTCATATTGCAGCGCCAAGATCAAGCCGTGCACTTCAAACACCATTTGCTCGGCATCGATGTCGGTGGCCAAATGACCTTCTTCACAGGCCTGCATGACAGCGCGGTACACCGCCGCCAACCAGGTTTTGACCGAACTGGCCAAGGCATCGCGCACGGGGCCGGGCCGGTCGTCAAACTCAGCGGCACCGCTGATGTAGAGACAGCCTGTGTCAATTTCAGCGGAGGTTCGCTTGGTCCAATTGGCAAACAATTGGCGCAAGCGCGGCAAACCGCGCTCGGCCTTAAGTGCCGAGTAAAACACCTCGGCTTCAAAGCGTTCGTGGTACTCACGCACCACCGACAACTGCAGTTCTTCGCGAGAGCCAAAGTGGGCAAACACGCCCGACTTGCTCATGCGCGCCACTTCGGCCAAAGCGCCAATGCTCAAACCTTCCAAACCGATCTGCGTGGCCAAGCCCAAAGCCGCGTCCACAATGGCAGCTTTGGTTTGCTGGCCCTTTTGCAGGGCGCGATTTTCGACCGGCGGGGCTTTGTGGGTAACAGTCATGGCAGACCACTCAAAAAAGAACGACCGTGCTATTTTGCACGAAATTAAACTCATCCCATGACTGCCACTCGAATACTCGCCATCCGCCACGGGGAAACCACTTGGAACGTGGACACCCGCATCCAAGGTCAGCTGGACATCGACCTCAATGACACGGGTCGCTGGCAAGCCCAACGCGTCGGCCACGCCTTGGCGCAAGAGCCTATTGCCGCGGTGTACAGCAGCGACTTGAAGCGCGCGTTTGACACGGCCTGTGCCATTGCCCAATCGCCCACGCGCCTCGCCCTCAACGGCGCCAACGCCACATTGAACGTGAAAGCACACACAGGCTTGCGCGAGCGTCACTTCGGCCATCTGCAAGCGCAAACCTGGACTCAAATTGAAACCGGTTGGCCGGATGACGCCAAACTCTGGCGCAGCCGCGACCCGCATTGGTCGCCGGAAGGCGGCGAGTCCTTGCTGGCGTTACGCGCACGCATTGCGCAATGTGTGGACGAACTGGCCTGCCAACATGTGGGCGAACAATTCGTGCTGGTGGCCCACGGAGGCGTGATGGACGTGTTGTACCGCTTAGCCACCAACCAAGACACACAAGCCCCACGCACCTGGCATTTGGGCAATGCCGCCATCAACCGCTTGCTGTGGACGCCTCAGGGCTTGAGCTTGGTGGGCTGGGGCGACGTGTCGCACTTTGACGAAAGTGCCACAGGACCTCGCAACGAAACAACAGCCTAATCGGTAAGGCGGCAAACGCCGAGCCTCACCTAGGCGTATCAATCGTCAGACAAGCCCGAGTGCGATTTGGGCGGCGTCACACCCAAATGCCGATACGCCGCCAAGGTGGCAATGCGACCACGCGGCGTGCGCTGCAAGAAACCCTGCTGAATCAAGAACGGCTCGATCACGTCTTCGATCGTGTCGCGCTCTTCGCCGATGCTGGCAGCAATGTTGTCCAAGCCGACGGGGCCACCATCGAAACGGTGAATCACGGCTTCGAGCAACTTACGGTCCATCAAATCAAAACCTTGAGGATCGACATCCAACATCGCCAGCGCCTTGTTGGCCATGTCTAAGGTGATGCGACCATTGCCCTTCACCTCCGCGTAGTCACGCACACGGCGCAGCAAGCGGTTGGCAATACGCGGCGTGCCGCGCGAACGGCGGGCAATCTCAAATCCGCCGTCCACATCCATGGGCGTGTTCAACAAACCTGCACTGCGAATGACGATGCGCTGCAACTCTTCGGCGGTGTAGAACTCCAAGCGCGACACGATGCCAAAACGGTCACGCAGCGGGTTGGTCAACATGCCCGCACGGGTAGTCGCCCCCACCAAGGTGAAAGGCTGCAAATCGAGCTTGATACTGCGCGCGGCAGGACCTTCGCCAATCATGATGTCGATTTGGTAGTCCTCGAGCGCGGGATACAAAATCTCTTCGACCACCGCCGACAATCGGTGAATTTCGTCGATGAACAACACATCGTTTTTCTCTAAGCCCGTGAGCAAGGCGGCCAAATCTTTGGGTTTTTCCAGCACGGGGCCGCTGGTGGAGCGCAGGTTCACGCCCAACTCTTGCGCAATGATGTGGCTCAACGTGGTCTTGCCCAAACCGGGCGGGCCAAACAGCAGCACATGATCCAAGGCCTCACCGCGCTTACGGGCTGCGCCAATGAAGATCTCCAACTGCTCGCGCACCTTCATCTGGCCCACGTATTCATGGAGTAACTTGGGGCGCAAAGCACGTTCAATCGCCTCTTCGTTGGGCGACACGGGCGCGGCAGTCACCATGCGCGCGGGCACAGGCGTGGGGGCGAAGTCGTCGGTTTGGATACTCATGGTTTATTTCGCCAAAGCTTTCAATGCCAGCTTGATGCCGTCACTCACGCCGACATCCGCGGGCAGCAACTTGAGGGCGGCAGACGCCTCTTTGTCGCTGTAGCCCAGCGCCAGCAAGGCTTGCAAGATGTCGCTTTGGTGATCAGGCGTAGAGAACATATTGGGGCCGAGGTCGGCGCCCAATTTGCCTTTGAGCTCTAGCAACAAGCGCTCCGCCGTCTTCTTGCCAATGCCTGGCACTTTGGTGAGGCGGCCTGCGTTTTGGTCAGACACGGCACGCGCCAACTCGTCGGCACTCAGGCCACTCAAGATGCCAAGCGCCATGCGCGGGCCCACGCCTGAAATTTTGATCAGCAAACGAAACGTGGCCCGCTCCGATGGGGTGCCAAAACCAAACAAAATTTGCGCGTCTTCGCGCACCACAAAGTGCGTCAACAACGACACACGTTCGCCGGTGGCGGGCAGGTTGTAGAAGGTGCTCATGGGCACGTCGACTTCGTAGCCCACGCCATTGCAATCCACCAAAACTTGGGGTGGGTTTTTCTCGCTGAGGATGCCTGTTAATTTGCCTATCATTGGGGGACCTTTTTAGGGATTATCGACTTGATTCTTCGCCACACCTTCACCCCGCACAACAACACCTACCTCTCGCACTTGTGCGGCCCCGTTGACGAACATTTGCGCACCATTGAGTTGGCGTTGAACGTCAAAATCGCCCACCGTCACGAGCAGTTCAAAGTGGATGGCCACAAAGCCAAAGCCACCCGCGCCATGGAGGTGCTGCAAGCCCTGTACGAGCGCGCCGAGCGCCCCATTCCAGCCGAACAGGTGCAGCTCATGTTGGCGGGCGATGAGTCCATGGACGAAAACAACAGCCCAGCCCTCAACACCCGCCGCACCGACTTGCGTGCACGCACGCCCAACCAAGCCATGTACTTGGACAACATTGCGGCGCACGACATCACGTTTGGCATTGGCCCTGCCGGCACCGGCAAAACCTATTTGGCGGTGGCCTGCGCGGTGGATGCGCTGGAGCGCAGCGCGGTGCAACGCATTGTGCTGACCCGCCCCGCCGTGGAAGCGGGCGAAAAGCTTGGCTTCTTACCCGGCGATTTGGGCCAAAAGGTGGACCCGTACTTGCGCCCTTTGTACGACGCGCTGTACGACTTGATGGGCTATGACCGCGTGCAAAAAGCCTTCGAGCGCAACGCGATTGAAATTGCGCCCTTGGCCTTCATGCGCGGGCGGACGCTGAACAACGCATTTGTCATCTTGGACGAAGCGCAAAACACCACGCCCGAGCAAATGAAGATGTTCCTGACCCGTGTGGGCTTTGGTGCCAAGGCGGTGGTAACAGGCGATGTCAGCCAAATCGACCTGCCCAAAGGCCAACTCAGCGGCTTGATCGACGCTGAGCGCGTGCTCCGACGGGTGAAAGGTATTTCGATCACACACTTCACCAGCGCCGACGTGGTGCGTCACCCCTTGGTGGCGCGCATCGTCGATGCGTACGATGCATCGCGCGGCGCCACCACAGGCGCGCCGGTCCGCAAACGCTCTTAATTTTTCTTCACGCAATCCCCACATGGCGCTCAAACACCTTCAACTCTCTTTGCAATTTGGCGACGTGCCCTACGCAGCGCGTCACCGCGCCGCCCTACCGCGTCACTTTGTGGCCCGTTGCATCCGCCACGCACTGGTCGACGATGCAGAAATCACCGTGCGCATTGTCAACGCCGAAGAGGGCCAAGCCCTGAACAGCAGTTACCGCAAAAAGGATTACGCCACCAACGTGCTGACCTTTGACTACACACAAGAGCCCGTCGTCATGGCGGACTTGGTGTTGTGCGCGCCGGTGGTGGCCAAAGAGGCCAAAGAGCAAGGCAAAAACCTGCAAGCACATTACGCGCACTTGCTGGTGCACGGTGCCTTGCACGCCCAAGGCTGGGACCACGAAACCAGCACGCAAGATGCCGAAGAGATGGAAGCCTACGAGATCGACATCTTGGCGGGCTTGGGGTTCAAAAACCCTTATCAACCCTGAACGCTCGCCAGTCAGACAAGCGCGATGCGGATGCCCATCGCGCTTAGCACGGCTTAACGCGGCTTAGCGCCCTGCCGTGTCTTCCAGCAAACGCACCCGCACCGTCTTGCCTTTGACGCGGCCTGCGCTCAAGCGTTTGACGGCCTCACGCGCAATGCTGCGCTCCACGGCCACGTAGGTTGAAAACTCGTTCACGTTGATCTTGCCCACTTGATCTTTGGTGAAACCAGCGTCTCCCGTGAGCGCGCCCAACACGTCTCCCGCGCGGATCTTCTCTTTGCGGCCACCCACAATTTGCAACGTCGCCATCGGGGGTTGCAAGACGCCGCCTGCTGCAGGTGTCAAGCTGCTCAGCGGGGCCCAAGTGGACTCACGCCCTTGCAACTGCTCAATCTTGCCGACGCTACCCATCTCGTCCATGCTAGCGAGCGACAGCGCCAAACCTTCGGCGTCGCCACGGCCGGTACGGCCAATGCGGTGGATGTGAATTTCTGAATCAGGCGTCACATCGACGTTGATGACGGCTTCTAAATTAGCCACATCCAAGCCACGCGCGGCCACGTCTGTGGCGACCAACACCGAACAACTGCGGTTGGCGAATTGCACCAACACCTGATCGCGCTCGCGTTGCTCCAATTCACCAAAAAGTGCCAGCGCGCTGAAGCCCTGCGCTTGTAACACCGCCACCAAATCGCGGCATTGCTGCTTGGTGTTGCAAAACGCCAGCGTGGACTCAGGGCGGAAGTGGTTCAGCAACAACGACACCGCGTGCAAGCGCTCGCTGTTGGACACTTCGTAAAAGATTTGCTTGATTTTTTGTGCATCGTGCTGCGCCTGCACCTTGACAGTTTGGGGCTCGCGCATGAACTGCGCAGACAGCTTGGCAATGCCTTCGGGATACGTGGCCGAAAACAACAACGTTTGACGGTCCTTGGGGCACTGACGAACCACCTTGGCGATGTCCTCAAAAAAGCCCATGTCCAACATGCGGTCGGCCTCGTCGAGCACCAAGGTTTTCACACCCTGCAAGCTCAACGAGCCGCGCTCCAAGTGGTCCATGATGCGGCCGGGGGTGCCGACCACCACATGCGCGCCGTGCTCAAGGCTCAGCGTTTGGCCGCGCAAGGCCACGCCACCACACAAGGTCACCACTTTGATGTTGCCCACCGCGCGAGCCAAACGACGCAGCTCTTGCGTGACTTGATCGGCCAACTCACGCGTGGGGCACAGCACCAAAGCTTGGGCATCGAACTGGGCGGCGTCGAGCTTTTCGACCAAGGGAATGCCAAATGCGGCGGTCTTACCGCTGCCGGTGCTGGCTTGCGCGATCAGGTCGCGGCCCGCCAAGGTCAGAGGCAAGCTGGCGGCTTGAATGGGGGTCATCTGGGTGTAGCCCAGCTGGGTGAGGTTGTCTATCGATGCGGCCGCGAGGCTCAAAGCGGCAAAAGAAGAAGCAGTGTTTTTTGAATCGGTCATGCACCGATTATCGTGATCGGGATGGTCACGGGGCCATCGTTGACCAAATGGACTTTCATATCGGCGCCAAAGACACCCGTTTGGACGTCCGCGTGCTGCGCTTTGGCTTGCGCCACAAAGGCGTCGTACAAGCGACGCCCCTCGTCGGCAGAGGCGGCACTGGTGAAACTGGGACGAGTGCCGCTGCGGGTGTCTGCGGCCAAGGTGAATTGGCTCACCACCAGCAAGCCCCCCGCCACATCGGTGACGCTGTGGTTCATCTTGCCCGCGTCGTCGTAGAAAACACGAAGCTTCAGAATTTTGTCGAGCATCTTTTGGCCCACGGCTTCTGTGTCGCCTTTTTCGGCACAGAACAACACCATCAAACCTTGACCAATTTCGCCCACCGTTTGGCCATCAATCACCACGCGGGCCTCACTCACCCGTTGCAACACCGCTTTCATCGTTTCAACAACCTTTGTTTGTGTCTGACGTGGGTTAAATTAAATCGCGCGGATCATCAAAGTGGGCTTCCACATCGCCGGGCAAGAGCTGGATCGTGGCGCGCAAGCCGGGCACGGCACTCATCAAGGCTTGCTCCACGCTGGCACGCAAGGCAGCAGCACGCCCCAACGACCACTCAGCGGGCATGTGCATGTGCATGTCCACAAAGCGGCGTTGCCCGGCTTTACGGGTGGTCACATGGTCAAAGCGCACGATGTGCACCGTCTCGCCCGACGCCGCACCACGGCCATCACGACTGTGGGAAAAATCGTGCAACACCTCTTGAATTTGAGCCAGCACGTCTGGCTCCACAGCTTCATCCATCAAGCCTTGCGACGCGCTCCAGATGAGGTGCCAGCCTTCTTTCAAAATGTTCAAGGCCACGCCAATCGCCACCACCGCATCCAGCCACAGCCAACCCGTCCAGCTGACCAAACCAATGCCGATCACCACACCCGCGGAGGTCCAAACATCGGTGACCAGATGGCGCGCGTCCGCTTCAAGCGCGATGGAGCGGTGTGTCTTGGCAGCACGAAACATGACCCACGCCAAACCACCATTGAGCACCGAGCTGGCGACCGACAAGGCCAAACCCAAACCCACTTGCTCCAGCGGCTGCGGATCAAAAATGCGGTGACTGCCGGCCCACACAATGCCCAACGCAGCCACCACGATCAAGATGCCCTCAAAGCCCGACGAGAAGTACTCGGCCTTGTGGTGACCATACGGATGCTCTTCGTCGGCAGGCCGTGCCGCGATGGTGACCATCATCAAACCAAACACCGCGCTGGCCAAGTTGACTAACGACTCCATGGCATCAGACAGCAAACCCACAGAGTCGGTCAGCCACCACGCCAAGGTTTTCAGACCGATGGTGATGCAGGCCACGAACACGGAAACCCACAGCAACCCTTGGGGGGAAAGCCATTTGGATGGGGCTGTTTTGTTGTTCATGCCTGACGCCTTGTTGTGCTCATACCCAGCGATCAACTGAGCGTGACACGCGCGAATTTGCGCTTGCCCACTTGAACCACAAAAGTACCGGCATCGAGCTTCAAGCCTTTGTCGCTGACGACGCTTGAATCTACGCGCACGCCACCGCCGTCAATCAGGCGGCTGGCCTCGCTGGTGGACGGGGCCAAACCTGCGGCCTTGAGCAGGGCACCAATTCCCAAAGGTGCCCCGCTGAGCGAGACCTCTGGAATTTCATCGGGCACGCCGCCCTTGCTGCGGTTGATGAAGTCTTGCTCAGCCGCTTCCGCCGCTGCTGCGCCGTGAAAACGTGATGTGATTTCTTTGGCCAACGCCACCTTGGCGTCTTTGGGGTTGCGGCCGCCTTCGATTTCTTTTTTCAGCGCCTCGATGTCCGCCATCGACTTGAACGACAACAAGGTGTACCAACGCCACATGAGCACGTCAGAGATGGACAACACCTTGGCAAACATGGTGTTGGGCGCTTCGCTGATGCCGATGTAGTTGTTCTTGGACTTGGACATTTTCTCAACGCCATCCAAACCTTCGAGCAACGGCATGGTCAAGATGCACTGCGCTTCTTGGCAGTATTCGGCTTGCAAATGGCGGCCCATGAGCAAGTTGAATTTTTGGTCGGTGCCGCCCAACTCCAAGTCTGACTTCAAAGCCACTGAGTCGTAGCCCTGCATCAACGGGTACAAAAACTCGTGCACGCTGATGGGCGTACCGGCTTTAAAACGATCGTGAAAATCGTTGCGCTCCATCATGCGCGCCACGGTGTACTTGGCCGCCAACTGAATCATGCCCATGGCACCCAGCGGCAAACTCCACTCGCTGTTGTATCGAATTTCGGTTTTGGTGGGGTCCAGCACCAAACTGGCCTGGCGGTAATACGTTTCTGCGTTCAGCTTGATTTGCTCGGGCGTCAACGGTGGGCGCGTGGAGTTGCGACCAGAG
>CANBRM010000012.1 GCA_947371915.1 Comamonadaceae bacterium | reverse complement strand
CAGCTTTTCGTCACCACCGCCCTGCCCTACGCCAACGGCAACTTCCACATCGGCCACATCATGGAGTACATCCAAGCCGACATCTGGGTGCGTTTCCAGCGAATGCAGGGCCACAAGGTCGATTTCGTGGGCGCAGACGACACACACGGTGCGCCCATCATGATTGCGGCCGAGAAGGCGGGCATCACCCCGCAGCAGTTTGTGGCCAACATCGCCGCAGGCCGCAAGCCCTATTTGGACGGCTTTCACATCCAGTTTGACAACTGGCACAGCACCGACGCACCTGAGAACCACGAGCTGGCCCGCCAGATTTACCGTGATTTGCGCGATATCCCTGAATCTGAAGGCGGCTCGCTGATCGAGCGCCGCACGATTGACCAGTTCTTCGACCCCGAGAAGAACATGTTCTTACCCGACCGCTTCATCAAAGGCGAGTGCCCCAAGTGCCACGCCCACGACCAGTACGGCGACAACTGCGAGGTGTGCGGCGCGGTCTACGCCCCCACCGATCTGATCAACCCTTTTTCTGCCCTGTCTGGCGCCAAGCCTGAGCTGAAAAGCTCGGAGCATTTCTTCTTCAAGCTGTCCGACCCACGCTGTGTGGCCTTCTTAGAAAAGTGGACGCAAGACGGCAAGTTGCAACCCGAAGTGGCCAACAAGGTCAAAGAGTGGTTCACCGTTCGCACCAACCCCGATGGCACGACCAGCGAAGGCTTGGGCGATTGGGACATCTCGCGTGACGCGCCTTACTTTGGCATCGAGATTCCAGACGCTCCGGGTAAGTACTTTTATGTGTGGCTCGACGCGCCTGTGGGCTACTTGGCTTCTTTGAAAAACTTGCTCGACAAACGCGGCGAGAACTACGACGCCTACATGGCCAACGACAAGTTGGAGCAATACCACTTCATCGGCAAAGACATCGTCACCTTTCACACGCTGTTCTGGCCCGCCATGCTGCATTTCAGTGGCCGCAAGACGCCCAACAACGTGTTTGTGCACGGCTTCCTCACCGTCAACAACGGCGAGAAGATGAGCAAGAGCCGTGGCACGGGCTTGGACCCACTCAAGTACCTAAGCCTGGGCATGAACCCCGAGTGGCTGCGCTACTACTTGGCCACGAAGCTGAACAACAAAAACGAAGACATCGACTTCAACGCCGAAGACTTCATGCTGCGCGTCAACAGCGATTTGATTGGCAAGTTCGTCAACATCGCATCGCGTGCGGCGGGCTTCTTGACCAAGCGTTTTGAAGGACGCTTAGCAGAACTCAACGTTAGCAAGACTGACGCGAGAACCGATCAAGAGCAACTGTTGATCACTTCTTTGCAAAGTGAATTACCTGCCATCCAAGACAGCTACGAAAAGCGCGAGTATGCAAAAGCTTTGCGCGAAATCATGCTGCTAACTGACCGTGTGAATGCTTACGTCGATACGAACAAGCCTTGGGAGTTAGCAAAAAAAGAGGGCATGGATGTGCGTTTGCAAGAGGTCTGCACAACCTGCATCGAAGCCTTCCGCGTGCTTAGTTGCATGCTCAAACCGGTGTTGCCGTCATTGGCAATACAAGTAGAAACTTTCCTCAACATTGAGCCTATGTCTTTCAGCAGTGCCTCGCAAACGCTAGGCGTGGGCCATGTCATCGGCGAATACAAACACCTCATGCAACGCGTCACCCCCGAACAACTCGAAGCCTTGTTTGAGCCACCAGCCGTGGTGGAAGAAAAAGTCACACCAGGCGGCGAAGAAATCGCGCCCACCATCAGCATCGATGACTTTGCCAAGATCGATTTGCGCATTGCCGAAATCGTCAACTGCGAAGCGGTAGAAGGCTCCACCAAGCTGTTGCGCCTCACGCTCGATGTGGGCGAAGGGAAAACGCGCAACGTGTTCAGCGGCGTGGCCAGTATGTACAAGCCCGAAGACCTCAAGGGAAAACTCACCGTGATGGTGGCCAACCTGGCCCCACGCAAGATGAAGTTTGGCGTGAGTGAAGGCATGGTGCTCGCCGCCAGCCATGCAGATGACAAGACCGATGCTGGCATTTACGTCTTGCACCCATGGCCCGGCGCGAAGCCCGGCATGCGGATTCACTAAGTCGGCATGTTCCCACTCATCCACGGCTGGACCAGCATTGCGCGGTCAACCCAAGCCAACGTCAAGTTGGGGGCCGTGTTGAGCTTTGTGGCGGGCGCGGCCAATGCGGGCGGTTTCTTGGCCGTGGGGCGCTACACCTCGCACATGACGGGCGTGGTGTCTTCGGTGGCCGACGACTTGGTTCTGGGCCATTTCGACTTGGTCGCCACGGGCGTGGGCAGTTTGATCGCCTTCGCGGCGGGCGCCATGAGCACCGCCGTCTTGGTGAATTGGGGGCTGCGTCGCCATTTAGCCAGTGCTTACAGCTTGCCATTGCTGCTGGAGTCTTTGGCGCTGCTGGTGTTTGGTTTGTTCGGTGCGGCCATCAGCAGTTTTGCCAGCGTGTTTTTGCCACTCACCGTCATGTTGCTGTGCTTCATGATGGGTTTGCAAAACGCGGTGATCACCAAAATTTCTCACGCCGAAATTCGCACCACGCACATCACCGGCTTGGTGACCGACTTTGGCATTGAGCTGGGCAAATTGTTTTACGTGAACCGCCACAAAACCTCGGCGCAAGGGGTGCCACAAGTGCTGGCGAATCGCCAACGTTTGCGCATCCAAGGGCTGTTGATTGCTTGTTTTTTCTGCGGCGGACTGGTGGGCGCTCTGGGCTTCAAAGGCTGGGGCTACATCACCACTTTGCCCCTGGCGTTATTGCTGTGGACCGTGGCCTTGCGCCCCGTTCTAGACGACGCCAAAGTTAGGTTGATTCGATGAACTTGGCTTCTTTCTCTTTTTTCCGCCCCCGTTTGATCGACGCCTTGCAAGGCTACAACCGCACGCGATTGGTGCAAGACGTGGGCGCGGGCATCACCGTGGGCGTGGTGGCGCTGCCGCTGGCCATGGCGTTTGCCATTGCCTCTGGCCTCAAGCCTGAAACGGGTTTGTTCACGGCCATCATCGCGGGTTTTTTGATCTCGGCTTTAGGCGGCAGCTGCGTGCAAATTGGCGGACCAGCAGGCGCATTCATCGTCATCGTGTACGGTATTTTGGAACGCTACGGCTTGGCCAATCTCATCATCGCCACCGTCATGTCGGGGGCTATGCTGTTTGCGATGGGCGCGATGCGCTTGGGCAGTTTGATTCGGTTCATCCCCGTCGCGGTGGTGATTGGCTTCACGAATGGCATTGCGGTACTGATCATGGTGTCGCAGGTGAAAGACTTTTTGGGGCTCAGCGTCACAGCCATGCCCGCCGACTTCTTTGGCATCTTGCACACGCTGGCCGCTCACCTTGGCACGCTCAACCTGCAAGCCGTGGCGCTGGCCTCTGGCTGTTTGGGGCTGCTGGTCGTGTGGCAATTTGTGATGCCCAAGCTGAGCCAGCAGCACGCGCACGCCAAAAAAATCAGCGTGGTGCCCGGCTCTGTCTTGGTGCTGGTGCTGGCCTCGCTGGCCAGCCAAGCGCTGAACTTGAACGTAGAAACCATCGCCTCGCGCTTTGGCAGCATTCCCAGCACCTTGCCTGCGTTTGCGTGGCCCACCTTCAGCTGGGAAACTGCCAAATTTTTACTGATCCCAGCCACCACGCTGGCCTTGTTGGGCTCCATTGAGTCGCTGCTGTGCGCACGCATTGCCGACCAAATGATGGCCGACAGCCCCTATGGCGATCGCCACGACGCCAACCAAGAGTTGATGGCGCAAGGCATTGCCAACATCGTGACCCCGTTTTTTGGCGGCATGCCTGCCACGGGCACCATCGCCCGCACCGTGACCAACGTGAAAAACGGCGGTAACAGCCCCATCGCGGGCATGGTGCACGCCTTGACCTTGCTCGCGGTGATGCTGGTGGCCGCACCTTTGGCCGCCAACGTGCCCTTGGCTGCGTTGTCGGCCATTTTGATGTTCGTGGCGTGGAACATGGGCGAATGGCACCAATTTGTGCAGCTGCGCCAATACCGCATGCCCTACCGCGCCACGCTGCTGTCGGTGTTTTTGCTGACGGTGGTGGTCGATTTGACCGTGGCCGTCGAAGTGGGCTTGATCGCGGCGTGCTTGACCTTTATTTACCGCATCTCCAATCTCACCCGCGCCGAGCCCGTGTCGGCGCTAGACCAACCTGCCTTGGCAGGGCTTTCCGAAGCGGTGCAAGCACACCGCTTTTACGGCGCTTTGTTTTTTGGCGCGGTGAAACTGGTGGAAGCCATTGAAGAACACTTGCCCACCCGCGCGGTGGTGCTGGACCTGAAAAACCTGATTTACATCGACTCCTCGGGCGTCGATGCGCTGCTGTCTTTGGCCCGTGCCTGTCACAAAAAACAACGGCGCTTGGTGCTGTGCGGCTTGGCTCACCAGCCGCTGGACATTGCACAGCGCAGTGGTTTGCTGGGCGAAGCATCGCAGGCCGAATCGGCGCCTGATTTGGCCCAAGGCATTGCACAAGCGCTGGCACCGCTGAGCGCGTAAGAGCGCGCGTTGCCTCGGTCGTTAAAATCCAACCCTTCTCTTAGGAATACTCACCATGTCGATCTTTCAACGCGACCACTACACCTCCGAAGCCACGCAGTTCATCGAACAGCTGAAAGCCCAAAAGCCCGGCTTAGAACAAGCGCAACGCGATGGCCGCGCCCTGCTGTGGGACAAGGCCGTGAACCGCGATGTGCAGCAAGATCTGCAAGCCGGTCGCGTGGCGCAAAAGCCTTATGTTTACCAAACGAACGCTTAAATCTTGGCTTTAAATCTAGGCATTCAGCCTTGACTTAAGTCCTTGACACCCCTTCTAAGCGCCTTCTGTGAACCCTGCTGACCTCACCCTGCCCAACGCCGAGGCACACACCGCCTCCGCCATGCCTGAGGTGATCGACAACGTGGCCGTGGCCCGCCTGTATGGCGAGCCCCTGTTCGCCATGCCGCAGGATTTATACATCCCGCCCGATGCGCTGGAAGTGTTCCTCGAAGCCTTCCAAGGCCCGTTGGATTTGCTGCTGTATTTGATCCGCAAGCAAAACTTCAACATCCTCGACATCCCCATGGCCGCGCTCACGCGCCAGTACCTGAGCTATGTTGACGAGATTCGGAGCCGCAACTTAGAGCTGGCCGCCGAATACTTGCTGATGGCAGCCATGCTGATCGAGATCAAATCGCGCATGCTGCTGCCGCCCAAAAAAGTGGCCGAAGGCCAAGAGCCCGAAGATCCGCGTGCCGAGCTGGTGCGCCGCTTGCTCGAATACGAGCAAATGAAGCTGGCCGCCGCCAAGCTCAACGAAGTACCGCAATACGGCCGCGACTACTTGAAGGCGCAGGTGTTCATCGAGCAATCGTTGCAACCGCGCTTTCCCGACGTGCATGTGGTGGAGTTGCAGCAGGCGTGGGCCGATATTTTGAAGCGCGCCAAACTGATTCAGCACCACAAAATTTCGCGCGAAGAGCTATCGGTGCGCGAGCACATGAGCATCGTGCTGCGCAAACTGCAAGGCCAACGCTTTGTGGAATTTGAAAAACTCTTCGACCCCGCACAGGGCGTGCCCGTGCTGGTGGTCACCTTCATCGCGCTGCTCGAACTGGGCAAAGAAACGCTGATCGAAATCACGCAGGCCGAGGCCTTTGCGCCCATTTACGTGCGCTTGGCCTACACGCCGAGCTGACCCCTCCTTCACCTTCAACGACTGGCATCTGGCCGCACCCTTTATGAGCAACTCCAGCAACGCCCCCCAAAGTCAAACCGCCTCGCCCTACGGCACCTTGCCACCGGCCTCGCCCGTGTCGGCCCGCAAACCCATCAGCCTGCCGCGCTTGCACGACATGCGTACGCGTGGCGAAAAAATCACCATGCTCACCGCCTACGACGCCACCTTTGCCGCCGTGGCCGATGCGGCGGGCGTGGAGTGCCTGCTTGTGGGCGACTCGCTGGGCATGGTGTGCCAAGGTTTGTCCAGCACCGTGGGCGTCAGCTTAGACACCATGCGCTACCACGTCGAAAGCGTGGCGCGTGGCGTGCAACGCGTACAAGGCACCACATGGATCATTGGCGACTTGCCTTTTGGCAGCTACCACGAGTCCAAAGAGCAAGCCTTGCGCAGCGCCAGCGTATTGATGCAAGCGGGCGCCCACATGGTCAAACTCGAAGGCGGTGGCTGGACCACCGAGACCGTGCGCTTCCTTGTAGAGCGCGGCATTCCCGTCTGCGCCCATTTGGGCCTGACCCCCCAAACCGTGCACGCCTTGGGCGGCTACCGCGTGCAAGGCCGTGGCGACTCGGCCACCCAACTGCGCCAACACGCCTTGGACCTGCAAGATGCAGGTGCCTCCATGGTGGTGCTGGAGATGGTGCCCGAGGCCCTGTCGACCGCCCTCACCCACGAGCTGCCACGCTGCCACACCATTGGCATTGGCGCGGGCAACGGCACCGCCGGCCAAGTGCTGGTGATGCACGACATGCTGGGCATCAACCTCGGCAAAAACCCCAAATTTGTACGCAACTTCATGACCGGCAGCCCCAGTGTGCAAGCCGCCATGGCTGCCTACGTCGCTGCCGTGAAAGACGGCAGCTTTCCTGTCAACGCTGAACACGCTTGGTAAACACACATGCACATCGTCCACACCATTGACGACCTCCGTCGCGCCCTCAAACCCGCCGCGCTGCGCGCCTTTGTGGCCACCATGGGCAACCTGCACCAAGGTCATTTAGATCTGATGCAAATGGCCCGCCAAACGGTTGACGCCCGCGCCCCACAAGGCGGCATGACCGTGGCCAGCATCTTTGTGAACCGCCTGCAATTCGGCCCCAACGAAGACTTCGACACCTACCCCCGCACCTTTGAGCGCGACTGCGAACAACTCGCCGCCAACGGCTGCGACGTGCTGTTTGCCCCCACTGAAAAAGACCTGTACCCCGAACCCCAAGTGTTCAAGGTGCACCCGCCCGCAGACTTGGCCGACATCTTGGAAGGCGCTTTCCGCCCAGGCTTCTTTGTCGGCGTGAGCACCGTGGTGCACAAACTCTTCAACGTTGTGCAACCCGACATCGCGCTGTTTGGCAAAAAAGACTACCAACAACTCATGGTCATCCGGCGCATGGTGCAGCAAATGGCGCTGCCCATTGAGATCATCGGCGGCGAAACGCGACGTGCAGACGACGGCTTGGCCCTCAGCTCGCGCAACGGGTATTTGAGCGCCGAAGAACGTGCGGAAGCGGTGCAACTGTCGATGGTGTTGAAGGGCTTGGCTGCCGCGGCTCGTGCGGGCAATGCGGCTGGCGCATTCGATGTGGCGGGTGCAGAAGCCGCTGCGATGCAAGCCCTGCGTGCGCGTGGCTGGCAACCTGACTATCTGACGGTGCGCCGTCAACATGATTTATCGCCGCTGACGGGGCCTTGTGACAAACCGCTGGTGATGTTGGGGGCGGCTAAGTTGGGGAAGACGCGGTTGATTGATAACTTCGAAGTCTAAAGATTGGTTCACCATCTTTTGCCAAACCACGTAGTTGGCTTCACTGGTGCGCGTTTGCGTGGTGGTGTTTTTGATGCCTTCCAAGATGATGCGGGCAACCGAGCGGGCTTTTTCACCCACACCGGCATTGAAGGCAGCTGTGCCGCCGTAGCTCACTTTGGTGCCTTGTAGGAGCTGGTTGCCGCCAGAGTTGGAGAGGATGTCGCCTTGACTTTGCAGCGTGGTGGGCTGTCCACTGAGTTGGAACAAGCTGTTGGAATAGGAGCCGCTGCTGACTTTAATGCTGAAAGCACCCCCAATGCCCCAACCGGTGCGCTCATTGCGCTTGGCGGTTTCTAGTTTTTGGTCTGTGACAGCGTAGTAGTTGATGCCGTCACCAGCAGTTAAGGCTAGATTGCGACTGGCACTGAACTTGGTGCCGTAGGTGTTGGTTACAAAGTTGCGCGTTTATTTGCTCCTATCAATCGCTTCCCATAGTCCTCGAAACGGGAACTCTGGGGAGACTCTTCGCCAAATCTCTCCGGACGCCTTGCACTTAAACCACTTTTCTTTAACCCCAAATAAATTGAACATTTTTTCTTTGTTCATCTCTACTTCTTCAGCTAGTCCTGATTGAATTTGAGTCTCAAGCCAAGTGCAAAAACGTTGAAACTCACCAGGCGATACAAATCCATGTATTTCTTCCCAATTGCAATTATTCATAGTTACCTTTTCCAAGAAGAATCAATTTTGAACCCAAGCGGAAATACAACTTGATCTCCACCGCCCACCAAACCACCCTGCGGGGCTGCCGCACCCTGATAAAACTTAACTCCAGCTGAGACTTCAATTTTCACAACATTAATCGCACTATTTCCCCATGCAGGATTCAAGGCGCTGTCAATAATTGACTGAACAGGGCCCGAAGGCGCTTTTGTTGTCCAATAACTACCGATCTCGCTCGCACTTCCTCCGTATACGCGATACAAGACCGTTGGCTGCTGGGTCAAAACTTCAGCATATGTTCCGCTTCTAAATGTGTTTGCAGCATCCGACGACAACGGCCCCGAACTTAAAGGCCCATACTGGGCAATGACTTTAGTACCAGTGCCAGGAATCACCTCGCCCTTAGCTCCCAGTGTTTTCGAAACACTACTTGGTACATCCAGCAAATTACTCCTGAGTCGCCCCCCTCCATCCACCATGTCATTGGCATAGGCCAGTGTCAAGCCAGTGCGATAAACCGCCATCGCTTGGCTTTGCTGCGATTGCACAAAGCTAATGCAGCGTGCATCTGTTGCAGAGCAAACGTCGGTTGCTTGCATGTACATTGATGATATGGCCTTGCCAAACCATTGACCCGCCGTACTTGCATCACTTGGATTGGCGGCAAACAACCCATCCAAACTAGCCATCGCTTGTTTTTGCTGGTCGTTGCTAATGACCGTCCAGCGGCTGTAAACGTTGTTCACGTCACAACCCGCGGTGGCTTTGCAGGTGTCTAGCTCTTGCTTAAAACTACCCCACTGGCTGGCCCGGCTGTTGTATTTGTTGTAGGTCAGGAAGTTGTTTGCAACTGCTGTCTCGGCTGTAGTGATAGCAGTTTGTGCGTTCCCGCCTGCGTAGGCGCTGACTGCCCCTGCAACAAGTTTGCTGTAGCCCAGCACCTTGGCGTTGAAGGCCTGCTTTTCTGCCGCGCTTGCAAACATGCCGGGGCGCTGTTTATCAAACATCTCCGCAACAATTTCTCCAACAGCGCCACCAATCGCGCCGTCCTTACAAGCCCCACCTGCAGCTGCACCAGCCACACATCCGGCCAAAGCATGGGCCAATTTGTGTGCCAAGTAGTCAGTTTGGATGCCCGCAATTTTTCCGGCCACCTGTCCATGCGCCGTATCCACAATGCCGCCGATGAGCGCTTGCTTCAAGGCATCTTCCAGATTGCCGCCGTTGATGGCGGTGTTTGTGAGTGCTCGGCCTGTGGCGTTGATGAGGTTGTAGGTCAACTTTTCCGAGAACCCGGTCTGGCCTGACAGGTCTTTCATGGTGGCAGTCGTGCCGAGCTTATCCAACACCCCCGCCGTTAGCGCCGTTGCAATGGTGGCCTTGACGGTTTGGCTGTTGCCCATCTCTTTGAGGGTCTTGCCAATGTCCCCCCTTGTTGTTGATGAAGCTGATGGCCGCTTGGCTGGCCAAGCTCGCCAGTGCCGCATTACTCATCATCCCCGCTGTGGTGGTGGCGTTGCCAATCACGCCTGCACCACCTGGCCCCATGGCCCACGTCACGGCCACGGCGACCAAGGCCGTCCCCGCCGGTGTCAAACCCGATTGCTGGTAGTTCCACGTGTCATAGGCCAGCTTCACAGGCTGCCAGTTCACATCCTTGCGGGCCGCTAAGTCGTTCAAGTAACTCATGCCCGGTTGGGTGCTCAGGGTCTGAATTTGGCTCTTGAAGTTGCCATCAGGAATCTGAACCGTCAGGCCACCGGGGGCACTGAACACGGGTTTGTTAGGCCCCGTAAAACTCGGCATCACCAAGGTCTCCGCTGTGCTGCCTTGGTTCACCATTTTTTGCCAAACAACGTAGTTGGCTTCACTGGTGCGCGTTTGCGTGGTGGTGTTTTTGATGCCTTCCAAAATGATGCGGGCATCAGCGCGGGCTTTGTCACCCACGCTGGTGTTGAAGGCGGCTGTGCCGCCGTAGCTCACTTTGGTGCCTTGTAGCAGTTGGTCACGGATGGCAACGGAGGATCGCAACGTCAGTCTTCGATGAAATGAAACTCTGGAACCTTAAATCCGTTGGTGCCTGGTGGAGGACAACGGAAATCAGCTAGTGCTTTCATAAATTCAGCGCTGGACATTTCCCCCATAGGGCCGCGCAGAGGATATGCACGGGCTGCATCAAAGAATGCTGCATTCCCTAGATGGGCCTGAACCTGTAGTCGCACCGCGTGGAAGCTGGCGTAGTCGCTCTCTAAATCAGAGAGGTTAGGTGTGAGTTGGATATAAACCGCTGAATCACTCAATTTTTCTACTTTGAACGCTGGTGCCGATAGTAAGCACTCCATGCCGAACATCCGTACATAGGCATCGCCGAAGACAATACCCCATGGAAGACTTGGGAGCCAATACGGCAGGGTGCGGGCAGAAATCGACAATTTTTTCTCCGAGCCATCTCGGTATCTACTCAAAGGAACACCCTCATAACGAGCTTCTATTTGTCTAATCGGAGCCTCTTCGTCGCTAATATGGTGAATGAAGCAAATATCGCAATCTAACTCAACAGCCGATACCGAAATGTATCGAATCAAAGCGTCTAGTGATAATCGCTCCAATTCACAATGTATTGTCTCGGTTGCGTGATATCTTGGCGAATCTGCTTTTGGAAGAATATTGACGCCGAACATGCCAAATGATTTGTTCTTGCCGGTTCGGTTCCAGGCCACCATGTCAGCATTCCCACCTCGATCAGGTGGAATGAAGGCGTTCATGTCACTCACGTCCCATGCATGAGTAAGAGGCTCCCACCAGCCCCACTTCATCGGTCGCATTTCAGGCAGAGTTTTTTCATGCAGCTCAATTCGATGGAAAAAATCCAATGGTTTGAGCATTGTTTTCCGACTTAACGTTTCAATAGATACTATTTGTTTGAATTTCATATTTACAGCCATTTAGACCACGCGCCAGTTGTCGGATTGAATACTCGAATTTCGCCACCCGACACCTTAACCATCTCCTGGACCGTGCCGGAAATCGTCTGAGTCCTCGAACTCACCACCAAAATAATCGGCTGCCCTGACGCTGCATAGCCACGGAACTGTGAAGAGTCCGTGATGTTGATGACGTTCTTGAATTCAACGTAAGTTCCTTTGATTCCACCGAGCGTTGCGTCAGGCACGATTGTGATGGATTCACCGTTTCTACTCACCGCAGTGACGCGTTCTTTGTTTTTGTCTAGGCCCATGGCCTGCAAACCACTGCTTTCAAACGCTTTGCCGTTGATGGCATTCTGTGCGATTTGTTCAGCCTTATTGAGTTGGGTTGCAACCTCCGCAACGTTTCCGGCCTGGTGTGCTGCTTTAGCGGCACGAATGGCTGCCGCCGCAGCATCACCCGCTGGGCCTAATGCCCCAACGACAGCCAAGGTGTAATCAAACGGGTCTTTGGCCTCGTAGAACGCCTTGACATCTCCAACAATGGGAGTCAGGTCAGCCACGATGCTGACCAGTGACTTCAAATGGGGTGGCAGGGTAATATCTTTGCCGTAAGCGTAGGGGGTGCTGCTGAGCAAACGTTGGATGCTTTGCAGCTCCTGTGCATCTGAATATCGGCCATTTTTCATCATGTCTAGCACAGCATCACGCCCGTAGGTTTTTCCGCTGTAGCCGTTGCGAGCCAGGATGGCGAAGTTTCGCCAGTCGGAACACTCTTGACTGGCAGGGCCGCTGGTGCAGACCTGACGAACTTTCTCGTCTCGATTTGTGTCTAGCAAATCCCAACGCTTTTCATCAGCGCATGCTTGAGCGTTGCCAGTTTTACAGGCTTGTGCAGCCTGTTTGCGCAGCTGATTTTCATCAAACGTTAGGAAGTTGTTTCTAACAGCTGTTTCCGCTGTGGTGATGGCCGTTTGAGCGTTGCCACCTGCATAAGCAGCGACTGCCCCAGAAACGAGTTTGCTGTAGGCGAGAACCTTGGCGTTATAAGCATCAATTTCTGCGGTACTCGCATAAACACCGGGCTTTTGACCCTTGAACATCTCTGCCACGATTTCACCGACAGCGCCACCAATCGCCCCGTCTTTGCACGCGCCGCCTGCTGCTGCACCGGCCACGCATCCAGCCAGGGCATGTGCCAGTTTGTGAGCCAGGTAATCGGATTCAAGATTCACCTTGATGATGCTGGCCACCTGCCCATGCGCCGTATCCACAATGCCGCCTATGAGGGATTGCTTCAAGGCATCTTCCAAGTTGCCACCATTGATGGCTGTGTTGGTCAATGCCCGCCCTGTGGCGTTGATGAGGTTGTAGGTCAACTTTTCCGAGAACCCGGTCTGGCCTGACAGGTCTTTCATGGTGGCAGTCGTGCCGAGCTTATCCAACACCCCAGCCGTTAGCGCCGCAGCAATCGTGGCTTTGACGGTTTGGCTGTTGCCCATCTCTTTAAGGGTCTTGCCAATGTCGCCCTTGTTGTTGATGAAGCTAATGGCCGCTTGACTGGCCAAGCTCGCCAGTGCTGCGTTACCCATCATCCCCGCTGTGGTGGTGGCGTTGCCAATCACGCCTGCGCCGCCTGGCCCCATGGCCCACGTCACGGCCACGGCTACCAATGCTGCCCCCGCAGGAGTCAGCCCCGATTGCTGGTAGTTCCACGTGTCATAGGCCAACTTCACAGGCTGCCAGTTCACATCCTTGCGTGCAGCTAGGTCGTTCAAGTAGCTCATGCCCGGTTGGGTGCTCAAGGTTTGAATCTGGCTCTTGAAGTTGCCATCAGGTATCTGAACCGTCAGGCCCCCGGGGGCGCTGAACACGGGTTTGTTTGGCCCTGTAAAACTGGGCATTGCCAAGGTCTCTGCGGTGCTGCCTTGGTTCACCATCTTTTGCCAAACAACGTAGTTGGCTTCGCTGGTGCGCGTTTGCGTGGTGGTGTTTTTGATGCCTTCCAAAATGATGCGGGCATCAGCGCGGGCTTTTTCTCCTACGCCGCCGTTGAAGGCGGCACTGCCGCCATAGCTCACCTTGGTGCCTTGCAAGAGTTGGTCACCACCTGAGTTGGACAGGATGTCGCCTTGGCTTTGCAGCGTGGTGGGCTGTCCACTGAGTTGGAACAAGCTGTTGGAGTAAGAACCACTGCCCACGTTGATGCTGAACAGGCCGCCGATGCCCCAACCCGTGCGCTCATTGCGCTTGGCGGTTTCCTTCTTTTGATCTGTGACAGCGAAGTAGCTGATGCCGTCGCCTGCCGTCAGCACCAAGTTGCGGCTGGCGTTGAATTTGGTGCCGTAGGTGCTCAAGGTGTTGCCTGCTTTGACCTCGATGTCTTGGGCGGTGACGTTGATCGGCTTGTTCAGCAGGTATTCGTTGTGGTAGTAATTTGTCCAGCTGGTTGTGGAACAAGCGACCCAAAGGAAGCAACTGGTATCTGAGCCGCTTTGGCTCATCTCATGCAGTCGGTATTCTTGCGCGGCTTGCATGTTGACCGCTCCAAGAGCTTGCAAGGTGGCTTTGCCGTTGGTGGCTGTAACGTCTGCGGCACTCAGGGTGAGTGTGCCGCCCATGGCTCCGATGTTGACCCCCGTGTTGCCGTTGATGACGCTACGCCACAGATAGCGCTCATCTCTGTACCAACCGCCGCTAGGCTGGTCGTTGACGGTGTAGTGAGCATAGTTACCTGCGATGGTGGTGTTGCCCCCAGACTGAATATTTACACTGCCATTGCTTTGTGCGTACACGCTGTCCATGGCAATGTTGCCTGCGGCACGCACGTTCACGCCTGTGCCGCCTACCAGTTGCACGTAGTCCCAATAGGTGTTGGTGTAGCCTGCTGCTGTTTGGTCAACCTGCAAGGCGCGGGTCGTCAGGTCGCCACTGGTGGCGGTGATATTCAGGGCACCACCAGTTTGCAAGCGTGTGCCTTGCAGGTTGACGCTGTTGCCCACCAAGTTGAAATCGCCTTTGACGTACAAGCCCACATTGCTGGAGCTGCCTGCACCATTGGTGCCTGCACTGCCTGTGAAATTCACGTTGCCATTGCGGGTGGCCAAGGTCAGGTTACGGTTTACGCCAATTTGGCTCCAAGCCAAGGTGCCTCGCGCGGCGTTGGTGGGGTTGATGGTGATGTCGCCTTGGCCTTGGATGATGGACAGGTCGGTGGTGCCCACCAGCACACTGGCTGCGTCAATGCCCAATGTTCCGCCTGACTCAATGCTGGTCTGGCCGCTAACGGAACTCATACCTGTGGTTGTGGTGCCAACTGCTTGAACCCGAGTGCTGTTGAGTGCCAAATTGCCTGTTTGGTTATAGACCGAGGCAGCCCCGCCGCTATAAAAACCACTGGTGTGCGTTTGTGCACCTTTACTGGCAAAACTGAGTACGTCTTTGGCGACTAGGTTGGCTCCGGTGCCGTTAATCTGCCCTGTGGCGCTGGTACTAGATAAACCTCCACCTGCATTGGCTTGGGTATACCAGTGTGTGAGGTTGGTGTTGGCATAGAGTGCAATGTTTCCTGTGCTGTTAAGCTGGGTTCGATAGCCTGCATAGGTGTTAAACAACGCGGAGCCCGTGGTAGCAGAGATAACAATATCTCCCGATTTGGCGGTCGTGCTCTTGTCACCATTGGTGCGAATGTCTGCGGCATCTGTTTGTACAGTCCCGCCTTGAATCGCAACGCTACCTGCTGTGATGCTGCTGCGAGCAGGTGTGCTCACGCCATTGACCGTATCCGTCACCGATGTGATGAGGGCGACGCCATTGGAGAGCACTTTGGCCTGTCCACCTGCATTCAAGTTGGCATCTACCAATTGCACTTGGCTGCTGGCCCCTGCTGTGGTGTTGATGCTGCCTACTACCAAGTCATCGCGAGCGGTGAGGGTACTGGCCACGGCTTGTGTGTTGCTCCCGTTTTTGACGGTGGCGTTGGCAACACTGGTGGTGCCATTGCTCATGAGTGCGATGTTTTGTCCAGTCGCTTGCAGACCATTGGCGTACAGGCTGCCTTTGAAGACTGAAACGTTAAGGTCTTTGCCTGCGCTCAGGCTGATCTTGTCTACGCTTGTACCTCCTGCGTTGTAGAGCGCATTCAGATTGGCATTGCCATCATTGGCTTCAACGTCCAAGTCTTGGCCTGCACTCAAGTTCGCACCTGTCGCTGTGACAGTGTTACCTGATACCAGCATGTTGCCGCCCGCATTGAGGGTGACTTTTTGTCCGTTGGTGGTTGTGGTTCCGCTGGCGGCTTGCAGTGTCAGTGCAGTCCCTGCCATTACGCTCATATGCTGCCCCGCTGTGACGGTGCTGCCTGCGGTGATGTCTACCGCTTTGGTTGCTTGAATGTGGACATTGCCACCGCCGCTGACCGCTGTACTGCCCGCGCTGGAGATTTGAATACTGTCAGTCGCTAAAAGTGTGGTTTGTGTTTGACCACGCACATTGCCGCCAGTAACCACCAAAGAGGCCGCTGTGTCTTTAAAAGCAGCCCCAGTTTCTAGATGAACTTGCTGGCCCGTGATCGTGCTGTTGGATAACCCAATTCCTGTGCCTGCCAAGGCTGTGACGTTGCCCGTACTAGAGGTGACACTGGCACTGCTGGCCACCACCATGGCATCACTGCTCAGTTGCACATCACCGCTGGCTGCTACAGAGGTGCCTGCGCTGAGGTTAATGTTTTGACCAGCGCTGATGCTGACCTGCCCACCAGTCGCAGTGCTGGCGACTTGTGCGGCTCCATAAGTGGCGTTGTTGTAAAGATTGACCGCGCCCTTGGCGCTAATGACCACGGCGCTGCCTGCGGTTTGTTTCAGACCGGCCCCAAATAGACGTGTATCTCCACCTGAAGATGTGACAACGGCTTGAGTCCCTTGAACAGAACCTGCGTTCTCGATATTGCCAGTGACTGTGGCAAGACTAGTTACACCCGCAGACACTGTGCCTAAGTTTTGTAGCAAGCCATCGGAAGTGACCACGATTTGGCCACCAGTAGCCTGCCAAGTGCCAAGGTTCCGTACCCCTAAGCCTGCTTCGGTCGCCAGAATATTGATGTTGTTGGCATACATGCCACCTAAGGCCGCTGTGTCGATGGTCAATGCACCTGCGGCGTAGATGTTGGTGTCTTGGTTGCTGATGAGGCCCGTGTCATAAGCCACTGTTTGAAGACCCGTGGTGATGCCAAGGTTTTGTGCGCGCAGTTGCCCCACCACAGAAACAGCGCGGCTCATGATGTCTGTATAAGGTGTGGCGCTGTTATTAAAACCACTTGCACCGATGGTGACGCCACCGCCACGAATGTTGAAGCCTGTCAACGCGCCATTGCTCACTTGGGCTGTGCCAGTGGTCAGTGTGGCACGACTGGCGTTGACAAAGCTACCGCCATTTATGGTGATGCCATTGGGGTTGGCCACGATGACTTGGGCAGCTGCGCCATTGACGGTAATAGCCCCGTTGATGTAGCTTTGGCTTGTAGAGTTGACTTCGTTCAGAATGGTCTTGGCTAACACCCCGTTGGATAACCAAGGGTTCGCGGCAGAGTTGTTGAGCACAATGCCACTGGTGGGTACATCGAACTGCCTGTATGTGTTTCGGCTCAAACCTGCAGCGCTGGGTGTTTGAATGTTGACCAACGGACGACCCGCACTGTCGCTCAAAACGGTGGGGCGTTGATTAGCCGCTGCCGTAGGGTCTGCAATGACTTGTGCGTAAGCCATCGGCAAAACCCCACACGCTAGCCACGCTGCCAACGTCGTGCAACGATATTTGCTGGCCCAAGTGTGACGTTGAGTGCCTGCAACTAAAGCTTGGTTCTCTCCAGAGGCACTTTTGCCACCGCTTTGCGCCGTTTCGGCGACAGCCATGAGTTGGCCTCTACGGGCGTTGAAGATGATGCGGTGACAGTTGCGGTTCATTTGTCTCTTCTCCTGGGTGAATGGAAAAATGGTGGGTGGGTTGTGAACTAAAAATCAGCGCGCATGCTCACGCCTGTGACCTGGCTTGAGCTGGCAAAGCCGTCAGGACGAGAGAGTGGTTTGCCAACAAAAAAATCAAAATGAAGCGGGTACTGGTCTTGCCACTTGAACAAACCTTTGAGCCCCAAAGCGACGCTGCTGAGTTGGTAAGAGCCAACTTGGCCGGGTGTATTCGTGCGCCCCGCATCTAATGCGGCATAACCTTGCAATGCTGACCAATTGGGTAACGTGGTTGAAAGCTCTTGTCGCCACAACTGCCCCCGGTCACCGCATAGGGTTTGTTGACCATCAAAGCCGCGAACGGTGTTGCGTCCACCCATGCAGAATCGATCTTGTGGTGTGAGTCTTGTCTGGCTCCATTGCCACTGGAATTGATGGCTGTACTGCAAGGCTTGCTCACCCAGCTTGAAGGGCATGACCCAATAGATCGAGCCTGTCATCAGTTGCATGTACCCCGTACCTTGGCCTGTGACTTGTTCTGGTGCAGATAGGGCACCAAAAGCACCTGTGCCGCGACGGTAAGCCATTTGGGCATTCAAAGTGCCTGCTTGAAAATAATGCAAGTGCTGCAGCCCAGCTTCCCAGCCTGCCGTGCGGCGGCGTTGCACCAACACCTCTAAGTCCGCAATGTAGTTATTGGACTGGCGCAAGAACCCTTTGACGCTCGCCGTGGTTTTGCTTTGTCCATCACGGTGCAAAACCCGTTGAAGAGAGAGTTCTTTTTGACTTGATGTACCGCTGTAGATATAGGACTCATAGGGTCCGTACACCGTTTGGTGGTAACTGTTATCGCTCCACGTCGCCCCCATCAACCAATAGCCCCATGGCACGCTGTAATGAAGAATTTGGTTGGCGCTACCCCTTGGACCGTTGTCTCGATCGCCTAAATCTTGGCCTTTGGTGATGTAAGCCATGTCAGATAGCCCCAACGGGTTGTCCCAGCTCAGCGTGGCATTGCCTTGAATTCGGCTTGTGGTTTTGTTGCCGCCATCATCTACAACAAACCCTAATCGCAAGGGGCGCTGTGCATCCAGATCGACCACCACATCACTCGTGCCAGGCTCTTGACCAGCTTGAATTTGAATGCGTGGGCGCAAACTGGGAAGTCTGCGAAGGTTGTCTGATGACTGCTCGATGTCACGCAGATTCAAAACATCGGCTGACTCAAAAGCCCATGCCAACTTGGGCAGCGGCTCACCCTCTTTTTCAGATCGAACTTGAGCGACACGACCTTCCCGAATTTGAAGGGTCAGGACGCCTGATTTCAAATCTTGCTCGGGTACATGCACTTGACTTGTGATGTAGCCACGCTCTACCAAAGCTTCTTGCACGCGATGGATAAGCAAAGTGATGCCTTGCTGACCTAAGCATCGACCTACAGGTGAGTCGTCTGCTTGAACCCCTAACAACGCGTTATGGAGTTCAGCAAAAAGCAACTTGCCGTCGATTTCAATGCGTTCGATCACAACGCAAGGGGTTTCCTCTGGTAGAAGCTGGTATTGAGGCGTTTGACGCAGCCCCGTCGAAGGTGTCCAAGGCTGTACTTCAATGCGTTGACGTAGTTCTTGGCGCTGGCGATCTTGACGTTGAAGCTCTTGTGTTGGGTCAGGCATGGCCTGAGCTCCCAGCCACACAGGCAGTAGCATCCCCACCCATACAAACGTTAAGCACCTTCCAACTTGGCCAACTTCTAAATTGATTATTTTTAGAATATTTACCATTTTGTTTTGATTTAAATCAAAACAAAATGTAATAAATAAATACTAACTTAAGGTTTGTAAACTTAAATTCTTTTTAAGTACTGATTGATATTTTCAAGATAAATTCATTCGAAACCCCATGTCAACCCACACCGAACTCCTACGCCTTCGCCTAGCCGCAGGCCCCAAGTCAGGCACGCAGATGGCCAAAGAGATGGGCATCAGCCAGCCCACAGCAACGCGGGCGTTGGCTGCTATGGGGAATGAGGTGATGAAGGTCGGCCAGAAGAAAGGCTCGCGCTATGTGCTGCGCGACTCGGGCCGTGGGTTTGGCGATGTGCCTGTGTTTCGTGTGGATGCCGAAGGCAAGCTGAAAGAGCTGGGGGTACTGACGCCGGTGCGGCCCGATGGGTTTGTGTTCACGCAGGCTGATGGGGTGCAGGCACACAGCGATGGGCTGCCGTGGTGGCTGCTGGACATGCGGCCCCAAGGCTACTTGGGTCGCGCTTATGCCGTGTGCTTTGGCGCGGCGCTGGGGCTGCCCAGCACGCTCAAAGAATGGACCGACAGCCACGCGCTGCGTGCGCTGCTGGTGCATGGGCACGATTTGGTGGGCAACTTGCTGCTGGGCAACATCGCCCGCGACAAATTTATTGCCATGCCCGAGCCCACACCTCAGCCCCATGTCGACAAAGCCACGGGTTACGCCAGCTTGGCTGTGGGTGCTTCGCAGGGTCCGTTAGTGAATGTGTGGCCCGGTTCGTTTGCGGGTGGCGAGCAGCCCAAGTTCACCACTTACGTCGAGACAGACAACGGCCCCACGCATGTGATTGTGAAGTTCAGCGAAGCGCTGGATAGCCCTGTCAGCCAACGCTGGCGTGACTTGCTGCTGGCCGAGCACTTGGCGCTCACCACGTTGCGGCAAGCGGGTGTGTCTGCGGCCAAAACTGCGGTGGTGGACCACCAAGGCCAACGCTTTTTAGAGGTGGCGCGCTTCGACCGCGTGGGCACGCTGGGCCGCAAGGCCGTGGTGTCGCTGGCTGCTTTGGATGCCGAGTTTGTGGGCGCGGCGCATCAGCCTTGGCCTGTGGTGGTGCAGAGGCTGGCGGCACTTGGCGCTGTCACTGCCGAAGCGGTTGAAGAGGCCGAAGTGCTGTGGGCGTTTGGCGCACTCACTGGCAACTCCGACATGCACAGTGGCAATTTGTCGTTCGTCTCAGAGCAGGGTCGCCCCTACCACCTCGCCCCCGCTTACGACATGACGCCGATGGCGTTTGCCCCCAGCAGCAGCGGCAAGTTGCCAAGCGCCGTGCCCGCCATGACGCTGCACGCCAGCGTGCGCAATGACCATTGGCGAACTGCGCAAACGATGGCGCAAAGCTACTTAGCCGCGCTGCGTGCGAGCGGGCAATTCAGCGCTGACTTTGAGGTGTGCATCGATGCGCTGGCCGCGCATCTAGAAATGGCCAGCGCACAGATTGCGCGCTTGGCGTAGGCAACTCCGCTTACTCGCCCTTAGCCCCACGCCCCATCAGCACAGCCACCGCTTGCACAGGCGAAATGTGACCGTCCAACAAAGCCACAACAGCTTGGGCAATGGGCATGTCCACCCCCAAGGCTTGGGCGCGTTGCACCACGGTACGGGCGCAGTACACCCCTTCGGCCACATGGCCGAGTGAGTCCACCGCTTGTTGCAAGGTCATGCCTTGGGCCAAGGCGAGGCCCACTTTGCGGTTGCGGCTGAGGTCGCCGGTGGCGGTGAGCACCAAGTCACCCAAGCCCGACAAACCCATGAAGGTTTCGGCTTTGGCGCCCAGCGCCACGCCTAAGCGGGTGATTTCGGCCAAACCTCGGGTGATCAGCGCCGCGCGTGCGTTGAGGCCGAGTTGCAAGCCGTCGCACAAACCGGTGGCAATGGCGAGCACGTTTTTCACCGCGCCGCCCACTTCGACACCGACGATGTCGTCGTTGGCATACACGCGCAGGCTGGGGTTGTGAAAGGCTTGCACCATGGCGTCGCGGGCTGCGGCATCGCTGCTGGCCGCCACCAAGGCGGTGGGCATGCCGCGTGCCACTTCTTGGGCAAAGCTGGGGCCGCTCAATGCGCCACCGCGCAACACGGGTGCGACTTGCGCGCGCACTTCGTGGGCCATCAAGCCCACGCCCTTGGGCGAGGCATCAGGACGTGAAGAACTGGCGTGCGGAGCGTCCAAGTGAGCGGCCTCAGGCTGCGCCGCTTCAAAACCTTTGCACAGCCAAGCCACTGGCACTCGGTCGCCCAAGATTGGAGCCAACTGCGTCAGCATGCCGCGCAGGGCGCTCATGGGCGAGCCCACGACCACCAAGTCTTGTTCGGCTAACCAAGGGCCCAAAGCGTCTGAAGACACCTGCACACCTTCCGAGAACGGCAAGCTGGGCAAGTAGCGCGTGTTCACGCGCTCGGCTTGCATGGCTTGCACTTGCGAGGCATCACGCGCCCACAAGGTCACAGCATGGTGTGCGCCTGCGTTGATGGCCAAGGCCGTGCCCCAGGCACCGGCGCCAAGCACGGCAATCTTCATGGCCTGAACCCGCTTTGAATTTACTGAACCGCAGCGGCAGCTTGTTGCTGCTGTTGTTGCTCGTACATGGCTTGGAAGTTGATTTCAGCCAAGTGCACAGGTGGGAAACCAGCACGTTGGATGATGTCGGCCACGTTACCGCGCAAGTAGGGGTAAATGATTTGTGGGCAAGCGATGCCGATGACGGGACCCATTTGGTCTTCAGGCAAGTTGCGCACTTCAAAAATACCGGCTTGTTTGGCTTCGACCAAGAACACGGTTTTGTCTTGAATTTTGGTGGTCACGGTGGCAGTCACGGTGACTTCAACGATGCCTTCAGCGACTTGTTCCATGCCCACGCCCAACTGGATGTCGACTGAAGGCTGCTCTTGGGCCATCAAGATGGCGGGCGAGTTGGGTTGCTCCAACGACATGTCTTTCAAGTAGACGCGTTGAATTTGAAATACGGGAGTTTGTTGTTCGTCAGACATTATTTTTTCCAAGTGCATAAAAAAACCCGCGCCGGCAAAACACCGAGGCGGGCGACCCATCGGGAGGCTGAATTATGTCAGCTTAAAGCTGCAACAGAGGCACCAAACCGCCTTGGCTATCGAGGGCCATCAGATCGTCACAACCGCCCACATGGGTGTCACCGATGAAAATTTGGGGGACTGTGCGGCGGCCCGTGATTTCCATCATGTGGGCACGGGCTTGAGCGTCGGTGTCGATGCGCACCTCTTCAATGTGCGTCACGCCTTTGGCGGTCAACAACTGCTTGGCACGGATGCAGTAAGGGCAAACGGCGGTGGTGTACATCTTGACGGCTTGCATGCAGGTCTTTCAGAAGAAATATTAAGCTTTGGTGACAGGAAGGTTAGCTTCTTTCCAAGCGTTCAGTCCGCCCTGCAAAGAATGCACCTTCTCGTAGCCCAGTTTTTGTGCCACGGCTTGGGCGCGTTTGGAGCGAGCACCGGCGGCGCACACCAAAATCAAAGGCACGCTTTTGTTTTTGACCACGCTGGCCAAACGGCCTTCGAGTTGGTCCAAAGGCACGTTCACCGCGCCGTTGATGTGCGAAGCCGCAAACTCTTCGGCACTGCACACGTCAATGACCACGCCTTTTTCACGGTTCATGCACTGCACAGCCTCGTTGGGCGAAATACCGGTGGCGGCGGCGCCTTGCACCACAGGCAGCACCAAGAAGAAGCCGCTGCCAAGAGCCACAGCAATCAGCATCCAGTTGTCGAGAATAAATTTCACGGGGAATCCAGTTCAGGGGGGTTAGAAAAATTCGTGTCAGCCCTGCATTCTAAAATCACGGCCAACCCTTCACTGACTTTGTTTCACACACCATGTACAAGCTTGTTTTAATCCGCCACGGCGAATCGACCTGGAACCTTGAAAACCGCTTCACCGGCTGGACCGATGTGGACCTCACCCCCACCGGTGTGGCCCAAGCCCAAAACGCAGGCCGTTTGCTCAAGGCGGAAGGTTTTCAGTTCGACGTGGCCTACACCAGCGTCTTGAAACGCGCCATTCGCACCCTGTACCTCGCCTTGGACGAAATGGACGCCACGTGGCTACCGGTGGTCAAAAGCTGGCGTCTGAACGAGCGCCACTACGGCGGCTTGCAAGGTCTGAACAAGGCCGACATGGCCAAGCAATATGGCGACGAGCAAGTGCTGGTCTGGCGTCGCAGCTACGACACGCCCCCACCTGTGCTCGAAGCCCATGACCCTCGCAGCGAGCGCAGCGACCCTCGCTACGCCAGGCTTGACCCCGCGCAAGTGCCGCTGACCGAGTGCTTGAAAGACACGGTTGAGCGCGTCATGCCGTTTTGGAACGAGTCGATGGCCCCTGCCATCAAGGCGGGCAAACGCATCGTGGTGGCCGCGCACGGCAACTCCATCCGCGCGTTGGTGAAGTACCTCGACAACATCGGCGACGACGAAATCGTGGGCGTGAACATCCCCAACGGCATTCCTCTGGTGTACGAATTGGACGAAAACCTCAAGCCGATTCGCCACTACTACTTGGGCGACGCTGAAGCCGCCGCCAAAGCGGCTGCCGCAGTGGCCTCACAAGGCAAGGCGTAATCGACCTTTGATACAACGCGCCGCTTAGGCGCGTTGTATATTGGCTTCCTCGCAAATCACGTCAACACTCAAGGGCACCATGAGCCACAAACTCAAGATCGCAGGTTGGATCACCGTCGGCGCGCTGGCTGGCGCACTGACCACCGTCTCGCTGCAAACCACGGCACGCGCCAACATGGCACCGCTGCCGCTGGAAGAGCTGCAGCAACTCGCCGCCGTGTTCAGCATGGTCAAGAGCGACTACGTGGAGCCCGTGGACGAGAAAAAACTCATCAGCGATGCCATCACCGGCATGGTCGCGAGCCTAGACCCGCACTCCCAGTACTACGACAAAAAGACCTTCAAAGAGTTCCGCGAAGGCACCACCGGTCGTTTTGTGGGTGTGGGCATTGAGATCACGCAAGAAGAAGGTTTGATCAAAGTGGTGTCGCCCATCGAAGGCTCACCCGCCTTCCGTGCAGGCATGAAATCCGGCGACTTGATCACCAAAATTGACGACACCGCCGTCAAAGGCCTGTCACTGAACGACGCGGTCAAACGCATGCGTGGCGAGCCTGGCACCAAAGTGGTACTGACGCTCTACCGCAAAGACGAGAACCGCACGTTCCCCGTGAACATCATTCGCGAAGAGATCAAAACACAGAGCGTCAAAGGCAAAGTGATGGAGACTGGCTACGGTTGGATTCGCCTGAGCCAGTTCCAAGAGCGCTCGGTGGACGATTTCGCCAAAAAGCTGGAAGACATCTACAAACAAGAACCCAAGCTCAAAGGCTTGGTGCTCGACTTGCGCAACGACCCCGGTGGTTTGTTAGATGCAGCCGTGGCCGTCTCGGCCGTGTTCTTGCCTGAAAACGTGGCCGTGGTGTCGACCAACGGCCAACTGGCTGAGAGCAAATTTGTCTACAAAGCCTCGCCCGAGTTTTACCGCCGCAGCAGCGGCAACGACCCCATTGCCCGCTTGCACCAAGCGACCAAAGGCATTTATCGCACCGTACCCTTGGTGGTGTTGGTGAACGAAGGTTCGGCCTCTGCCAGCGAGATCGTCGCCGGTGCTCTGCAAGACCACAAGCGCGCCACCATCATGGGCAGCCAAACCTTTGGTAAAGGCTCCGTTCAAACTGTCCGCCAGTTGGGTGCAGACACCGCGCTGAAGATCACCACCGCGCGTTACTACACACCAAGCGGTCGCTCCATCCAAGCCAAAGGCATCGTGCCTGAAGTGTTGTTGGATGACACCGCCGAAGGCAGCCCCTTCGCGATTTTGCGCATGCGTGAAGCCGACCTCGACAAGCATTTGGAAAGCGGTCAAGGCAAAGAGGCGAAAGACGCGGCCAAAGACAAAGAGAAAGAAAAGGCCCGCGAAGAAGCCATGAAGCGTTTGGAAGAAGAGTCCAAAAAGCCCAATAGCGAGCGTCGTCCGCCCGAGTTTGGCAGCGAGCAAGACTTCCAACTGCAACAAGCCCTCAAGCAGCTCAAAGGCCAACCCGTGTTGGCCAGCAAGACGCAAACCGAGCGTCCTGCCGAGAAAAAAGACAAATAAGCCACAGGTGGGTTTGCGGTGAATGACGACCAACTGCTGCGCTACTCGCGCCACATCTTGCTCGACGAGGTGGGCATTGAGGGCCAGCAGCAACTCATTGACAGCCATGTGTTGATCGTCGGTGCGGGAGGCTTGGGCTCACCCGTCGCTTTGTATTTGGCCGCTTCGGGCGTGGGCCACATCACCATCGCCGACCACGACACGGTGGACCTCACCAACCTGCAACGTCAAATCGCACACAGCACCGACCGCGTTGGCGAAGCCAAGGTGACGTCTGCCGCACAGGCCATGCACGCGCTTAACCCCGGGGTGCGCATCACCACGCTGGCCCACAAACTCGATGCCGCCGAACTCGACCGCCTGGTGCCCACTGTGCACGTGGTGGTCGATTGCTGCGACAACTTCACCACCCGCCAAGCCGTCAATGCAGCCTGCGTAAAGCACCAAGTACCGCTGGTCTCGGGCGCCGCCATTCGCATGGACGGGCAGTTGGCGGTGTATGACGCACGCGACGCGCAATCGCCCTGCTACGCCTGCATCTTTCCGCCTGACACTGCGCCTGAAGAAGTACGCTGCGCCACCATGGGTGTACTCGCGCCGCTGGTGGGCGTGATTGGCACCATGCAAGCCATGGAGACGGTCAAGCTCATCACGGGCATGGGTTCGCGCTTGGTGGGCCGCTTGCAAATGCTGGATGGTCGCGGCATGGAATGGAACGAAATGCGGGTCAAGCGCAACCCCAACTGCCCCGTCTGCGGGCAAAGCCACTGACGTCCAAGAACGCCTCAGTGGCAAGCGCCAAAACGCTTTCTGAACGCCCGAGGCGGCACAGCCCGCCCATCGGCAAATAAACCCAAGTGCTGACTTTGCGCCTGCATCTGCAGCGCGTCGTACGGGCCTGCACGGTGCTGGTATCCCGAAGACCAAGCGTGCCCCTGCGCCACCATCCACGCCCCCACGTCATGCCCTTGGCGCGAGATGTTCGCCAACAAACGGCCATACACGTCGCGGTAACGGCCCTGCACCTCCACCAACTGACCTTGCAACACCCCATGCAAGGCATCACGAGATTGCGGCCCCCAGGCTTGACACACCTCCGGCGCATCCAGCCCCAACAAACGTATTTTCTTGGCTTCACCCCCTTGCAACGGTTGTACCCACACTGTGTCACCATCGCTGACATGCGTGACCATGCCGGTCCACGCCAGAACAGACGTGCTCAACCAACAAAACGTCCAAATAACAAGACGGCTGAAGAACAAAGCGTCGGCAAAATCAAGGGACGGAGAAAGTCTGCGGTGTGGCATCAGGGTTTCCGAGAGTACCCCTTGGTTGGTAAAACCAAGGATCTGGCATCTACATTGTGAGGGGTTACAACCTTCACCTCGCTCACGATGACATTCAAACTTCAACACCTTGGCTTACTGCTGCTGAGCAGCATTACCTGGCTGACCGTGGCGCACGCGCAAGATAAGCCTGCGCTCAAAATTGTGGTCGGGTTTCCGCCGGGGGGCTCGGCCGACACCTTGGCGCGATTAATGGCGGACGGGATGCGTGAAGACTTCAGCAGCATCACTGTCGACAACAAACCAGGCGCAGGTGGGCGCATTGCCTTGAACTTTGTCAAAGCCGCAAAGCCCGACGGGCAAACCGTGATCGTGCTGCCCAGCGGGCCGATGGTGCTGTTTCCACACGTTTACAAAAAGTTGGACTACGACGCGGTGAACGATTTCACCCCCGTGTCGCAGCTCGCACGCTTTCAATTTGGCGTCGTCTCTGGCCCCGCCACCAACGTCAAAACCATGGGCGAAATGATCGCCAAATCGCGCACCGACCCCAACAACGCGAGCTACGGCACGCCGGGCTTGGGCACTCTGCCCCACTTCATGGGCGTGATGTTTGAACAAGCCGCGGGCATTTCACTTAACCATGTGCCGTTCCAAGGGGGTGCACCCGCTAACAATGCCTTGCTGGGTGGCCACATTGGCTACAAGTTTGACGTGGTGTCTGAGACCGCTGAACTGCATCGCAATCAAAAGGTGCGCATCATTGCAGTCACTGGTAGCAAACGTGATCCGCAAGTGCCGGAAGTTCCAACCTTGAGAGAAGCTGGCATTCCTATGGAGGCCACCGCGTGGTTTGCCATGTACGGCCCAGCACAGCTGAAACCCGATGTCTTGGAACGTTTGGAAAAATCGGCGATGAAGGCCATGAGCAATCCCGCCATGCGCGAACGCATGCTCAAACTCGGTTACGAAGCGATTGGCTCCAACGGTGCAGATTTGGCTGCTGCACAAAAAGCCGATTTGAAAAGCTGGGAAAAACCCATCAAAGCCACCGGCGTTTCGCTGGACTAACTCGCATCACACCCTATGACACACCCACACGCTCTCCTTCGCACGGTGGCACTCGCCATCGCTTGCATCAGCCCATTTGCCCCAGCTTTGGCGCAAGCGCCGAGCTTTCCAAGCAAACCCGTCAAGTTGATCAACAGCTTTCCGCCGGGCGGGCCGTCCGACATCTTGGCTCGCTCTTTGGGTGAAGCCATGCAGCAAACCCTGAAACAACCCTTTGTGGTGGAAAACCGCCCTGGCGCGGGTGGCAATTTAGGCGCCGACTTGGTGGCCAAAAGTGCGCCCGATGGCCACACGGTGTTGATCGGCATCGACACCACGTTCACCATCAACCCCGGCATCTACAGCAACATGCCCTACAAGGTGAATGACCTCAAACCTGTGATGATCATCGCGTCTTCAGGGCTATTGATTGGCGTGAACCCTGCCACGCAGATCAAAACCATGAACGACTTGATCGCACGCGGACGTGGCAAAGGCTTGACCTTCAGCTCGGGCAGCAACGGCAGTCCCGGCCACTTGGCGGCAGAAATTTTTGGCGATGCCGCCAAAGTTAAAGTGACCCATGTGCCCTACAAAGGCAACACGCCAGCCGTGACCGCGGTGATCTCAGGTGAGGTCGACGGCGGTGTGCTCGCCACGCCAGGCATGCTGCCCTTCGTCAAAGCCGAGAAGATGAATGCGCTGGCCGTGACCAGCCGCAAACGCTCGCCCCTCGCACCCGAGGTCCCCACCGTAGCCGAACTGGGTTTGAAGGACTTGTCGCTGGAGGTGCTCTACATCGCGATGGTGCCTGCCGCCACGCCGCCTGACGTGGTGGCCATTTTGCAAAAAGGCATGGCTGACGCTTTGGCACGCCCTGACATCAAAACACGCTTAGACAGCTTGGACTTGGTCATCGAGGCTGAGACAGGCACCGCTGCTGCACAGCGCCTTGAAAGCCTGCGCAACCGCTACGCACCCATCATCAAATCCACTGGCATGCACATCGAATAATGACCATGACTCAACGTCCTAACCTTATCTTCATCGTGGCCGACGACTTGGGCTACGCCGACCTTGGCTGCTACGGCGGTCGCGACGCCGAGTTTGGCCCCGTGTCCCCCGTACTCGACCAACTCGCCGCCAACGGCATCAAATTCACACAGGGATATTCCAACTCGCCTGTGTGCTCGCCCACCCGCTTTGCCTTGATGACAGCGCGCTACCAATACCGTTTGCGAGGCGCGGCCGAAGAACCGATCAGCAGCAAAAGCCGCGGCAGCGACACCCTCGGCCTGCCACCGGAACACCCCAGCCTGCCCTCGCTCTTAAAAGCCAGTGGCTACCGCACCGCCCTGATGGGCAAATGGCATTTGGGTTACGCCCCAAATTTTGGCCCGCAGTTATCGGGCTACGACGAGTTTTTTGGCCCCATGGCGGGTGGCGTGGACTACTTCACCCACTGCGACTCCAGCGGCGTGCACGATCTGTGGATAGGCAACGAACTGACCGAAGAGCGCGGCTACCTGACAGACCTCATCACAGAGCGGGCCGTCGACTATGTGCAACGCATGGCTAACCAAGACGCGCCATTTTTCATGAGCCTGCACTACACGGCCCCACACTGGCCTTGGGAAACACGAGATGACGAAGCCTTGGCGCAAGAGATCAAAGCCAACATTTTTCACTTGCACGGCGGCAACATTCATACCTATCGCCGCATGATTCACCACATGGACGAAGGCATTGGCAAGTTGGTGCAGACCTTGAAAGATTTGGGCCAACTCGACAACACGCTGATCGTCTTTACCAGCGACAACGGCGGCGAGCGATTCAGTGACAACTGGCCCTTGGTGGGCGGCAAGATGGACTTGACCGAAGGCGGCATTCGTGTGCCTTGGATCGCGCACTGGCCAGCCACCATTGCACCCGGCAGCGTGAGCGAACAGCACTGCATGACCATGGACTGGTCGGCCACCTTGCTCGATGCCGCAGGCGTTGGTGCCGACCCAGACTACCCGCTGGACGGCGTGTCGTTGCTGCCGGTGTTGCAACAACCCAGCCACCAGTTTGAGCGCCGTATGCACTGGCGCATGAACCACCGTGGCCAGCGTGCCATGCGTGACGGCGACTGGAAATACCTGCGCGTGGACGGCAACGACTACCTGTTCAATGTGGTGAACGATGCGCGAGAACGTGCCAACCTAGGCTTTCACCATCCCGAGCGATTGCAAGCCATGTGCGCGCAATGGGAAGCGTGGCAACAAACCATGCCTGCCATTCCCGAAGACGCCACCATCAGCTTGGGTTACGGAATTAAACATATGCCTCAGCGCTGATATACAGCCTTAAGATGCGGCATGACGTTTTTGAAACATTTTTTTCGTTTACACACTTGGCCAGTCTTAACCCGTGAGCTCGCGCGCACTGAGCTGTTGGCGGGCCTGACCGTGGCACTGGTGATGGTGCCGCAGGCTGTGGCCTACGCGGGCCTAGCAGGCATGCCTTTGGTGACGGGGCTCTACACCTGTTTGTTGCCTGCGTTGTTGGCCCTGCTGTTTGGCAGCGCCAACCGCTTGTCAGTCGGACCTGCTGCCTTGACCTGTGTGCTGATTGCCGCGTCGCTCAACGGCTTAGCCGAACCCGGCTCGCCCGAATGGGTGGCGCTGGCGGTGTGGCTATCGCTCATGTCGGGTGCCATTCAGTTGGGGCTGGGCTTGGGCGGCTATGGCTGGTTGCTCAACCTCATCAGTGCCCCCGTGCTGATGGGCTTCACGCAAGCTGCCGCGCTGCTCATCATGGCCTCTCAAGTGCCCGCACTGCTGGGCGTCAAAAGTTGGCAATGGGACCTCACACTTCTGAGTACTTGGTTGCAAGGCTGGCCAGCACTGTTTGGCTTGAGCAGCTTGGCGCTGTTGCTGCTGCTGCGACGCTTTGCACCACGCTGGCCGGGCATCATGCTGGTGGTGGGCTTTGCCTCCTTGCTGGGATATGTGAGCGACTACAGCCAACACGGCAGCGTGGTGGGCTTGTTGCCAAGCGGTCTCCCCGCCTTGTATTGGCCCGAATGGCCGGGCTTGCACGCCCTCAACCAACTCTGGGTGCCCGCCATGGTGATTGCCTTGGTGAGTTTTTTAGAAACCGCCTCCAGCGCCCGCATTGAGTGCCAACGCGACGGCAAACGCTGGGACGACAACCTCGAACTGGTTGGTCAAGGCTTGGCCAAGCTGGCTTCCGGACTGTGCGGCAGCTTTGCCACCAGCACCTCGTTCTCACGCTCTGCGCTCATGCTGTACGCCGGTGCACGGTCTGGTTGGGCCACCTTGTTCAGCATTGGGTGCGTGTTGGTCAGCCTGTTGTTGTTGATGCCAGCGCTGCAATTTGTGCCCCGTGCGGTGCTATCAGCCGCCGTCATCGTGGCCGTGCTCAACCTGTTTCAACCCAAGCACTTTCGGGCGCTGTGGCGCGTCTCTCGGGCTGAGGCCATCACGGCGGGGCTCACCTTTGTCATCACCCTCATCAACGCCCCCGCCATTTACTGGGGCGTGCTGGCAGGCGTGCTAATGACCTTGGCGCACTTTTTGTACCAACGCCTGCACCCCCGCATCATCGAGATTGGCCTGCACGCCGACGGCAGCTTGCGCGATCGCCATCTGTGGAAACTACCGCCATTGGCGAATCACCTTTACGCCCTGCGCATGGACGCCGAGCTGGACTTTGCCGCGGCCAGCAGCTTAGAGCGCGCCGTCACGGAGTACATCAGCCTGCATGCAGAGACCCAGCATGTTTGCCTGTTTGCCATCCCCATCAACCGCATCGATGCCACTGGCGTAGAGATGGTCAGCAAACTCGAAGCCATGCTGCGCGAGCGCGGCATCAGCCTGCACATCAGCGGCATGAAGCTACCCGTAGAAACCGTGCTGCGCCGTGCAGGCTGCCTGCAAGCCCATGCGGGGCTGCACATGTATCGCACGGATGCGGAGGCGATTGCGCAATTGCGGCAGTTGGAAACCCTACCTGAGGATATGGGGTGGTGCATTTAAAGCTTGCGATCAATTCACGCCAAATGACTTGAAGGGCTCATTCATAATTCAAAAGCAACAGACCGTTAGCCCATGAAAATTCTGATCGCTTTTAATTTCTTTCTTTTTGCTCTGATCTTGATCGGGCTCTATTTCGTATCGAACACCCGCTACCGCATGACGCACCTGTCTGCCAAGTATTGGTCGTGGTCGATTGTGTTGGACGCTATGGGACTTGTCTTGATGAGTGCCGTCTTTATGGCTTACCAAGACTTTAGCGATCAAACACCTCTTAGAACCATTTTTAATACCGCTCTGTTTGCGTCTCTGATCTACCAAGCCCTGAGCATGAAGGCACTCAGAACAGACCATCAAGCCAGTCAACATGGCTTTGCGTGGGCAATGGTTTTGATATTTGCGATCGGCTGGGAATATTTACGCCACAACGCTACTGTCAATCAGAAACTTCAGATTTTTGGGTATATCGCTTTGGTCATTTTGCTGTGGCAGCTTTATGAAATCACACGAGACTTTCAAACCAAAAAATCACAACAGATCATCATTGTTTTGTGCTGCGTGTGCGCAGAGATTTTTTTCACAGGGTTGCGCATTTTTTTCTCATCAGAAATTGCTACTGACATCGTGAATGCTGAGCAATTGCCAATGCTTGGGGTTGTTTCGGCTTGGCTTCAATATGGTTTCAAGATCATTGCCTATGCCGCTTTGGTGGGTTATTGGTCAGAACGGCTTGCCATTGAAAAAATACAGGCAGAAATGGAAGCGCAAGCCTTCAAAACGTTGAGCAAGAGACAAGAGAAATTGATTGCAGATTTGGGTCGCCTCAACAAAGCAGCGACTGCAGGGGTCTTGGCAGCGTCCATAGCGCATGAATTGAGCCAACCGCTGCAAAGCATGTTGCTCAACAACAGCCTCGCGCTAGAGGAAGCAACGAAGCCCAATGCAAACATGCAGTTGTTGGAGTCCACGCTTCAAGAGCAAATAGACAGCGCCAATCGCATGACTGAAATCATCAACACCATGCGTGGTGTGTTCACAGAGTCGGGCGCAAAAGAACAAACTGTGGACTTGTTTGACATCACAGAAAGACTGGGGCTCTTGATCAAACCGCAGTCTGAGAAGCGAGGGATCCGTGTGATGTTTGAAAAAACGGGGCCTGCCTTGGTGAAGGTGCGAATCAGCGAAATTCAACAAGTACTGCTGAATTTGGTAGGTAATGCTGTTGATGCACTCATCCAAAGCGATACCTTAACGCCAACCATCAAAGTGTCGTTTGGCAATGAAAGCGAATGGGTCACTTGCCACGTTGAGGACAACGGACCCGGCATACCGCAGTCCAAGTTAGAAAATATTTTTAAATTTCTCAACAGCAGCAAAACAGGTGGCATGGGGCTTGGACTCTGGCTATCCAAGTACATCATCGAACGCAATCACGGTCAAATCCATGTCAGTGCCAGCAGCATGGGCGGCGCGAAGTTCACCATTCAACTGCCCAAAGCCGCTTAAGGGTTAAGCGGTAATGATCCAACCTTCCAGCGGATCACAAAGTGGAAGTCCGTAGTGCGCATCACCCGCATCGTGCTGGGCTTGCGCCCATGCGGCTTGCACCATGCAGAGCACGGCGTCTAAGCAGTCGCCACTGGCATCGTCCACCAAGGTGTCGTGCTGGGCATGGGTGAGTTTGAGGTGCAAGCCCAAGCGGGTTTGGCCAATCTCTAAAGCCTGCAGCAGTTGTTTGCGGGCAATCAAGCGCTCGGGCGTTTGCTTGGCTTTGTCGTCGCTTTTGTAGCTGGTGTTGCCAATCAGTTCACGCGCCAGCAGGCCTGGGTAGGCTTCTAATGCAATGCGTGATGGGTCTGCGGTATGCAAACGCGGCAAGGTCACGCCCGCGTCGATCAGCAGTGGCACACCCGCGTGCAGCATGTAGGCCACAGGTGGGTTGACCCACTTCATGGACGGGCTGGAGCCTGCCGGTGTGTCGGTGACGCGGTGCGCAAACTTGCCGCCCACAGGGCGTGCATCGCAAAAGGCTTTGAAGGTGTCGCGTATCTCGGCGCGGCTGAGCGCTGTGTAGTGCTGCATGCACGTCAGCCAGTCGGTGGGCCAGTGCAAGTGTTGGACCAGTTCACGCGGCAAGCCAAAAGGCAAATCGAATCCGCCCACCCACGCTTGAGGCTGCTTTAACCACTCAGCAAAAGATGCAAGGGTGTCAAAGCGCAACAGGCTTTGCAGTTGCACGCGACCACCCTTGGCGTGGCCGACGGCCACAACGATGGGTTTGCGTTTGGTGGGGCTGCTGCTGAAATCGCAGCCGATGAGAATCAAGCGCGACCGACGATGGACGCTGTGGCCATCAACTCTTCCAGCAACGCGAACGACACATTGCCCGACACACCGTAGGGGTCGAGCTCGGGCGTTTCAGAATACTTCAACACGATGGATGGGTTGAGTTTGTCGAGGCGCACATGGCCCATGGTCCAACCACCAAAGCGACGCTCGGAGATTTCTTCGTACGCCAAGATCACCACGTCTTTGTGGCGTGGGTCTTTGACGATGTGGGTGTACAGCGCGTTGACTTGGTTGCGACCACCTTCGATGGCTTGCAAATAAATGCCGCCACCGAAACACAGCACGCCGGTGATGCCGTTGCTGATGTTGTGCTCACGCGAGCTGTTGAGGATGGATTCTGTCTCTTCTGGGGTTTCGGGTTTGACCGAACGACTAACGTACAACAAGCGAACCAACATGGCATCAATCCTTATTTGGGAATCAGAGACAAGAACTCACGACGCAAGTTGGGGTCCTTCAAGAACGCCCCGCGCATGACCGAGTTGATCATCTTGCTGTCCATGTCTTTCACACCGCGCCAAGACATGCAGAAATGACTGGCTTCCATGACGATGGCCAAGCCATCGGGCTGTGTTTTTTCTTGAATGAGGTCGGCCAGTTGCACCACCGCCTCTTCTTGAATTTGGGGGCGGCCCATGACCCACTCGGCCAAGCGCGCATACTTGGACAAGCCAATGACGTTGGTGCGTTCGTTGGGCAACACGCCAATCCAAATTTTGCCAATGACAGGGCAAAAGTGGTGGCTGCAGGCACTGCGCACGGTGATGGGGCCGACGATCATCAGCTCGTTCAGATGCTCAGCGTTGGGAAATTCAGTGATGGCCGGTGCTTTGACGTAACGGCCTTTGAAGACTTCTTGCAAGTACATCTTGGCCACGCGGCGAGCAGTTTCCCCGGTGTTGTGATCGTGCTCGGTGTCGATCACCAAGCTGTCGAGCACGCCTTGCATCTTGACTTCGACTTCGTCGAGCAAGGCTTCCAATTCACCGGGCTGGATGAATTCGGCGATGTTGTCGTTGCTGTGAAAGCGTTTGCGGGCGGCGGCAATGCGCTCACGAATCTTGACGGATACGGGCGTGCCTTCAAAGTTGTCGTTCTCATTCATGTTGCCGATGGTAGCAGTGAACAAATACCCCCATTCAGTAACGTTTGCCTGTTAAAAACACACCAAAGCGCAACACCCAAGAGGCAAAGGCATCTAAGCCCCGCTGTGTCCAAGGACGGTGGAGGTAATCGTGTGGTTCGACGCGACGGGCACCCGCATGGATGGCCGCCTCCAAATTGGCCTGCAGATCGCGGGCAAACGCCGCATCGCGCAACACCACATTGGCTTCACGCGCCAGCAGCAGGCTCAAAGGGTCGAGGTTGGACGAGCCCACCGTGGCCCAATGCCCGTCAATCACCGCCACTTTGGCATGCAAATAACTGGCGTGGTATTCGTAAATCTCCACGCCCGCAGACATCAGCTGACCATACAGCTGGCGTGAGGCACGATAAGGCAATAAGTATTCGTATTGGCCTTGCAACAACAAACGCACGCGCACGCCGCGCTTGGCCGCCATCACCAAGGCACGGCGCAAGCGCAGTCCAGGAAAGAAGTAGGCACTGGCCACCACCACCTCGTGGTGGGCTGTGCCGATGGCCTTACGGTAGGTGCGTTCAATTTCACTGCGGTGGCGCACGTTGTCGCGCAGCACCAAATGTGCGCCCCCACGAGAAGGTGCGTGTCGCAAGGGGCTGGCCAAGCGCAGCACCTCCAAAGCACCAGCCAAGTCTTGGTGACGCAAATCGCGCACCGCTTCCATGCGCGACCACAGCTGCGTCATGGTGTCCAGAACGGCGCTCACCAAAGGGCCACGAATTTGGACGGCGTAGTCCAAGCGTGGCGCGCTCAACAAGCCGTGCACATGCGGGTCTAAAAAGTCATCCAATATGTTGATGCCGCCGCAAAAGGCCACTTGCGCATCGACCACGCACAGCTTGCGGTGCAGCCGTCGCCAGCGGCTGGGCACCGTCAGCCCCAACCGGTTCAACGGCGAAAACACCCGCCACTGCACCCCCGCTTGGGCCAAGCGCAGCGACCAATCGGCAGGCCATTCCCCCGTGCCCACGCCGTCCACGACCACGCGCACCACGACCCCGCGCTGGGCCGCCGCCATCAAAGCTTCGGCCACATCGGCGCCCGCGCCTTCTGTGCTGAAAATATAAGTTTCTAGCCAAACTTCATGCTGAGCCGCGTCAATGGCCTCGACCAAGGCAGGAAACAAATCGACCGCCCCCACCAGCAAACGCATCGCGTGCACGTTGACAGCTGTGGCGTGAGACTGGGTCAAGGCTGCCCCCAAGCCAACTCCACCAGAAGCGGCAAATGGTCCGACATGCGCCCCCAAATACCACCTTTGGGCACCTGTGTGCCAACGATGTGCAGCCCGCGCGCGTACACATGGTCGAGTTGCACCAAGGGCAACCGCGAGGGGTAAGTCGGCGCAGGCGAATCATGGTTGGTGTGCAAGTCCACCTCGGCCATCAGGCGCGTGATGGTGCTGCCCCAATCATTAAAGTCACCCGCCACCAGCAAGGGCATATCCGCTGGCACCTCGCGGGCGATGTAGTCGTGCAGCTGCTTGATTTGTCGCACCCGACTGGCCGGCAGCAAGCCCAAATGCACCACCACCACATGCACGTCGCGCTCTTGCACGCGCAGGGCCACGTGCAACAAGCCGCGCTGCTCGAAGCGATGGTCCGACATGTTTTCATGGCTCTGCGTCAGCACCGGCCAACGGCTGAGCAAGGCATTGCCATGCTCGCCATGACGCGTGATGGCATTGGTGCGGTAAACAGGCGTGTACCCCTCGGGGGCCAAAAAATCGGCTTGCCCCAAGGCCGGCCAGTGCGCAAAACGCCGCGCATGACGGTGGTTAAAAGCCCGCACCTCTTGCATGCACACGATGTCTGCATCGAACTGCTCGACCGCATGGCCAAGGTTATGAATTTCCAAACGACGTGCGGGCCCCAAGCCCTGCACGCCTTTGTGAATGTTGTAAGTGGCGACTTTGAAGGTTTTCATTTGGATGCGCCTGAGTGTGCCTGAGCCACACGTCGCCCCCCTGTCAGAAAAATCTGATACAAACTAGGCATGATGAAAACCAATACTTTCCTACTTATATCCGCGCTTATGGTGACTTGCTCATCCGCATTTGCCAACGACAACATGGCACCCAGCAATGCCGAGCCCAAAGTGCAATGGGGCATGAGCATGGGTCTCAACCGCTACACCGAGCAAAAAATGCAGCTCTTGGGCACTGAGATCGGGGCGCATGTCCGCCTCAAACGCTTAGAAATGCTACCCAACTGGCAACTCGAGGCCGATGTGATGCTGGGCCGCCAAAAATACACCAGTACAGCCACGGGCGATCTGAATGGCGTGCTCAACGTCGAAACGCGCTGGCGTGCACTGACGCCCGTTTACAGCACAGGTAGCGGCCAAGAAGGCCTCTCCGCAGGCCTGGGTCTGCACACCTTGTGGAACGATTTGCGCGGCACAACCACCACCGGCCATGCGGGCTACGAGCGTCAGGCCACCCAACTTTGGCTGCCTGTGCGCTGGACCAGTGCCGAGGCTTGGGAACTCGAAGGTGGCCTGCTGCTGCGCGGCACACACACCTCACGCTTGTCGCAAGCCAACAATGGCAATGCAGACATCCGCAACACCCAAAAAAGCGGTGCGTACGTGCAGGCCAGCACCAGCTTGAAGTTAGACGATGGCACCCGCTTGTTGCCCTTCGTCCGATTCACAAGCTTGGGCGACTCCGACACCGTGCGCTCTGGCGCGCAATACTGGGTTGAGCCACACAGCCAACGCTGGCAAATCGGCGCAGTCCTGAACTTCTAAGCGCCTCACGCTTGGGGCGGCCGCACACGTCACGGCCTGGCGCACCTCTATGATGCGCCGCATGTCCCAAGCTCCCGAACCTCTCACAGACTTACCCACTTGGCGCGCCGAAAGCGGCACGCCTGCACCGCGCCGCGTGGTGCGCGCCGACGACACTTTGTCGGCCGATTCGGCGTACCGCTTGGCCTGCGAAGGGACGGGACTGTTGTGGCAAGGCGACTTTCACAACGCCCGCCAATTGCTGCAAGCCCTCATGCGACGCGCAGAGCGCAAGCCGCGCAAAGCCAACAAAGCCAGTAAGACAACAGCAACCGCAGCTTCAACGGATGTCTCCACAGGCACATTGGCAGCCGCATCTTCCGCCCAACACTTTCACCTGCACCGCCAAGCCTTGGGCCAGCGTGCCCGCACCTTAGGCATGGTGCTGGTGCCCCTCAACGGCGACTACACCATCCCCCTGCGCCGCGCGCCCGATTTGCGCCAAGCCTGCACCGAAGCTTGGGGCCCAGCCACGGGCGAAGCCTGCATGGTGTCGCTGCGCGAACTGCTGGGCCTCGTAGGCGCGCACGAATGGCGCAAGAAGGGCCTTGAAATCCCCGCCCTGGGCGACGCCCCCAACAACCGCATTCACCCGCACTACGGCGTGTTCTCGCCCGTGCGGGGTGAATACCTCGACTTGGTCGCCAGCACACCGCTCGCCAACAAAACCTTGGCCTTTGACATTGGCGTGGGCACCGGTGTGCTCTCGGCCTTACTGGCCAAACGCGGGGTGCAGCGCATCGTCGCCACCGACCTCGACCCACGCGCCCTCACCTGCGCCCGCGAAAACCTGAAACGTTTGCAACGCATCGACAAGGTCGAACTGGTGCAAGCCGACTTGTTTCCCGAAGGCCAAGCGCCCTTGGTCGTGTGCAACCCGCCTTGGGTGCCCGCCCGCCCCAGCTCGCCCATCGAGCATGCCGTGTACGACGAAGGCAGCCGCATGTTGCGCGGTTTTTTATCGGGCTTGCGCGCGCACTTGAGCCCGCAAGGCGAAGGCTGGCTGATCTTGTCTGATTTGGCCGAGCATTTGGGTCTGCGCTCACGCGAAGAACTGCTGGGCTGGATCGCTGAAGGGGGCTTGAGCGTGCTGGGCCGTCACGATGTGCGTCCACGGCATGGCAAAGTTGCCGACACCTCTGACCCGCTACACGCGGCACGGGCCAAAGAAATCACATCCTTGTGGCGCCTTGGTAGCGCCGTTTGATCCACGGCCAAAAACCACGCTCAGTATCTTCTTGGGCTTGCTTGGCCGCTGTGAATGCGGCATCAACCGGCACTTCACTCAGCGCACGCAACACAAACTGACACACGGCAGGCGTGAACGGCGCGGGATGACCAGCACCTGCCACCTCCAACACTTGGCATTGGGCAAAGGCCTGCTGCATCTCGCGCACTTGCGGCGGCTGGCACACACCCGAAGCGCCCCCGTGAATGAGGCGAATTGGTCCGTGAAAATTGCTCAACAATTGACCAAACTTCATGCCCTTCCAATCCTTGCGGTAGGGCAAATCAAAGTGATCGGGGGACTGAGCGGCCACCACAGCCCCCAAAGTGACGTTCAGTTGCGCTGCCAATACCTCGGGCTTAGGCAAACTGCCTTGTACTTTCATGCCGTCGTACAAACCGTAAATCGACATCCAATGTAAGCTCAGACCGATGTCGTTGAAGAACAAACCGTCCACCCGTGGGCCCAACTCGTGCGCCAGATACATCGCCAAAATGCCGCCCATGCTGGTGCCCATCACATCCAGACGCGTCACAACGCCGTCATCGCGCCACACCACTTGCTTTAAAAATGCCAAGGTGTCGGCCAAATACACCGACATGGCGTAACCCTGATCGCCCGGCAGTGGGCTCGAATCGCCACGGCCACAATGCTCCAAACTGATGATGCGCAGCCCGCGCACGCCCTGTGCTGACTGCAACAAAGCATCAAACGACGCGCGGGTTTCCAACAGTCCCGGTAAGCACAGCAGCACATGCGCGCTGTGCGCATCGCCCGCCTCGCTGTACGCCAAGCGGCGCTGGGTGTGAGGCAAAGGGCAAAAGTGAGCGGTAAATTGGGAAGTGGTCATACTAGGGTTCATCCTAATTCATCGCACATCCCACCCTGCATTGAAGCGGCAGAAGGCCTGCACTGCCTCGCTAACATCACCGTCATGCTCCAACACACACGCGACATCAACAACGGCACACCTGTTCTCACCCTCAAACCGGGCGTGACTGCCGTGGTCGGCGACGAAGGCACAGGCAAAACTCAGTTGCTCCACCAATTGTCCGAGGCCTACCAAGGCCAGGTGTTTGGGTGCGATTTGAAACTGCCGAATCAAGACAACGACACCGCGCAAGCTTGCTGGGATGTCTGGCAAAAAAGTTACCCCAACTTTGACGCTGACTTGCTGCAAGCCCTGATAGATGCCCTGAGCCTGCGTGAGCACACGCACAAGCAACTTTTTATGCTGTCCACCGGGAGTCGCCGCAAAGTCGCCCTTGCAGGCGCGCTGGCTTCGGGTGCGACGGTGACCTTGCTGGACCAGCCCTTTGTCTCACTCGACGCCGTATCCATCCAAGCCGTGCTGGACTTTTTGCAAGACATGAGCACGCACCCCACGCGGGCTTGGGTGGTTGCGGATTACACGGTCCCCGCAGGCGTAGATTTGGCGTTGCGGGTGCAGCTTTGAGCTAAGCGCAGTATTTCTGCAATTTCAACCGACTCGTTTTAGCAACGATCAGCGTTCATCACCTTGGTCCAAGCCGCCACAAAGTCACGGGCCAACTTTTCACGGTTGTCGTCTTGCGCGTACACCTCGGCGTAGGCGCGCAGCACCGAGTTGGAGCCGAATACCAAATCTACCCGTGTGGCGGTCCATTTCGTTTGGCCTGTTTTGCGGTGGCACAGGTCATACGCGTTGCGGCCAGTCGGCTTCCATTCATACGCCATCTCAGTGAGATGCACAAAAAAGTCGTTGCTCAGCACACCCACACTGTCGGTGAAAACGCCGTGTTGTGAGCCTGCGTGGTTGACACCCAACACACGCATGCCGCCCAGCAAGACCGTCATTTCAGGGGCGGTGAGGCCCATGAGCTGCGCACGGTCTAACAGCAGCTCTTCGGGGCTGCCCAAGTAGGTGCTTTGAACCCAGTTGCGAAAACCATCATGCACGGGTTCGAGCACAGCAAACGACTCGGCATCGGTCATGGCCTCGGTGGCGTCGCCTCGGCCGGGCTGGAAGGGCATGGGAATGTCAAAGCCTGCTGCGCTGACGGCTTGCGCCACACCCACATTACCCGCCAAGACGATCACGTCGGCCACGCTGGCACCGGTGTGCGCGGCAATACCTTCCAGCACCTTGAGCACTTTGGCCAGCCGCTGGGGTTCGTTGCCTGCCCAGTCTTTTTGCGGGGCTAAGCGAATGCGCGCACCGTTGGCACCACCGCGTTTGTCGGAGTGGCGGAAGGTGCGCGCGCTGTCCCACGCGGTGGCCACCAACTCACTCACGCTCAAACCGCTGGCTGCGATTTTGGCGTTGACCTCAGCCACGTCGTAATCGGTGTTGCCGGGCGGCACGGGGTCTTGCCAGATCAGGTCTTCTGACGGCACTTCGGGGCCAATGTAGCGTGACTTGGGTCCAAGGTCGCGGTGGGTCAACTTAAACCAAGCGCGGGCAAACACTTGGTCAAAGTCGTCAGGGTCTTTGGCAAAGCGCTCCAAGATCACTCGGTAAGCGGGGTCCATCTTCAGGGCCATGTCGGCATCGGTCATCATGGGTTGCACACGAATGGATGAGTCTTCCACATCCACCGGTTTCTCTTCCTCCAAGATGCTGACGGGCGCCCACTGCCAAGCGCCAGCGGGGCTCTTGGTGAGTTGCCAGTCGTGGTTGAGCAGCATGCGGAAATAGCCGTGGTCCCAGCGGGTGGGGTGCGTGGTCCATGCGCCTTCGAGGCCACTGGACACGGTATCGCGGCCCACGGCGCGGGTGGTGTGGTTGATCCAGCCCAAGCCTTGCTCGGCCACCTCGGCGGCTTCGGGAGCAGGCCCCAAATTGAGTGCGCGGCTGTTGCCGTGCGCTTTGCCCACGGTGTGGCCGCCTGCGGTGAGGGCCACGGTTTCCTCGTCGTTCATGGCCATGCGCTTGAAGGTCAGGCGCACATCGTGTGCGGTCTTCAGTGGGTCGGGTTGGCCGTTGACGCCTTCGGGGTTCACGTAAATCAAGCCCATTTGCACAGCGGCCAAAGGGTTTTCAAGCGACTCGCGGCTGTCACTGGCATAACGTGTAGCGCCCAGCCACTCTTTTTCGGAACCCCAGTTGATCTCTTGCTCCGGGTGCCAAATGTCTTCACGGCCAAACGCAAAACCAAAGGTTTTGAGGCCCATCGATTCGTAGGCCACGTTGCCCGCGAGCACGATGAGGTCGGCCCAGCTGAGCCGGTTGCCGTATTTTTTCTTAATGGGCCACAGCAGGCGACGGGCTTTGTCGAGGTTGACGTTGTCGGGCCACGAGTTGAGCGGCGCAAAACGTTGGTTGCCGGTGCCTGCACCGCCACGGCCATCGGCAATGCGGTAAGAGCCGGCTGAGTGCCATGCCATGCGAATCATCAAACCGCCGTAGTGCCCCCAGTCAGCGGGCCACCAATCTTGGCTGTCGGTCATGAGCGCGGTGAGGTCTTGCTTGAGCGCGGACACATCGAGCTTTTTGACTTCTTCGCGGTAGTCAAAGCCCGCGTCCATCGGGTTGGTCTTGGTGTCGTGCTGAGCCAAGATGTCCAAGTTGAGGGCATTTGGCCACCATGCCATCGGCGTGTTGGCGACTTGGGTGTTAGCGCCGTGCATGACAGGGCATTGCCCAGCCTCTGTGTTCGTGACTGGGTTGTGCGTGTTGCTCATGTCCCTGATCCTTCGTGGCGCTGTTGAATGAACGGTCAGTGTAGGAACAAGCATCACGCCGTGGGCGATATTTGCCCAAGAATGAAAATTGAGTTTTTTGCGTACGGCAGCACACAGACAAACGCCACCCGAAGGTGGCGTTTGAGAAGCGGCTTGCGACGCTAAGCGCTACAAAAACTTAAGCAGTTTTTGGCGCATCCAAATTGCGCAAGCGAATGTGCAATTCGCGCAATTGCTTCTCGTCCACAGGGCTTGGTGCTTGGGTGAGCAAACACTGAGCGCGTTGGGTCTTAGGGAAAGCAATCACGTCGCGGATAGATTCAGCACCGGTCATCAAGGTGACGATGCGGTCCAAACCGAAGGCCAAGCCGCCGTGTGGCGGCGCGCCGTATTGCAGCGCGTCAAGCAAGAAGCCGAACTTGAGCTGAGCCTCTTCAGGCGTGATCTTCAAAGCGTCAAACACTTTTTGTTGCACGTCAGCGCGGTGGATACGCACCGAGCCGCCGCCCATTTCCCAACCGTTCAACACCATGTCGTAGCCCTTGGAGATGCACTTCTCGGGCGCGGTGACCATCCAGTCTTCGTGGCCGTCTTTGGGTGCCGTGAAGGGGTGGTGCACAGCGGTGTAGCGCTGGCTTTCATCGTCGAACTCGAACATCGGGAAGTCGACCACCCACATCGGCGCCCAACGGTTTTCGAACAAACCATTCTTCTTGCCAAACTCGCTGTGGCCAATCTTGATGCGCAAGGCACCGATGGCGTCGTTCACGATCTTGGCTTTGTCTGCACCGAAGAAAATCAAGTCGCCGTCTTGAGCGCCTGTGCGCTCGAGCACCGCAGCCAAAGCTGCGTCGTGGATGTTTTTCACGATGGGTGACTGCAAACCGTCACGGCCCTTAGCCAACTCATTGACGCGGATGTAGGCCAAGCCCTTCGCACCGTAAATTTTGACGAACTCGGTGTAAGCGTCGATCTCGCCACGGCTGATGCCGCCGCCTTCGACTGAACCGTTGGGCACGCGCAGGGCCACCACGCGGCCGCCCTTCATGTTGGCTGCGCCCGAAAACACTTTGAAGTCCACATCGCCCATGACATCGGTCAGCTCGGTGAACTGCAATTTCACGCGCAGGTCGGGCTTGTCAGAGCCATAGATGTGCATGGCGTCTTGGTAGGTCATGACAGGGAACTCGCCCAAGTCCACACCAATGGTTTTCTGGAACACGCGTTTGATCATGCCTTGGAACATGTCGCGGATTTCTTCCTCGCTCAAGAACGAGGTTTCAATATCAATCTGGGTGAATTCAGGTTGACGGTCAGCGCGCAAGTCTTCGTCGCGGAAGCACTTGGTGATTTGGTAGTAACGGTCGTAGCCCGCCACCATCAACAGCTGCTTGAACAACTGGGGCGACTGTGGCAACGCAAAGAAGTGGCCGTCATGCACGCGGCTAGGCACGAGGTAATCGCGCGCGCCTTCAGGTGTGCTCTTGGTGAGCATCGGTGTTTCGATGTCGACAAAGCCGTTTTCATCGAGGTACTTGCGCACTTCCATCGACACTTTGTAGCGCAGCATCAGGTTGTTTTGCATGTACGGGCGACGCAGGTCGAGCACGCGGTGTGTCAGACGCGTGGTCTCCGACAAGTTGTCGTCGTCAATTTGGAACGGAGGTGTGACCGACTCGTTCAACACGATGAGTTCGTGGCACAGCACTTCAATCTTGCCGCTCTTCAAGCCTTCGTTGGTCGTGCCATCAGGACGGGCGCGCACCAAGCCTTTGACTTGGATACAAAACTCATTGCGCACGTTCTCGGCCACGTTGAACATGTCAGCGCGATCAGGGTCGCACACCACTTGCACGTAGCCTTCGCGGTCACGCAGGTCGATAAAGATGACGCCGCCGTGGTCACGACGACGGTTAACCCAGCCGCACAGGCTCACGGTTTCGCCAATCAAAGCTTCGGTCACCAGACCGCAATAGTGGGAACGCATTGCCATTTTTATTTTCTCTTTTCGTTGAGTACTGGGGCGCTAGGAGACACAGCGCCCATGGAGATGACATACGTCAGCGCTTCGTCGACGCTCAAATCGAGCTCGATGACATCGCTGCGTGGCACCAGCAAGAAAAATCCGCTGGTGGGGTTGGGGGTGGTGGGCACATACACGCTGAGGTGTTGGCCGGTCAATTTGCTGGCCACTTCACCGACTGGCGTGCCGGTTTGGAACGCGATGGTCCACATGCCTGCGTGAGGGTATTGCACCAGCAAAGCTTGGCGAAACGCGTTGCCGCTGCTGGAGAACAAGGTGTCAGAGACCTTTTTCACACTGGCGTAAATCGACTTGACGATAGGGATGTGGGTGAACAACTTGTCCCACTGACGCACCAGCCATTTACCCAGCACGTTGGAGGCCAAAGCACCGGTGACCAGAAGCACCAGCAACACCAAGACCACGCCCAAGCCTGTCATGTTGCGCAAGCTCGTGACCGTGTCTTGCGACACCAAGGGGCGGAACTTGGAAATGGTATCGATGAAGATGCCGTCCATGATGCCCACGAGCCAAGTCAGCACCCAGACCGTGATGGCCAAAGGTGTCCAGACCAACAGGCCTGCGAGCAGGTATTTTTTAATGGGCATGAGGTGCTCGGGTTGAGGGAAAGGCGTTCAAACGCGAATCAATGACAAGCGCACGACGTGCCGCAACCACCTGCAGCAGGGGTGCTGGTCGAAGCAGACGCTGTTGCACTGGCAGCAGCGGGTGCCGCAGCGCTGTCGCCGCCAGCGGCTGACGACTCGGCAGGCACGGCGGCTGGGACGGAGGTGCCGCCGGAACCGCCTTTGAAGTCGGTGGCGTACCAACCCGAGCCTTTGAGCTGAAAACCAGCGGCTGTGAGTTGTTTAGAAAACGTGGGCTTGCCGCAAGCTGGGCAATCGGTCAACGGATCGTCCGCCATTTTTTGCAGGACGTCCTTGGCATGGCCGCAGGACCCGCATTTGTAGGCATAAATGGGCATGGCTAGGAGGGTTCGGTAAAACCGCTAATTATAGGCACCTGCTCATCTTGAGGGCTAGGCGACCTAGGTCACCAGCGCCTCGCTGCCTCACTCAAACCACGCTCGCCAATTTGTGGTGGCTACTGTGGGCGTTACGAACGACTTGCGGGGCCAAAGAGCCCACCACCATGCCCATCAAACTGGCCAAGACGCCGGCCAATTGG
>CANBRM010000011.1 GCA_947371915.1 Comamonadaceae bacterium | reverse complement strand
ATCAATGCCCCAAAACACCAGCAGCAAAGTCACGCTCACCAAGCTGGCCAGCAACAGCGCGTGGGTGAACAGCAGGTGAATGCGCACGGGGGCCACCGATTGGCTGTCTGCCACCAGCTGGGCAATGAAATCATGGGTTTTCAAAAGACACCTCCGTACAGTTTGGCCAGCGCTTTGAGTCCTCGGTGAATGTTCACCTTCACAGCCGACTCGGATTGCCCCGTGAGTTCGGCGGCTTCGGCCACGGTGTGCCCTTCGAGCTTGGTGTGCTCAATCGGGAGGCGTTGTTTGTCTGGCAATTGGCTGAGCATGTGCGTCAAATGGGCTTTGGACGCGTCGGCGTCTTCGGTGCTGACCATCCAGAGTTGGTCATGCCAATCGTCAATTGAGTCGTTTTTGTCGTCATGTCGTGCTTGGGCGCGCAGGTGGTCGATCAGCTTGTAGCGGGCGATGGCGTAAATCCACGCCGTTAACGGTTGCTTTGGATCGTAAGTATGACGCTTTTGATGTATTGATAACAATATTTCTTGTACTAAATCTTCCACATCTTCGGGTTTATCCCGTAATCGACGCCTTAAAAATAGCCGCAAATGCCCGCTCAAGCGCGTCAGGACCGCTTGGTAGCTGGGTGCATCACCCGCCAGCGCCTCCAACCAAGCGGCGTGCAGGTCCGCTTCAATGATTTGGAGTCGCGCATTCATAATTGTTTAGTATTGGGGGTTTTGGTTACAAAGATTGTTATTTGCGTTCCATTCCGTAACGAAAGTGGTCTTCGCGTCGAATTTAGTCACTCAGGCCCATTTATCGGCTACCCCTTGCTACAAAACGAGCTATGAACAATCACAGAATCACAGGCACCGGCTTGGTGCTCAAGCCGGCCCCCATTGCCATACACCCCGCTCACGTTTCGGATGCTGCTTTGCGCGCCCATTTGGCGTTGCCTGAGCCCGATGATCTTCAATTTATTGAAGTGGCGGCCGAACAGTGGTTGGGCCTAGGCGGACCATGGGGGCAGCGGTTGCGTGAAGCCACGCAGCGTTGGCCCAGTGTATGCGTGAGTCGAAGTCTTTCACTGGGTGGCCCTGGGCGTTTGGACACGGGGCTGGTCAGCCAGCTGGCGGCGTTCATGCGCGACTATGAGATGGTGATGTTCTCGGAGGCTTTGAGTTGGAGCGATGACGACACCCCGTTGTTCACCTGTTTGCCAATTCCAGCCACAACCGCCGCGTTGCAATGGACCGCAGATCGCATCATGCGCGTGCAAGATACCTTGGGCCATTCGATCGGTATTCGCAACGTGTCGCACCATGCAGTGCCGCCCATGTCCGCCATGAATGAGGCTGAGTTCATCAGCGCATTGGTCACGCAAACGGGTTGCCATGTGCATTTAGACATCACGGCGTTGGCTGAAAACAGCCATCGGTACGATTTCGATGCGTTGCAGTTCTTGGCTGCGCTGCCCATGCAGCATGTGAATTACGTGCGTTTAGGGGGCGAGGAGGGCGGTCATGCCGAAGCCTCATTGAGCTCGGTGGCTGGGCGATTGTTACCCGCCGTGTTGTCACACTTGAAACCCGACGTCCCTGTGTGCGTGGATGATTTGGCACAACTCAAGCGCTGGTCCGATGCGGCCGTGTCGACTTCCACAAAGGCTGTGGCATGTTGAACGATTTCCGTGAATTTCAGTTTGCGTTGGCGCGCCATTTACGTGACCCACACACGATGCCCTTGCCTGTTGGCGTATCGGCTGAACAGGCGGCCACGTACGAGCGCGCGATGTTTAAAAACTTGTGTGACATCGTGAATCCCGCTTATCCGGTGACGCGGGGGTTGCTGGGCGACTGGGCTTGGCGCGCTGCGGTGCGTTACTTTCTGCGTGACTATCCAGCGAAAGCGCCTTGGCCACGTACCGTTTTGTTGGAGTTTGCGCGCTTTTTGCGTGAGAGTCCTGAGACGCAAAACTTGCCCGCCTGGCTCAAAGATGTCTCGCATTTCGAATGGCTCAAAGGCGCAGTGGCAACCTCTGCCTTGGTCTTGCCGCAACCGGGTGTGGCGGTGGACGTCACCGCTGATTTGATGACACACGTCGTGGTGATGAACCCGACTTATGTCGAGGTGACTTACGACTGGCCCGTGGACATCATCGATTTGGATCACCGCCCCGATGAGATGCAGGCCACTTATGTGTCAGTGCTGCGTGACGTGGACGGCGCGGTGCAAGTGGTGCCGAGCAACGTGTTTCGCGGGCAGTTACTGTCTTTGTTCAATGAGGGGATGACAGGCAGCCAAGCGTTCAAAGCCATGGCTGTCTGGTTGCAACACCCGAACCCCGAAGACCTGTTGAGCTATGGGCCCGATTTGCTGGCGCAATACCAGCGCGAAGGCGTGATCTTGGGCGGGAAGATGGCGGCCTGATCAGGCTTTCAAGCACTCGCTTATCTTGGCTTTGCGTTCGTCGCCTTTGAGGCCTTTGGCTTGGGCCTTACAGGCTTTGGTTTTGGCGGCCTGTTCTGGGTTCTTTTCGCTCCTCTTGTCGCTGGCCTTGTCGCCATCGGTAGGGCTAGCTTTGGCGCTCAGGCATTCTTTCATGAAGGCCTTGCGCTCATCGCCTTTTTTATCACCAGCTTGCGCTTGGCACTGGCCCATTTTGTTTTTGCGCGGCGCTTTCTCTTCGTCGGCATGCGCAATGCCGAGCATCAATGAAACGCTCAGCGTGGTCAAGATCAGAAATTTAGACATGGCAGCTCCTAAGTAGGTGTCGATCAAATGCGCCTTGCGTGCGGCAAAACGTGGGAACATTTTTAAAACCCGCTTCACCTTGAGGTTCAAGCCTCACACACATAAATAGAAGCTACGGCTTGCCCTCAGCGGCTCACCAAGACCCGTCGGTACTGCACGGCCTCTGCCACATGCGCCACTTGAATGTGGGAGGCATCGGCCAAATCGGCGATGGTGCGTGCCACCCGCAAGGTGCGATGGGTGCTGCGGCCTGACCAGCCCAGTTTGTTGGCGGCGCTTTGCAAAAACTGAGCAGCAGATTTTTCGAGTTGCACATGATCATCGAGAGCTTGACCCGCCAAGGCTTGGTTCGGTGCGCCTTGACGCGCCATGGCTTTGGCATGGGCCGCCGCGCAACGCGCCCGCACGGCAGATGTCGGCTCGCCCGGTGCTGACTGCATCAACACCTCGGGTGCGAGGGTCGGCACTTCGACTTGCAAATCAATGCGGTCTAACAACGGGCCGCTGAGCTTGCCTTGGTAGCGCGCCACTTGGTCTGGCGTGCAGCGACATGCTTTCAGCGTGGAGCCCAAATAGCCACAGGGACATGGGTTCATGGCCGCAATCAATTGAAACTTGGCCGGAAAACGCGCTTGCCGCGCCGCCCGTGAAATGGTGATGTGGCCGTTTTCCAGAGGTTCGCGCAAGGCTTCGAGTGCGCTGCGGTTCACCTCGGCCAGCTCGTCCAAAAACAAGACCCCGTGGTGCGCCAACGAGATCTCACCTGGCCGCGGCGGCGTGCCACCGCCCACTAATGCAACAGAGGTTGCGGTGTGATGCGGGCTTCGTGTGGGCCGATGCAGCCATTGACTCAGCTCAAAGCGCCCCGCCAAGCTGGCGATGGCGGCACTCTCCAACGCTTCGTCCAGCGTCATGGGGGGCAGCAAGTCTGCAAAGCGTTGCGCCAACATGGATTTGCCGGTGCCGGGAGGGCCCACTAATAAAAGAGAGTGGCCACCCGCCGCTGCAATTTCTAGGGCACGTCGCGGTGCAGCTTGGCCTTTCACGTCCGACAAATCGGGCCCACGCAAGGGCGTGGTGCTTTGACCCACAGGCGATGCAATGCGGCACCAACCGCTGGTGTCGCTCTCGGTTGGTGCGGCGTTGCTCAGCCCAGGTTTTGCAAAGCGCGCCACCACGTCGCACAAATGTTGCGCGCGGTACACCTCGGCCGTGGGCACCAAGGCCGCTTCTTCGGCGCTGCCAGGCGGCAGCACCAAGCGCGTGCGAAGCCCAGCGCTGTGCAGCGCCAAGCCCATGGCCAAAGCGCCGCGCACAGGTCGTAGCGCGCCAGACAGCGACAACTCACCCGCGAACTCGTGCAACGCCAGTGCCGCCTCGTCGAGCTGGCCGTGCGCGGCCAAGATGCCCAAGGCGATGGGCAAATCAAAACGTCCCGAATCTTTGGGCAGATCGGCAGGGGCAAGGTTGACCGTGATGCGTTTGTTGCTGGGAAAGTCCAAACCCGCGTTTTGAATGGCGCAGCGCACCCGCTCGCGCGCTTCTTTGACTTCGGTGTCCGCCAAGCCCACCAAGCTAAAGCTCGGCAAGCCGTTGGCTAAATGCACCTCAACGGTCACGGCAGGCGCCTGCAAACCCAAAAGTGCACGGCTGTGAATCAAGGCTAAGGCCATAAATCTTCGCTTTCTGAGTATTTATCCCCAAGGCGGGGCAGTTTTGGGGCGTTTATGCACCAGTTGTGTGCATCAAAATGGGGTGTGGTTCAGATTACTGCATCACTTTGGGTCTTAGGGCGGGTGTTGGGAGCACTTTTGTGGACTTCTGCGCTGGCACGGACCCTGCTAAGTAGGTGTGTCCTTTTAAATTTTTCAATGGAGAAAACTATGAAACTCAAGTCCAAACTTCTGCTGGCTCTCTTGGCCACTTCTGCTGCTGCTTTCGCTCAAACCGCACCAGCTGAGCCTGAGTCGACACTCGGTTACAACGTTGGCGTGGCTTCTGAGTACCGTTACCGCGCAATTGGCCAATCCAAAGGCGCCCCTGCGTTGCAAGGCGGCGTTGACTATGCCAACACCAACGGTTTCTATGCTGGCGCTTGGGGTTCTACGATCAAGTGGATCAAAGAAGTTGGCGTTGCTAATAGCTACGATGCCAAGGGCCCCGTCGAAATCGACTTGTACGGTGGCTACAAAGGTGAAGCAGCCGGCCTCGCCTATGACGTGGGCTACCTCCGCTACCAATACCAAGGCAATACGTTGTCAAAGGCTAATGTTTACAGCAACGCCAACACCGACGAGGTCTACGGTGCTTTGACTGCTGGTGTTTTCACAGCCAAGTATTCCTACTCATTGTCTGACTTGTTCGGCAACATCAATTCCAAAGGCAGCACATACGTTGACTTGAGCGCCACGTTTGATTTGGGTGATGGCTACACCTTGGTGCCTCACGCAGGTCGTCAAGTGATCAAAAACAGCACCACATCAACTGGTACAGGCAACTACACAGACGTGGCATTGACTTTGAACAAAGATTTGGGTGATGGTCTGGCTGCTAGCGTGTCTGCCATCAGCACAAACGCAAACAAAACTTTTTACACGGTCAACAACTACTACCAAGGCAAAAACATCGCCGTTGTTGGTCTGAAATACAGCTTCTAAACCAAGCTCGTCGAACTCTCTAGGAGCAACCATGAAACTCATCACCGCCATCATCAAACCCTTCAAGTTGGACGAGGTCCGCGAGGCCTTGTCGCAAATTGGGGTGCAGGGCATCACCGTGACCGAAGTCAAAGGCTTTGGTCGTCAAAAAGGTCACACCGAGTTGTATCGCGGTGCTGAGTACGTGGTTGACTTCTTGCCTAAGGTCAAGATTGAAGCTGCGGTTGACGCCGAGCATGTGGACCGTGCCATCGAAGCCATCGAGGGCGCAGCCCGCACCGGCAAGATCGGCGACGGCAAGATTTTTGTTTACGACCTCGAACAAGTGGTTCGCATCCGTACCGGTGAAACCGGTCCGGAAGCCCTCTGATCGCAGCGCCCCCATCGTCCTTTCGAAAGAAGATCCATCATGAAAAAACTGCTCGCTTCCCTAGCCCTAGGCTTGGGTCTGCTGTTTGGCGGCGCTGCCGTCATGGCGCAGACCGCTGCCCCTGCGGCACCCGTCGCTGAAGCCAAAGCCGCTGCCCCCGCCGCAGCTGCTGAAGCCCCCGCTGCTGCCGCACCTGTTGCCGTCCCTAACAAGGGCGACACCGCTTGGATGACCATCTCCACCATCCTCGTGATCTTGATGACCATTCCTGGCTTGGCCTTGTTCTACGGCGGGTTGGTCCGCAGCAAGAACATGCTCTCCGTCTTGATGCAAGTCTTCGTGGTCACCGCGCTGATTTACGTCTTGTGGGTCATCTACGGCTACTCGTTCACCTTCACGGGCGGTTCACCGTTCATTGGTGGCATGGATAAGCTGTTCTTCAAAGGCATCACGCCTGACTCCATTGCTGCCACGTTCAGCAAAGGTGTTGTGATTCCTGAGTTGACCTTCGCGGCCTTCCAAGCCACGTTTGCTGCCATCACATGCACCTTGATCGTGGGTGCTTTCGCTGAACGCGCTCGCTTCTCTGCTGTGTTGTTGTTCTGCGCTCTGTGGTTCACGTTCAGCTACATGCCTGTCGCTCACATGGTTTGGTACTGGGACGGCCCAGATGCGATCACCGACGCGGCTTCCCTTGACGCTGTGACCGCTGCTGCCGGCTGGTTGTGGGCCAAAGGTGCGCTCGACTTCGCAGGCGGTACCGTGGTGCACATCAACGCTGCTGTGGCAGGTTTGGTCGGCGCTTACGTGATCGGCAAACGCACCGGCTACGGCAAAGAATCGATGGCTCCTCACAGCCTGACATTGACCATGGTGGGCGCTGCCTTGCTGTGGGTGGGTTGGTTCGGCTTCAACGCTGGCTCTAACCTCGAAGCTAACGGCGTCACCGCACTGGCCTTCATGAACACCTTGGTCGCGACTGCTGCTGCTACCTTGAGCTGGATTGCTGGCGAAGGCCTCTCCAAAGGCAAAGCTTCCATGTTGGGCGCTGCGTCTGGTGCGGTTGCTGGTTTGGTGGCCATCACCCCAGCGTGCGGATTCGTGGGCCCCATGGGTGCCATCGTGATCGGTTTGTTGGCAGGCTTCGTTTGCTTGTGGGGTGTGAACAGCCTCAAGCGCATGTTGGGTGCTGATGACTCGTTGGACGTCTTTGGTGTCCACGGCGTGGGCGGTATCTTGGGTGCGTTGTTGACCGGCGTGTTTGCTGCGCCATCGTTGGGCGGCACAGGCATCTATGACTACGTGGCCAACGCTGTGAACCCTGAGTACTCGATCTCTGGCCAAGTTTGGATCCAATTCCAAGCAATCGCCACCACCATCGTGTGGTCGGCTGTGGTCTCCTTCATCGCTTACAAGTTGGTTGATCTGGTGATCGGTCTGCGTGTGACGGAAGAAGAAGAGCGCGAAGGCTTGGACATCAGCTCACACGGCGAAACCGCCTACCACCGTTAAAAATCAAGGTTTATTTCAAGTTTTCCTTGGACTTTCAGCCCGCCTCACGGCGGGCTTTTTTTCGTCTGAAAGTCTCTGCGCCGCGCTGATTGCGTTTAGACAAGTCACAGCCATCGCGTTTGCGGCACAGCGATTTTTGACGGCGTTGTTCAAAAAATTCAAAGCTCGCACCAACCCCAGCGGCTAACATGTTCAACATGCAAGATACCGCGCAACAGACCCTCCAAGATTTCACCGATCGCATTCTTCAAGCCAGCCAAACCGGCCAGCCTTTGCGCTTGCGCGGCGGCGGCACCAAAGACTTTTTAGGCCAAAACCTGCAAGGCGAGGTGTTGGACACCACTGCTTACAGCGGCATCTTGAGTTACGAGCCGAGTGAGCTGGTGATCACCGTGCGCTGCGGCACGCCCTTGGCTGAGGTGGAAGCCGCCTTGGCCGAGAAAGGCCAGAGCTTTGCCTTCGAGCCACCGCACTTTGGTGCTGGCGCGACGATTGGCGGCATGGTTGCCGCAGGTTTGAGTGGTCCAGCCCGCGCCAGTGTGGGCACGGTGCGCGACTTTGTTCTGGGCGCACGCGTGATCAACGGCAAAGGCGAGCACCTCACCTTCGGCGGTCAGGTGATGAAAAACGTGGCGGGTTACGACGTGTCGCGTTTGCTGGCGGGCAGCTGGGGTCAGCTGGGCCTCATCACCGAAGTGTCTTTGAAGGTGTTGCCTGTGGCGCCCGGCGAAGCCACCTTGGTGTGCGCGGGTGTGAGCCAAGCGCAAGCGTTGAAACTGATCAACCAATGGGGCGGCCAGCCGCTGCCTTTGAACGCCAGTGCGTGGGTGCACGACACCACAGCGAGCCCATCGCAAGACGTTTTCTACGTGCGCCTGCGTGGTGCCATCGCAGCGGTGGATGCCGCTGTGATCAAGATGCGTGCTGACGTGAACGCCTTGGGCGCACAGGTCACGCGCCTGAGCGCCGCCGACGTGGCCGCCGATTGGAAAGCCAGTGGCGAGCAAACCCTAAACTTCTTCAAAGCGCCCACCGAGCAAGACTGCTTGTGGCGTTTGAGCGTGGCCCAAACCGCCCCTGTGCTCGACGTGCGTGTGAACGGCGCAGCCTGTGCCCAATACATCGAGTGGCACGGCGCAGAGCGTTGGTTGTGGGCGCCAGCGTCTGCCGCAGCGCAAGTACGCGAGGCTGCGGTGAAGGCGGGAGGCCACGCCACTTTGTTCCGCACGAGTGCGGCCAGCCGTCAAACGTCGGGCGATGTGGACAAGCAAGTGGGCGTCTACACCCCGCTCAATGCCGTGCAGCAACGCATTCAAAACGAACTCAAAAAGCAGTTTGACCCAGCGGGCATCTTCAACCCCGGTCGCGCTTAAACCACAGCTTCACATTCAAAGCCCCACATGCAAACCAACCTGGCCCCCCAATACGTCGGCACACCCGAGGGCGAAGCAGCCGAAGCCATCTTGCGCAAGTGCGTGCACTGCGGTTTTTGCACCGCGACGTGTCCCACCTACCAACTCTTGGGCGATGAGTTAGACGGCCCACGCGGCCGCATCTATTTGATGAAGCAAGTGTTTGAAGGCGCCACGCCCACGCGCAAGACGCAGCAGCATTTAGACCGCTGCCTCACCTGCCGCAACTGCGAAAGCACCTGCCCCAGCGGCGTGCAATACGGCCACTTGGTGGACGTGGGCCGCAAAGTGGTCGATGCCCAAGTGCCCCGCCCCATGGGCGAGCGCATGCTGCGTTGGGCCTTGAAAGAAGGCTTGCCCTCACCGCTGTTTGCCCCCGCCATGAAGTTGGGCCAAGCCGTGCGCGGCGTGTTGCCGGCCAAGCTCAAAGCCAAAGTGCCTGCGCCACAAGCTGCTGGCGCGTGGCCGACGCAAACGCACGCCCGCAAAGTGCTGATGTTGGCAGGCTGCGTGCAGCCCGCCATGATGCCCAATGTCAACACCGCCACCGCACGCGTGTTGGATGCAGCAGGCATTCAAACCGTTGTAGCCACCAAAGCGGGCTGCTGTGGCGCTGTGAAATTCCACTTGAACGACCAAGATGGCGGCAAGGCCCACATGCGCGCCAACATCGATGCGTGGTGGCCCTATGTGGAACAAGGTGTGGAGGCCATCGTGATGAACGCCTCAGGCTGCGGCGTGATGGTCAAAGACTACGGCCATGTGCTGAAAGACGATGCCGCTTACGCTGCCAAAGCCAAGCGCATTAGTGAACTCACCCAAGACCTGAGCGAACTCTTGCCCGATTTGGTGCCCGTGCTCAAGCCCAAACTCAATGCCGCAGCCTTGGCCAACGCGGGCATGCAAGCTTTCCATCCGCCCTGCACCTTGCAGCACGGCCAGCAACTCAAAGGCGGCGTTGAAAAACACTTGGCTGATTTGGGCTTTGCCATCCAAGTGGCCAACACCGAAGCGCACCTGTGCTGCGGCTCAGCTGGCACCTACAGCGTGTTGAACCCTGAGATCAGCACCACCTTGCGCGACCGCAAGTTGGGTCACTTAGATGCGCTGCAACCCAAGGCCATCCTGAGCGCCAACGTCGGCTGCATCACCCACTTGCAAAGCGGCACCGATGTGCCGGTGAAGCATTGGGTGGAGGTGTTGGACGCGGCGTTGAACTGACGTGCGTCAGTCTTGGCCCTCTGCCTCCGGCCACAAACGGGGAAAGTAAAACCGCAGTGCATGCTGCGGTACGCCCAAGCGCAATTTGCCGTAAGGTGAGTCGGTCTCAAGTAGGCCGCGCTTGAGCAGCGCCGTCACTTGCGCCGAGGCCAGTCGGTCGCCTAAGCCGAGCATGGCTTTGAAGTCAGCGCGGTCCAGCTCATTTTGTGAGGCAAACAGGTAATGCAATGGCCGCAACGCTTCGGTACGAACGCCTTTCTGCACCACTTCTTGCTCATAAGCCAGACAAGCGGCCATGCGGTTCTTCATCGCATCGAGCGACAGCAAGCCAGCCATGAAGTCCACTTGGTCAAGGCACAGGCTCAACACGTAGTCGATCCAATGAATCAGTCCGCTTTCGCTCAAATTGCCGCGCCCGTCGAGATCGCCCGCTCGCGGCTCGTCGGCGGCTGCCAAGCGTTGGTAGTAGGTTTCGTGCGTACGGGCAAAGCCTCGAAGGGGGGACCACAAGCCGTTGGTCAGGCCCATCTGGCCCAGTACCAAGTGGCTATGTAGGCGAACCACGCGTCCGTTGCCATCTAAAAAAGGGTGAATCCACGCCAGACGTTGATGGGCCGCTGCCATGGCCAGCACTTGCATTTCACCGCGTCTAGCGCCGGCATACACCGACGACCAGCGCGTTAAAAAGAGCGGTAAAGCAGCGGCTGTTGGGGCGGCATGACGACCGACGCTGACCTCTTGCGTGCGCCAAGCGCCGGGCGTCATGATGAGCGGCGTGTCTGCGGTGTTGAGGGTGCGATCTTCCTCGGGCAAACGTGAAAACAATTCTTGATGGATGTGTTGCACGGTCTGGGCGGACCAGATCTGCTCGCTACTCCACTGCGGCCAATGGGCTTCCAGTTGTGCTTCGGTGGCCATGTGGGCCAAGGCGAGGCGCTGTCTGCGGGCTTTGTCTGTGTCTTGCGCATAGTCGTTGCGCAAGGCTTGCTCAATTTCCAGCGGCAGGGTGTGTTGGCCTTCGATCTTGTTGGAGTAATACGAGTTCATGGACCGCAGCAAGGTGCGCAGCCCTGGCAGCGCACCGGCAGGGCACCAGCCCGAAAGCCGGTCTGCTTGGCGAATCAAATCATGCGCGCGCTCCAGCAATGCCCCCATCTTGTGCTCCGAAGGAAGCAGGGGCTCCATCTGCGTTGGATGGTCATAGAGTTGAAATTTTTGCGAGATTGACATTTGTTCTAAGTCTATGTCAATCAACAGTTTTATTCAATCCATGCTTTAATTTTTGCGAGATTAAATGCGACTTACTTCGCCACCCCCGAGCTTGCCCAGAGCGCGTCCATGAGTCGCCCGTTTCAACCCGCTAAAGCCGCCTCAATATCCCCCGCCAGTTTGGCGGGGGCATCCATTGACGCGTAGCGTTTGATCACTTGGCCGTCTTTGCCCACCAAGAACTTGGTGAAGTTCCATTTGATGCCTTCGCTACCCAACAGGCCCGGTGCTTCAGATTTGAGCCACTTGAACAGAGGGTGCGCGTTGTCGCCGTTGACTTCGACTTTTTCCATCATCGCAAAGCTCACGCCGTAGTTCTTTTGGCAAAACGCGCCAATCTCGGCGTTGCTGCCTGAGTCTTGCGCGCCGAATTGGTTGCACGGAAAACCGATGACGGCCAAGCCTTTGTCGCCATACGTTTTGTGCAGGGCTTCCAAGCCTTCAAACTGCGGTGTGAACCCGCAGGCACTGGCGGTGTTGACGATGAGCAAAACTTGGCCCTTCAGGTCGGCCAACGCCATGGGTGTGCCATCAATGCGGGTTGCGGTGAAGTCGGTCAGTGTGGTCATGGGGCAGTCCTTGTCAAAGTAAATTCAAAGCGTGATGGCCGCAGTTTGCTAGCGGTCCATCAATCGATGGGTTTGGTGTGGGTTTGCGAGGCCAGCAAAGCAGCCAGCACAATCATGCCTCCACCCAGCCCCAAGCGCCACGTCAGCACCGATGCCCCTGCTGCGACCGAGGACACGCTGGCAAACACCACTTCCGACATCATCAGCATGGCGGTGGTGTGTGCGCTCAACCGGGCCGCACCGTATTGCAAGGCGAAGTTGGACACCAAGAACGCCACGCTCAAGCCCAACACCCACGGGGCCCATCCGCTGGCTTCGGATGCGGTGATGGTGATCTCAGGCACGATGCCTGTTACTGTGGCCAACGTGGCGCAAGCCAAAGCCATCAAGGCCCCGCCACCAAACATGGCAACCATGCGCGTGGCGTCCGGCGTGTGTTGCAAGCGCAGCAACAAAATATTGGTCAGCGCAAAGCTCATGCCGGCCAGCAGTGCCAACACATCGGGCAAGTCTTGCGGAATGGGCCACGGGGTATCGGGGGTTTTGAGCACCAGCACCACGCCCGCCAAGGCCAAACCCATGCGCGCTAAAGCGCCGCGGGTGGGGCGTTCGTGCAGCAGCCACCACGCCAGCAGCAGCGCCCAAGTGGGCATCAAATAAAACAGCAAGACCACGCGCACCACATCGCCGGTGGTGACGGCCCAGTTGAAGCCGACGTTGGTCAGGCCAGAGGCCGCCATCAGCCAAAAGAGTTCGGGATGTGTTGTGAGGTGTTGCCAAGCGCGAGGGTAGACCAGCATGAGTCCCAGCCACGCCACCGCAAAAACCGCGGCGGTGGCCCACAAAGGGTGCAACCCTTGCGCCTGCAGTTCCCGAAAAGGCCACCAAGACAGGCCCCACACCAAGGCGTTGAGCACCAAGCCCAACGCAGGCAGCCAGGGCTTCTTCACCTTAGCCGTGCAAGTCGTCGTTGCGGGCAATGTGCATCAAGCGCGCGAGTTCTTCGCGGTGGTGCACATGGTTGTGGGCATGCCAGAGTTTGATCAGCCACATCACATAGCCCACCAGCACGCCAAACGCAGTGATGGCACCAAAAGCGCTCAAGCCCATGCCCGTGCTGAAGGTGTACATGAAGCCGAGGCCCAAAATGCACAACTGCTCGTTCATGTTTTGCACCGCAATCGACCGACCTGCGCCCATTAAGTTGTGGCCACGGTGTTGCAACAACGCGTTCATGGGCACGACCAGGAAGCCGCCCAAACCACCTAGAACGATTAAGAAAGGTACAGCCAACCAGAGGTTGTCGATGAAGTTCATGCCCACCACAAACACGCCCATGGCGATGCCCAAAGGCATCAAGCGGGTGGCGTGGTCGAGCTTCATCTTCATCGAGGCCACCACCGCGCCAACGGCGGTGCCAATGGCCACCACGCCCACCAAACTAGAGGCTTGGGTGGTGCTGTAGCCCAAAGCCGCGGCGCTCCATGCGAGCACGATGTAGCGCAAGTTGCCGCTCACACCCCAAAACAGGGTGGTTGTGGCCAGCGAAATTTGGCCCAATTTGTCTTGCCACAGGCGCTTGTTGCAGTCCCAAAAATCGGGCACCAAGGCCAACAGGTTGTGCGCCATGCTTTTGTTGGGGTCGGCTTGCATGGGGGTCAAGGTAGCGCCCGTGTCGGGAATGCGTGTGTTGAACCAAGCGGCCAAGGCATACAGAGGCACCAGCAAACAGATGGCGGCTTCTGCCGAGTTGTCGATGCCGGTGGTGACAAAAGGCAGGTCAAACGACAGCAACCACGTGGAGAGGTTGTGACCCACCAGCTGGCCGCCCAACAACACACCCAAGATGATCGAAGCAATGGTCAACCCTTCAATCCAACCGTTGGCTTTGACCAACTGAGAGGAGGGGAGTAACTCGGTCAAGATGCCGTATTTGGCGGGCGAATAGGCGGCTGCGCCCAAACCGACCACCGCATAAGCTGCCAAGGGGTGCAAGCCAAACAGCATCAGCAGGCAACCCACCACTTTGATGGCGTTGCTCATCAGCATCACTTGGCCTTTGGGCCGTGAGTCGGCGAAAGCGCCCACAAACGGGGCCAAGATCACATAAAACAAGGCAAACATGGGCACCAGCGCAGCGCGTTGCCACTCGGCCGCACCGTCTGACTTGAGTAATTCGACGGCTGTCACAAACAGTGCGTTGTCGGCCAACGAACTGAAAAACTGAGCCGACATGATGGTGTAAAAACCGCGCTTCATGGGGGGAGTGGAGCAAGACGCGCACGTTAATGTGCGGAGTAGCGTTGCCGTGACTTCTTTCTAGTGATAACGGTCAAGGTTATATCACGCGGGTGCCACAATATTGGCCATGCCCCGCCCGATTCAAGCCCATGTTCACACCGACGCGTTGCGTCACAACCTGCAGCGCGTGCATGCGGCAGCACCCGATGCACGCCTGTGGGCCGTGGTCAAAGCCAATGCCTATGGCCACGGCATTGAGCGGGTGTTTGAGGGCCTGCGTGCGGCCGATGGCTTCGCCCTGCTCGACCTCGATGAAGCGCAACGCCTGCGGGCCTTGGGCTGGCGCGGCCCCATCCTTTTGTTAGAGGGTGTGTTTGAGCCCCGTGACTTGGAGCTGTGCTCGCGCCTTGACCTGTGGCACACCGTGCATTGCGACGCGCAAATTGACATGCTCAGCCGTCACAAAACCCAAGTGCCGCATCGGGTGTTTCTCAAAATGAACAGCGGAATGAACCGCCTAGGATTTACCCCTGTGCGCTTCCGATCGGCTTGGACGCGCCTGAATCTGTTACCCCAAGTCGACGAAATCTCGCTGGTCACCCATTTCAGCGACGCCGATGGCCCCAAAGGTTTGGCCGAGCAAATGGCCGTGTTTGCACACACCACCCAAGATTTGCCTGGCGAACGCAGCACCTGCAACAGCGCCGCCTTGCTGCGCCACGCAACCGACGCGGCGGTGGCTGCCGACTGGGTGCGCCCCGGCATCGCGTTGTACGGCAGCTCACCCGATTTTCCTGAACACGACATCGCCCATTGGGACTTGCAGCCTACGCTCACCTTGAGCAGCCGCATCATCGCGGTGCAGCAGCTGCAAGCGGGCGACACCGTGGGCTACGGCTCTTCTTTCAAAGCGGAATCTGCGCTGCGTTTGGGCGTGGTGGCCTGCGGTTACGCCGACGGCTACCCGCGTCACTGCCCGACCGGTACGCCCGTGTTGGTGAACGGCGTGCGCACCCGCACCTTGGGCCGCGTCAGCATGGACATGATCGCCGTCGACTTGACCCCGTGTCCCGACGCCGACTTTGGCAGCGACGTCACCCTGTGGGGGCGCGCTGCCAACGGCACCGTGTTGTCCATCGACGAGGTGGCTCAAGCGGCGGGCACCGTGGGCTACGAGCTGATGTGCGCCGTGTCTGGCCGCGTGGGCTTTGTGGCTGATACTGAGTCGAAAGCTTGAGGCCATGAGCCAGCACCTGCCCTTGCGTCACGGTCTGTTGGCGCTGGCCGTGGTGGCGGTGTGGGGCAGCAACTTTGTGGTCATCAAAAATGCCTTGGCCGATTTGCCGCCTTTGCTGTTTGCAGCGCTGCGGTTTTCGTTGGCCTTTGTGCCCGCCGCTTTCTTTTTACCCAAGCCCAACGTGCCGTGGCGCAACTTGGCTGCCTATGGCTTGCTGATTGGCTTGGTGCAGTTTGGCTCGCTCTACATGGCCATCAACGGCCACATTGCGCCCGGCTTGGCGTCGCTGGTGGTGCAAACGCAGGTGTTCTTCACCATTGGCTTGGCCATGTATGTGGCCAAAGAACGACTGCGCCGTTTTCAGTGGGTCGCTTTGGCGTTGGCCGTGTCAGGCATTGCCGTCATTGGCGCACATACAGATGCCAGCACCTCAGTCCTAGGCTTGGGCCTCGTGCTCCTCGCCGCCTTGGGTTGGTCCATCGGCAACATGGTGGGCAAACAAGCCGGCCAAGTGAACATGCTGGCTTATGTGGTGTGGTCCAGCGGCTTCGCCGTGCTGCCCTTGTTCGCCTTGTCATGGCTAGTAGAAGGCGCCTCCGCCATGCAAGCCGGACTCGACCGCGCCACCTGGGGCACATGGCTGGCCGTCGCGTGGCAGTCGTTTGGAAACACCCTCTTTGGTTACGCCGCGTGGGGCTGGTTGCTCGCCCGCCACCCCGCCTCCACCATCACCCCCATGGCCTTGTTAGTCCCCGTCTTTGGCATGGGCGCCTCAGCCCTGTTGCTAGCCGAACCCTTGCCCGCATGGAAACTCATCGCCGCAGGCTTGGTCATGACCGGCTTGGCGCTGAACGTGTTGTGGCCCCATTGGCAAGAACGCCAAGCCGTCAAAAATTGACGCGCCTTTAGCAACGCAATTTTTCCAACACGCGGACAAGCAAGCAAAAAAACGAAACACTCCGGCGCACGAACATTGAGCCACTGAAACAGTCAGCCACTCAAACATCGCAGCGAAGGGGTGCAGTCGGCGCTCGATGCAGCGACGTTAAGAGCGAAGCGAAGGAGCTGCAGCGAGCGCCGACTGCACCCCTTCGCGGGGCCAAAGCCAGCGCAAACAATCAAGCAGCCGGATAAAGCCCCATCTCCTGTGCCTGCAACCTAGCCAACCCAAGCAAAGCATCGGTAAAAGGCGTCGCCACCCCCACGATCTGCCCCAACTCCCGCACCGCCCCCACCAACGCATCCAGCTCCACAGCCCGCTTGGCTTCCACGTCCTGCAGCATCGAGGTTTTGAATGCCCCAAGTTTGCGCGTGACCGCATGGCGATCTTCCGGTTGTTGGTCGATGGGAATGCCGATGGCCGCGCCAATCGCCTTGGCCTCCAACATCACCTGCGAGATGAAGCCGCGCACCAGCGGGTCGTTCAAAATTTTGTCGGTCGTGGCACCCGTCAACGCACTCACGGGGTTGACCGTCATGTTGCCCCACAGCTTGTACCAAGTGTCTTTTTGAATCTGCGGCGACAGCGTGGCGTCAAAGCCTGCGCTTTGCAGCAGGGCATGCAACGCTTGCACGCGGGGGCTGACCTCGCCCGAAGGCTCGCCAATGATCAGGCCATTGCCGAAATGATGCTGCACCTCGGCGGGGCCACGCAGTGAACAACTTGAATGCACCACGCAGCCCATGATGTGCTGGGCGGGAATGCTTTGGGCGATGCGCCCTTGCGGGTCCACGCTGGCCAGCGACGTGTTGGCGTGCTCGCCACCAAAGCCTTGCAAAAACCACCACGGCACGCCGTTCATCGCTGTCAGCACCACGGTGTGCGGGCCGATCAGTGGGGCGATGTGTTGCGCGACCTCGGCCAATGCCGGCGCTTTGACCGCGATGACCACGAGGTCTTGCACGCCTAAATCGGCAGGCTGTGCGCTGGTCTTCACAGGTACGGACAACAACGGGGTCTCGGCGCCCATCTGCAAGCGCAACCCATGCTGCTGCAACGCTGCCAGCGTCGCGCCGCGTGCGACCACCGAGAGTTTCACACCAGGCTGCTGCGCCAGTCGGGCACCGATCCAGCCGCCAATGGCGCCTGCGCCGTAAATACAAACTTTGGAAAACGTCATTGTTGGTAGCTCGCGTCGATGCGGTTGACTTGACGGACCAGCGCGTCAAACACGTCCACGCCCGCGCCGCCGTGTTGGTTGTCGAACTGCAGGGAGTCGCGGGTGCATTTGGCCGCGACGGGCTCGGGCACCGCAATGGGCGTGCCCATGCTCAAGGTGGCGAGTTGAATTTCGCAGGCGCGTTGCAACGTCCACAAAATGGCGAAGGTTTCGGGCACGGTGCTGCCCCATGCCAACAGGCCGTGGTTGCGCAAGATCACGGCTCGTTTGCGGCCAATGCTTTGCAGCACGCGTGGCCCCTCGTCGGCGTGGATGGTGATGCCCTCGAAGTCGTGGTACGCCACCATGTCGTGCAGCTGCGCCGAGTAAAAGTTGCTTTGCGACAAGCCGCCTTGCAAGCTGGCCACCGCCACACCCGCGGTGGTGTGGGTGTGCATCACGCAGTGCGCGCCTTCTAGTCCCGCGTGCAAGGTGGCGTGCACCACAAAGCCCGCAGGATTCACGCGGTGGGTGGAGCCGTCGAGCACTTCGCCTTGGAGGTTGATCTTCACCAAGTTGCTGGCGGTCACTTCGCTGTAATGCAAGCCAAACGGGTTGATCAAAAACTGCTTGTCGTCACCACTCACGCTGTGCGGCACGCGCACGGTGATGTGGTTGTAGATCATCTCGGTCCAGCCCTGCATGGCGAAGATGCGGTAGCAGGCCGCGAGCTGCACGCGGGCAGCCCACTCGTCGGGGTGAAAGCGTTGTTCAGACATGGTGAGTTCCTCGCAATTCAAGGCAAAGCACAAAGCTTGTTTTAGTAAACACGGCCTTTGTCATTGGCGGGGTTAGCGGTGGGCAAGCTGTCTTTGAACTTGGCGGCCAGCGCCGAGGTTTGACGCGCCAAGATCACCGCGTCCACACCCACGGCGACAAACAAAGCGCCGAGTGACAGGTAATGGCGGGCCAAGGTTTCGTCGCCCATCAAGATGCCGGGGGCCTTGCCCGCTTTGCGGATGCGGGCAATTGCATCTTCAATGGCAGCCTGCACTTCGGGGTGCATGGGGTTGCCGATGTGGCCCATGGAGGCCGACAAATCGGCGGGGCCGATGAACACGCCGTCCACCCCTTCTGTGGAGGCAATGGCGTCGAGGTTGTTCAGGGCTTCACGCGTTTCGGCTTGCACCAGCACGCAGACCTGCGCGTTGGCTTCTTTGCCATAGTTGGGGTAGCGGCCCCAGCGGGCAGCGCGTGTGCCCGCCATGCCGCGGATGCCGCCGTTGCCGTCGTCTTGGGGGTAGCGGCAGGCTTTGACGATGGCGGCGGCTTGTTCGGCTGTGTCGACCATGGGCACCAACACGGTGGGTGCGCCAATGTCCAAGATTTGTTTCAGCAAGGCGGGGTGGTCGTGCGGCACGCGCACCACGGGGTTGGCGCCGGGGTAGGCGGCCACGGTTTGCAGCTGCGAGAGCAAGGTGGTCAGGTCGTTGGGGCCGTGCTCGCCGTCGAGCACCAGCCAATCAAAGCCAGCGCCCGCACAAATTTCGGCGGCGACCGCGTTGCCCAAACCCATCCATAAACCGATTTGGGCTTGCTTGTTGTGAAGGGCTTGTTTGAAAGCGTTGACAGGTGTTTGCATGGTGTGGCCGTGTGAAAAAAGAGGTTGAAGAGTGGGTGAATGCGCGTGAATGAGGTGGATGTTCGCTTCAAACAAAGCGGAATTGCAAGCAGCCCAAGGGGCCGTAGTCTGCCTCAAAGACGTCGCCCGCCTTGGCACCCACGGGACGCGTGAACGAGCCCGCCAGCACCACCTCGCCGGCTTGCAGGTGTTCGCCCCAAGGCGCGAGTTTGTTGGCCAGCCAGGCCACGCCAATGGCGGGGTCGCCTTGCACGCCTGCGGCGAGGCCGGTTTCTTCCACCACGCCGTTTTGGCGCAGCACGGCGCCGCACCATGGGAGGTTGGTGGTGTTGGGGTCGACATGCGCGCCGCCCAGCACGATGCCCGCGTTGGCTGCGTTGTCGCTGATGGTGTCAAACACCTTGCGCATGACTTTGGTGTGGCGGTCGAACTGCTCAATGCGTGAGTCGATGATTTCGATGGCGGGCGTCACGTAGTCGGTAGCAGCCAGCACTTGGGCCACGGTCACGTTGGGGCCGCGCAGTTCGTGTTTGAGCACAAAGGCCAGCTCTACTTCGACGCGTGGGGCGATGAAATTTTCCACCGGAATGTCCAGCACTTGGCCCGGCGTGCAGGTGTAACGCATGTGCTCCAGCAAGGTGCCGTAGTCGGGCTCGTCAATTTGGCTGGCTTGCTGCATGGCGCGGCTGGTCAGGCCAATTTTGTGGCCCATCACTTGGTGGCCTTCGGCGAGTTTGAGTGCCATCCACGCGCGGTTGATGCGGTAGCCGTCTTCGATGGTCATGCCAGGAAAACGTTTGGAGAAGTGCTCAATTTGCACGCCCGATTTTTCGGACTGGTTCAACTCAGCGGCGAGTTGTTGGATCAAGGTGTCATCGAACATAAAAAGCCTTTGCAAAATTGAAATCAGCGCTTGTTAAAGAGCGGGTGTAGGTTGCTGTGTTTGCTGTCGAACACCTCGGCGCCCACGTCCACTTGGAAGGTAATGCCGATGTGGCGTTTGCCAAACACCTCGGCCAAGTGCGCTTGGGCAACATCGGCCAGTGTTTGGCCCGCGCGTTGCAGCGTGGCGTCGGTACGGCCTCGGCCCACGCGCAGGTTGAGGTACACAAACGCGTAGTCGCTGGAATCGCCCGACCCGTTGGGGCCGCTGTGGGGGTTGTCGTTGAATTGCGCTGCGTCACGGCCTGCCGTGCCGCCATCGGCCACGGCATAGTGCGCGGCGGGGTACGCCAGCACGCGAGTGCCACCCGTGGGGAAGACGGGTTTGTCGGCTTCGTCTTTGATGGTGAGCATGGCGTCGGCCAAGCGTCGACACAGCAGGCCCATGTCGGTTTCGCGGTCGAGTTGACCGGTGTAGAGGATGACCAAGTGAGGCATAGATGTGTGTTTGTTAAAGGCGGTTCACCGCTTGAAAACCGAGGGCCGCACTGGCTTGTGCCGCCGGAATGTGGTCGCCACTTTGTGGCGTGACCGGAAACACCGCATTGAGTTGCCCAGTGCCCGACGCGCCAAAGTATGGGGTGATGATTTCGGCGGGTGCGTCGTAACCCTTCCAGCCCAAAGCGCCCAGCAGCATGGCCGTGTCGTGCATGAAGCCTTCGCCGTGGCCCTTGCTGGCGTACTCGGGCAGCATTTCGCAGAAGGTGGCCCAGTCGCCGCGTTCCCAAATTTCGAGCACGCGTCGGTCGAGCTGTTCTAAAAATGGGCTCCACACCTTGAAGGCAAATTCAGGCGCCAAACCGTTTTGGGCAAAGCGGTGACTCAAGGAGCCGCTGGCCAAAAACGCCACCGTGCCGTCGTAATGCTGCTCCACCGCTTGGCGCATGGCCCAGCCCAAGCGGGCGCTGTCGTTCAAGTAATGCGCTTGGCACAAGGCCGACACCGACACCACTTTGAAATGCTGGTCCGCGTTCATGTAGCGCAGCGGCACCAGCGTGCCGTACTCGGGGGCGAGCGTGGTGGCGTCGTGCGCCAAGGTGTCCACACCAAACTCGTTGCAGGTTTTCGCCAACAGCTTGCCCAACTCGGGATTGCCCGGCGACTCATAGCCGAGGTTGCTGATGAAGTGGGGCAATTCGTTGCTGGTGTACGTGCCTTTGAAGTGCGGCGCGCAGTTGATGTGGTAACTCGCGTTCACCAGCCAATGCGTGTCAAACACCACCAGCGTGTCCACGCCGAGTTCGCGGCAGCGACGGCTGATTTCGTGGTGGCCGTCAATCGCGTCTTGGCGTGAGCCAAAGCGCGGCCCCGGCAACTCGCTGAGGTACATCGACGGGACGTGGGTGATTTTGGCGGCGAGGGCAAGTTGTCCCATAGTGTGTTCCTTGTTTAGCTCTCGGCGGTGATGGCCGCTTTGCGGATCACTTGCGCATATTTGTCGGTCTCGCTGCGGATGAAGGCCGCAAAGCGCTCGGGGCTGGCTGCCAGCGACACGATGCCGCCATCTTGAAAGGCCTGCACCACCGCAGGTGCTTGCAGGGCTTTGTTGATCTCGACATTCAAGCGCTGCACCACCGCATCAGGCGTGCCGCTGCGCGTGAGGATGCCGTTCCAAGAGTTCGACTCGATCGGCAGACCCTGCTCGGTAAGTGTCGCGATCTGCGGGGCCAGTGGCGAGCGCTTAGCGGTGGCCATACCTAAAGCGACCAGCTTGCCGCTTTGCACATGCTGGCGAAACTCGGGCCAGTTGCCAAACATTACCGTCACCTGTCCGCCGATCAAATCGTTGAGTGCGGGTGCCTGGCCCTTGTAGGGCACATGGATCATCTCGATGCCCGCTTGAGATTCGAGCATGGCACCCGCCAAGTGCGCCGAAGTGCCTGCACCGAAGGATGCATAACTGAGTTTGCCGGGCTGCTTTTTGGCCGCTGCGATCAGGTCGGCGAGGGACTTGAGGTTGCTACCCGGGTGCGTGGCCAGCACATGCTCGGACATGCCCATGAGACCGACGGGTCGCAAATCGCGCAGCCCGTCGTAGGGCAGATTTTTAACCAGCGTTTGGTTCACACAAAAGCTGTTGGCCACGGTCACCAGGGTGTAACCATCGGGCGGCGACTTGGCGGCCAGGTCTACGCCAAGCACGGTGCCGGCGCCGGGTTTGTTGTCCACCACCACGCTCTGGCCCAAGGCCTTGGTCAACTCCGCAGCGATCAAACGCGTCACCACGTCGGTGGTGCCACCCGGTGGGAAAGGCACGATCAGGCGGATCGGTTTGGTGGGCCAAGCCGCGTTTTGCGCCCACAACGGTGTGGCGGCGAGCGCGAGGCCCGCCGTCAAGGTTTGCAAACAGCCGCGGCGTTGCATGCTCAAACGCCCCAATGCGGAATGTGGTGGCTGCCCAAACTCACTGCCACGTTCTTGGGTTCGCAAAACACCTCGTAGCTCCAGGTGCCGCCTTCGCGGCCGGTCCCGCTGGCCTTGGTGCCGCCGAAGGGCTGGCGCAGGTCGCGCACGTTTTGGCTGTTCACAAAGCACATGCCAGCCTCGACCGCGGCGGCCACGCGGTGGGCTTTGCCGATGTTTTCGGTCCAGACATAGCTGCTTAATCCGTAGGCAATGTCGTTGGCCAATTCGATGGCGTGGGCTTCGTCTTTGAAGGGAATCAGGCAGGCGACGGGGCCAAAAATTTCGTCTTGTGCGATCTTCATGCGGTTGTCCACATCGGCAAACACGGTGGGCCACACGAAGTTGCCGTTTTTGACGCGGGCTGACAACTCGGGTGCGTAGCTCGGGCGGTCCAAGCCGCCGCACAGCAAGGTGGCGCCTTCTTTGGGGCCGAGCTCGATGTAGCTTTTCACCTTGGCCAAATGCGCTTTGGAGATCATGGGGCCGACGATGGTTTTTTCGTCCAACGGGTCGCCCACGGTGATGCGTTTGGCGCGTTCGGTGAACTTGGCCACAAAGTCGGCGTAGATGCTTTGTTGCACCAAGATGCGGCTGCCCGCGGTACAGCGCTCGCCGTTGTTGCTGAAGATCATGAAGATGGCGGCGTCCAAGGCGCGGTCCAAATCAGCGTCTTCAAAAATCACGAAGGGCGATTTGCCGCCCAATTCCATGCTGAACTTTTTCAGGCCTGCGGTTTTGACAATGCGGTTGCCCGTGGCCGTGGAGCCGGTGAACGAAATGGCGCGCACATCGGGGTGCGCCACCAAGGGCTCGCCGGTGTCTTGCCCGTAGCCGTGCACGAGGTTGAGCACGCCCGCAGGAATGCCCGCCTCCAACGCCAACTCGCCCAAACGGGCGGCGCTGAGGGGCGACAGCTCGCTCATCTTGAGTACGGCGGTGTTGCCAAAGGCCAAGCAGGGGGCCACTTTCCACGTGGCGGTCATGAACGGCACATTCCATGGGCTGATCAGCGCGCACACGCCCACGGGGTGAAACAGGGTGTAGTTCAGGTGCGTGGGCGTGGGGTAGGTGTGGCCGTCCACGCGGGTGCACATCTCGGCGAAGTAATGAAAGTTGTCGCCGGCACGGGGAATGAGTTGCTTGCCCGTTTGCGAGATGGTTTGACCGCAGTCGTTGGTTTCGGTTTGCGCGATCTCGGGCACATGCTGGGCAATCAAGTCGCCGAGTTTGCGCATCAGTTTGGCGCGTTCGGGCGCGGGGGTGTTGGCCCATTTCGGGAACGCTGCTTTGGCCGCAGCCACCGCCGCGTTGACTTCGTCGGTGCCACCTGCGGCCACTTCGGCCAGCACTTCTTGGGTAGCGGGGTTGATGGTCTCGAACGTCTGGCTGCTGCTGACGTGTTGGCCGTTGATGAGGTGTTGGATGTGTGACATGGCGATGTGTCCGTGGGCGTGTGGGTGAGCGTGTGGATTGGCGTGAGCTTGGGGTTCAGCGTGTGGCGACCGTGATGGTGTTGGTCAGCGCGCCAATGCCTTCGATCTCGGCGACGATGACGTCGCCGGGCTGGCAGTCCACGATGCCGTCGGGGGTGCCGGTCAGGATGACATCACCGGGGTTGAGCGTCATGAAGCGGCTGAAGTAGGCGATGAGGGTGGGCACATCAAAGATCATGTCGCGGGTGTTGCCGCTTTGGGTCACTTTGCCGTTGACGGTGGTTTGCAGCGCCAAGTTCATCGGGTCGCCGTATTGGGCGTGCACATAGGCGGCGTCGACCAGCCAAGGGCCGATGGGGGTGCAGGTGTCGCGGTTTTTCACGCGCAGGTTGGGGCGGTACCAGTTCTCTAAATAGTCGCGGATGGCGTAGTCATTGGCCACGGTGTAGCCGCGCACGTAGTCGTAAGCGTCTTCTTTGCTCACGCGGCGGGCGGTGCGGCCAATCACCACGGCCAGCTCGCATTCGTAGTGCATGTAGGCGACGTCGGCCGGGCGCACCGTGAGCTGTTGATGACCGATGAACGACGCTTCGCCTTTGACAAACGCCAAAGGCTCTTTGGGGGGCTCTTTGAAGGCCAGTTCTTTGGCGTGGTCGGCGTAGTTCAGGCCCAAGGCAATCACGGTGCGGGGGCGTGCGACCGGTGCCAAGGGCGGCAGCCATTGCACTTGGTCAAAGGCGACCAAGCGGCCGTCGGCCAGCAGCAGTTGGCCGTCTTGTTCGGTGGCGTCCAAGGTGTGGCCGTTGAACTGCACGCGGGCGTGTAAGTGGGGTGTGGGGTGTGTCATACCGGCATCTCCAAAGCGGGGGCTGCCACCAAGGTGTGGCGCAAGACGCTCAAGCTGGGTAGGTTCAGCGCCTGAATGTCGATCACGTCGCCCACGCGGGCACGGGGGCGGTGGCCAGCTTCGGGGCCATCTTGGCAAATACCGAGTCCTAGCATCAGCACGTCACCGGCTTGCAGGGTCATGAAGTCGTTCACATCGGCGAGCAAGTCGGGCAGCAGGCGACGCATGTCGGCGAGGTGAACGGTTTGGCGCACCACGCCATTGATGCGGACTTCGAGTTGCAAGGCATTGGGGTGCGCCACATCGCTGGCAGGCACCAAGTTGGGGCCGACGCCCAAAAAGCCGTCTAAGCATTTGTATTTGACGGGCGGGCGATAAAAGCCTTGCGCATCGACGCTGTGCGGGATGGACACGTCGTTGAGCAACACAAAGCCACGCAGATGCGGTGCGCCTGCGGCGTTAGGCAAACCCAGCACCACGCCCAGTGTGGCCCCGATTTCTACCTCGGGCACATCAGCGGGCACGGGGATGTTGCTGCCGTTGGTCGACCAGGTGTTGGCGGTTTTGATATACAACACCGGCGCGACGGGCGGCGCTTTGTACGGGGCCTCGTTCATGTGCGCGCTGGCGCTTTGCCATTCGGCGTTTGAATTCAACAGCACGCCGTAGACGGTGCCGTGAATGGGGAGTTCGTGGGTGGTCATAGGTGGTGCAGGTGCGTTATTCGGTGAAGGTGTGGGTGGAGGTGCTGTCAGCAGGGGCTTCTAGCGAGATCACCTCGTCGAGCAATTCGTAAAGGGCTTGCAACTTGGCTTTGCCCATGTGCTGCTCCATCCATTGGTAATGCGCCTCAATGGTGGTGGAGAGGGTGGCGACACGCGCCAGCCCGAGTTCGGTGGCTTGCACAACGGTGCGGCGCTGGTCGTGGGTGGCGCGTGCGCGTTGAATCAAGCCGTCGCGTTCCATGCGGGTCAGCACCCCACTCAAGCTGGGGCCGATGATGAAGGCCTCGCGTGCAATGCGGCCGGTTTCGACGCCCGTACCGCCGTTGCCATGGTCTTCGCCCAACACACGCAGCACACGCCATTGCTGGTCGCTCAACCCTTGGTCGCGCAGGCTCGGGCGGGTGTGTGTCATCACCGCTTCTCGGGCTTGAAGCAAGAGGCGAGGCAAATTGCGGTGGACAAAAGGGGTGACGGGACTCATTTACTTAACATGTTAAATGGTTGTCATGTGTTGACTTCTAGGGTTTACCCGTTTCAAAGTACTACTTGTTGATAATTGGAGTTTTAATTGTTTGGAATATTTAAGTATTCATAAATTTAACAAAAAGGTTTACAATATCACTCTTTTTGATATTTTGTAGACGCTGCCTTTGGGCGCTTTGGCGTTGCCACGTAAACCGCTTCACTATGAAAAACCTGAGTATTCGGCTTCAGTTGTCCTTGACGGCCATCGCCATGGGGTTTGTGTTGTTGCTGGCACAACTGGGCTTGCAGTTTTATGTGCTGCGCAGCGACATCGTGCAACGCATTGAAAAGCATGAGTTCAAGCAGTTGACCGAGTTTGCGGGCCACTTGGACGACAAATTGCAAGAGAGCATGGGCATGCTCTCGACGGTGGCGTTGAATGCACCGGTCAAAGACATGGCCGATTTGGGCAAGTTGGAAAGTTTTCTTCAGCACGAACATGCCTTGCTGACGGTGTTTGATGACCTCTACGTGTTTGATGCCAAGGGCGTGCTGCAGGTGGATTGGCCCATGAAGCCCGGACGGCGCACGCTAGACATGTCTGCGCGTGACTACATCCAAGGCGTGATCGAGACGCGTCAAACCGTCATCTCTGCCCCCATCATGGGCAAAGCAACCAAACAGCCCATCGTGGTGGTGGCTGCCCCCATCTTTGACCAAAACAACCAGCTGGTGGGCATCATGGGCGGTGTGTTGAACCTGTTCAAACCCAATTTGTTGGGTGCCATTGCGAACCGAAAAAATGGCGAAACAGGCTATTTTTATTTGGTCACCAAAGACCGTGTGCGTATTTCGCACCCAGACCCCAGTTTGGTGCTGAAGGTCGTTGCACCAGGCAGCGTTAATCAACCGCTGGAAAATGCTTTGAATGGATTTGAGGGCACGCAAGAGGGTGTGACAGCGCGTGGCTTGAAAGGGCTGTTCACCTTCAAGCAGTTGGACACTACGGGTTGGATCGTAGCCTCTGTCATTCCGTCGGCTGAAGCGTTTGCGCCGATTGGCGCTCTTTACCAAAAAATGATTTGGGTCACCGTGTTGCTCATGCTGACCATCACCCCCTTGATGTGGGGGTTTGTCTCGCACTTGATACGCCCTTTGGGTGTCGTGGCCAAAGCCATGCTTGAAACCGCCACACGCATGCGGCACGGCGAAACGGTGGCCCCGCTGCCCGAGGTGGGCGGCAAAGAAGTCAACATCGTGGTGCATGCTTTCAACGAGTTTGTGGACGCCCGGATTCACGCGGAAAGCGAATTGTTGCTGGCCCGCGATGCGGCGCAAGCGGCCAACACGTCCAAGGGCCACTTTTTGGCAAATATGAGCCATGAAATCCGCACGCCCATGAACGGGATTTTGGGCATGACCGAGCTGTGCCTGCAAACCCAGATGACGACGGAGCAGCGGAGTTACCTAGAAATGGTGTCGCTGTCTGCGAACTCCTTGCTTGCCGTGATCAACGACATCTTGGATTTCTCCAAAATCGAAGCCCAAAAACTCTACTTAGACCCGCACGAGTTTTCGCTGCACGCATTGATTCGTCAAGCGACACGCACCTTGTCCCTTCGCGCCACCGAAAAAGAGCTGGAGTTGGTCTGTGATTTGGCCCCCGATGTGCCCGATCAAGTGGTGGGCGATCCTTTGCGCTTGCAGCAAGTCATCACCAATTTGTTGGGCAACGCCATCAAATTCACAGGCAAGGGCGAAGTGATGCTCAAGGTGGCGAGCCTGAAAAACCCACCGAACGAAGAGGGCGTGTGGCTGGAAATCCAGATCAAAGACACCGGCATTGGTATTCCACAAGACAAGCAAGCGCTGATTTTTGATGTCTTCACCCAAGCCGATTCCAGCACGGCTCGCCGCTTTGGGGGCTCGGGTTTGGGCTTGGCCATCAGCCGCAATTTGGTGCAACTGATGGGGGGCGACGTGACGGTGCGCAGCCAAGTGGGTCAAGGCAGCACCTTCAGTTTCACGGTTCAACTGCAGCGCGCAAGCGCCACCTCGGCCGTGCGTCATCAAGTACCCGCCGCGCTGATGGGGCAAACGGTGCTGGTGGTCGACGACAACGCCAACAGCCGCATGGTGCTGACCAAGCGCCTGACCTGTGCGGGTTTGCATGCTGTGGTCAGTGACAGCGCTGCCCATGCTTTGCACAGCCCGCATGTGGCGAAAGCGCGCTATGCCTTGATCGACGTCAACATGCCCGACATTGACGGCTATGCCTTGGCGGCGCAGCTGCGCCAGACCTACAGCGCTGAGCAGTTGCACATCATCATGCTGGGGGCTTTGAGCGAGCAGCAAGGCCAAGAGGAATTGGACCGTGTGGATGTGCAGGGCTTTTTGGTCAAGCCCGTGGATTCTGAAGAGCTGGTGGCTGCACTCAGCCAGCCACTGCGTCCCGTCCAGGTTGATGACAGCGAGCCCACCATCACGCCCCTTGAGGTGACGGTAGATGCCACCAAACGTGTGTTGTTGGCAGAAGACACGCCCATCAACCAAACCTTGCAAACCATCTTGCTGAACCGCATGGGCTACGAGGTCAGCATTGCCAATAACGGCTTAGAGGCGGTTGAAGCGTTCCGAAGCGGGGCGTTTGACTTGGTGCTGATGGACATCCAGATGCCTGAAATGGGGGGCTTGGAGGCTGCGCAGCTGATTCGTGAATTTGAGGTGGCACGGCGTTCGTCGCGTACGCCCATCATTGCAGTGACGGCCAATGCGCTCAAAGGCGATCGCGAGCATTACATGGCCTCGGGCGTGGATGGTTATGTGTCTAAACCCATTTCATTCGAGGCCTTGAAGCTCGAAATTCAAGGCTTGATGGCGTCAGCGCGATTTGCCAAACAAGCGGCGCAAGGTGAGGTGCCCGATCTGGTTTCAGAGGCGCAGGACAGCGCCTGAGCCGAGCTTTTGGGGCCACGATCAGGCACACTTGAGCCCCTATGGCCAAAGAAAAAACACATTACATCTGCACCGAATGTGGCGGTACCAGCCCGAAATGGCTGGGCAAATGCCCGAGTTGTACCGCATGGAACACCTTGGTCGAGAGCGTGGTCGACGCCACAGGTCCCACCAAAAACCGCTACGCGGGCATGGCGGCCCTCGCGCCCAGTGCCGAAGTGGCCACGCTGTCTGACATTGAGGCCTCCGAAGTACCACGCACGCCTACGGGCCAAGAAGAGCTCGACCGTGTTTTAGGCGGTGGCATGGTCGAAGGCGGTGTGGTGCTGATTGGCGGTGACCCCGGCATTGGCAAATCTACCTTGTTGTTGCAGGCGATGGACGGATTGCAACGCAGCGGCATGCGCACCTTGTATGTGACGGGCGAAGAGTCGGCCGCGCAAGTGGCCCTGCGCTCGCGTCGCTTGGGGCTGGACCATAGCCAAGTGCAGGTGTTGGCCGAAACCTTGCTCGAAAAAGTGCTGGCCACGGTGGACAAACTGCAGCCATCGATTGTGGTGATGGACTCCATCCAAACCGTGTATTCCGACCAGCTCACCAGTGCCCCCGGCTCGGTGGCGCAGGTGCGCGAATGCGCGGCGCATTTGACGCGCATGGCCAAGTCCACAGGCACGGCGGTTGTGCTGGTGGGCCACGTCACCAAAGAGGGCGCGTTGGCGGGGCCACGCGTGTTGGAGCACATGGTCGACACCGTGTTGTACTTTGAAGGCGACACGCACTCTACCTATCGGCTGGTGCGCGCCATCAAAAACCGCTTTGGCGCTGTCAACGAGATTGGCGTGTTTGCCATGACCGAAAAAGGCCTGAAAGGCGTCACCAACCCCAGCGCCATCTTTTTGAGCCAACACGCCGAGCCCGTGCCCGGAAGCTGCGTGTTGGTCACGCTGGAAGGCACCCGCCCCATGTTGGTCGAAATCCAAGCGCTGGTGGACAGCGGTGGTCCGTCACCGCGTCGCTTGAGCGTGGGTTTGGACCGTGACCGTTTGGCTATGTTGCTGGCTGTGTTGCATCGCCACGCGGGTGTGGCGTGTATGGACCAAGATGTGTTTGTGAACGCCGTGGGCGGTGTGCGCATCAGCGAGCCAGCGGCTGACTTGGCCGTGTTGCTGGCGATTCAAAGCAGCTTGCGTGGCAAACCGTTGCCTCAAGGCTTCATCGCCTTTGGCGAAGTGGGTTTGGCGGGCGAAGTGCGTCCTGCGCCTCGTGGGCAAGAGCGTTTGAAAGAGGCCGCTAAGTTGGGCTTCACCGTGGCCTTGATTCCCAAAGCCAACGCGCCCAAAAAACCAATTGAGGGCATGACCGTGCATGCGGTCGAGCGTGTGGACGAGGCCATCAATTTGGTGCGCTCACTGAGCTAAGGCGACAACGCCATACGTAGAAGCCGGGGTGTGGACGCATTCGGGCCTGAGACAATCCGAACTATGACGAACTATCAAAAATTTCTCGTGCCCATCGGCGCTGTGGGGCTCACCGCGTGGGCTTGGCAAACCAGCGGCTGGATGGGCGTCATCATGGTGTTCACCGGCGGCGTGATGTGGCTACTGATGTATTTCACCCGTTTGGTGCAAATTTTGAAGCGTGCGAACAACCGCCCGATTGGCTTCGTGGACAGCGCAGTCATGCTCAACGCCAAACTCAAACCCGGCATGAGTCTCATGCACATCGTGGCCATGACGCGCGCTTTGGGTCAGGCCGAGACCGAAAAAGACGCCCAACCCGAAGTTTTCAGCTGGCGCGACGGCAGCCAATCGGTGGTGCGTTGCACCTTGGTGAGCGGCAAACTGCAAAGCTGGACGCTGGATCGCCCGTTCCAAGCGGAAGATGTCGAGCCCACCACCGTGTCCGCCAACGACTGACCGTCAGCCAAAGCCCTTGGCGGGCTCGCTAAAATGTGCCGATCAGCCAAATTGGCAACCCCACTTACAAGTCCAAAGGAAACCCCATGAGCGTAGTCATCCCTTCCATGTCTGACCGTGACGGCAAAATCTGGATGGACGGCCAGATGGTCGATTGGCGCGATGCCAAGATTCACGTGTTGAGCCACACCCTGCACTACGGTTGCGGTGCCTTTGAAGGCGTCCGCGCTTACAAAACCGAGCAAGGCACGGCCATCTTCCGTTTGCAAGAGCACACCGACCGCCTGTTCAACAGCGCGAAGATTTTGCGCATGGCCATTCCGTTCACCAAAGACCAAGTCAACCAAGCCCAACGCGATGTGGTGCGTGAAAACAATTTGGAGTCGGGTTACATTCGCCCCCTGACTTGGATTGGCGACAAAAAATTGGGCGTCTCGCCTAAAGGCAACACCATCCACTTGATGGTCGCCGCTTGGACTTGGGGTGCCTACCTCGGCGAAGAAGGCATGAAGCGCGGCATCCGCGTGAAAACGTCGAGCTACACACGCCACCACGTCAACATCACCATGACGCAGGCCAAGGCGGTGAGCAACTACACCAACTCGATCTTGGCCAACATGGAAGTGACCGACGAAGGTTACGACGAGGCCCTGTTGCTCGACACCTCGGGCTTTGTGTCTGAAGGCGCTGGCGAAAACATCTTCGTGGTCAAGGACGGTGTCATCTACACCCCTGACTTGTCGGCTGGCGCTTTGAACGGCATCACCCGCAATACCGTGTTCCACATTGCCAAGGATTTGGGCCTAGAGATTGTGCAAAAGCGCATCACCCGCGACGAGGTGTACATCGCTGACGAAGCCTTCTTCACTGGCACTGCCGCTGAAGTCACGCCTATCCGCGAACTCGACCGCATCCAATTGGGTGAAGGCAGCCGCGGCCCAATCACTGAAAAAATCCAAACGGCGTTCTTTGACATCGTCAACGGCCGCAATCCCAAGTACGCCCACTGGTTGACCTTGGTCTAAGTGGCTGGCTGAAATTTTTGCAGGATCAGACCATGAGCCACACAGTTGAACTCTTAGCCAGCGACCTCAATGGGCATGGGGGCGTGTTTTGCCCCAGCCCCAAAGCCGACATGAAGTTGTGGAACAGCCACCCCAAGGTCTACTTGGATGTGGCCAGCACCGGTGAAGCCAAGTGCCCGTATTGCGGCACCGTGTACAAACTCAAAGCCGGCGAACACGTTGGCGGGCACCATTAAAAAAGCACTGGCCAAAAACGCGCTGATCATCGCCCCCCAATGGATTGGGGATGCCGTGATGACAGAGCCTTTGCTGCGCCGCTTGGCCGCGCGCGGTGAGCGTCTCACCGTCGCCGCTTTGCCTTGGATTGCGCCGGTCTACCGCGCCATGCCCGGCGTGGCGGAAGTGATTGAGATGCCGTTCAAACACGGTGGCTTGCAGCTCAAGGGCCGCTGGAAGTTGGCTCGCCAACTGAGCGGTCGTTTTGAGGCAGCTTATGTGTGCCCCAACTCGCTCAAAAGCGCGCTGATTCCTTGGTTGGCGGGCATTCCCAAACGCATGGGTTACACCGGCGAAATGCGCTTTGGTTTGTTGACCGACCGGCTGGACAACCCCCAACTCGAAGAGCGTCCCCCCATGGTGGAGTGGTACGCCGCACTGAGTTTGATGGGCCAGACCTATGCACAGCCCGAGCAGCCCATGAAGTTGACGGGCGACTTGCGGCCTATTCTCAAAATGCCGCCGCAGCTGATGGACCAAGCGCTGGAAGAGTTGAGCCGCATTTCCAGCTTGCCGGTGTTGGCGCGCAACAGCTATGTGGTGTTTGCGCCAGGTGCTGAGTACGGTCCGGCCAAGCGTTGGCCAGCCAAGCACTTTGCTGAATTGGCGATCAAAATTGATCGCCCTGTGTTGGTGTTGGGCTCCGCCAAAGAGCACGACATTGCCGAAGAAATCACCCGCATCGCTAACGCGCAGCTGCCGGGCCATTGCCACAACTTGGCGGGTAACACCAATTTGGAGCAAGCGTTTGCCTTGATCGCCAACGCGCACCGCGTGGTCAGTAACGACTCCGGCTTGATGCATGTGGCTGCCGCCTTTGGTGTGCCACAAGTCGCGGTGTATGGCTCGTCCAGCCCAGAGCACACGCCGCCGTTGAACGACCGTGCCCGTGTGGTGTGGCTGCGTGTGGACCCCAACTATCAGCCACCTTTGGCGTGTGCGCCTTGCTACGAACGCACCTGCCCGCTGGGCCACATGCGCTGTTTGGAAGACGTGTCAGCCGAGCGCGTTTACAAACTGCTCTGAGTTTGAGCGACCCTGTGCGCCGATGCTTTAGATCGGCAACATCACCACAAAGTTAGCGCCGCCACCTGCGCGGTCTTCACAGTGAACCTCACCACCGTGGCGTTGCACGATAGAGCGCACCAGCGACAAGCCTAAGCCCACGCCACCTTCGCGTTCGCTGGCACCGGGCAGGCGGTAAAACGGTTCAAAAATGCGTTCACGCAATTCCAGCGGCACGCCAGGGCCACGGTCGGCCACATTCAGTCGCAGCCAAGACTTGTCGTTGCGTGTTACCCGCGCCAGTCCGACTTGAATGTCTGAGGTGCCGTAACGCCGTGCGTTTTCGAGCAAGTTGCGCAACATGCGGCGCAGCAGCTTGGCCACGCCCGGCACGATCAGGCTCTGCGGGTGCTCACCCAAATCCAGCATGGCGTCGAAACGGGCGCATTCTTCGCTGGCCAAGCCCGTCAGGTCGATTTGTTCGATGGTGCCTAAGTCGACGTCTTTGGCATCAAGGCGGCTGGCCAGCAAAATTTCGTCAATCAACTGATCGAGCTCGCCCACGCTGCGCGAGATTTCGGCCTTCATGGCGGGCGAGGGCGTGTCGCCCATCAACTCGAGGCCCATGCGAATGCGCGTGAGCGGCGAGCGTAACTCGTGCGAGGCATTGGCCAGCAGCGACTTGTGTGACGTGACCAATTGCTCCACTTGCGCGGCCGCGTGGTTGAAGCGCTGCGCGAGGTAGGTCACTTCGTCGTGCCCCTCTTCGGCCACGCGTGCTGAAAGATTGCCCGTGCCCCATTGCTCCACACCTTTTTGCAAATGTTCCAAACGGCGTGTGAGTCGGCGCACGATGGGGTAGGTGCCCAGCGCCACGGCCAAGCCCACGAGGCCGAGTGTCCAGAAAAATCCGTAGGGCGGGCGGCTCCAAAAGCTGCGTGGTGGGCGCGGCAAATGGATGTGCATCAGCTCGCCGTTGTGCATGCGCACCATGAACTCGGGCCCTGTGCCAAAGTGCCCGGGAGGATGGGGCATGTCAGGCGGGGGCAGAGGAGGGGCTTCGACCGGAAAGCCATCGGGTGGGCGCAGTCGGGCTTGGCCTTGGCCCACCATGTCACCGGCCACGTTGCGCACCACCACATCGCGCAGAGGCGGCTCGGCGGTCACGCGCATGATCCAACCGGCCAGCAGCGTGAGCATGGCTACGGCCAGCACCACGGCAAACCAAATGCGCACATACAAGGGCAGGTGCAGGTAACGGCTGCGCGTGGCGAAAAAAGGCATGGTGTCAGTCTTGTTGTTTGGCAAACACGTAGCCTACGCCACGCACGGTCAAGATGCGTTTGGGCGATTTGGCGTCGTCTTCAATGGCAGCACGAATGCGGCCCATGTGCACGTCGATCGAGCGGTCAAAGGCTTCGAGTTCGCGACCACGCACCGCCTCCATGATTTGATCCCGGCTGAGCACACGGCCCGCGCGTTCAGCCAAGACCCACAACAAATCGAACTGGTAAGACGTGAGCTCACAGGTGTTGCCGTGCACGGTGACCAGACGGGCATCGCGGTCGAGTTCCAATGCGCCAAATTTGAGCAACTGATGCGCTGAGGTGGGGGCTCCGTCTTGTGACGCATTAGGACTATGGCGACGCAGCACCGCACGGATGCGCGCTAACAATTCGCGCGGCTCGAAGGGCTTGGGCAGGTAGTCGTCCGCGCCAATTTCAAGGCCCACGATGCGGTCCATCTGGTCGCCTTTGGCGGTCAACATCAGCACTGGCGTCTGGGCCAAATGGCCGGGCAAGCCACGGATGCGGCGGCAGACGTCCAAGCCATCGATGTCGGGCAACATCAAGTCGAGCAGCACCAACGAGGTGGGTTCGCCACGACTGTCGGCCTCTTGCAGCAGCCGCAGTCCGGTCAAGCCATTGGCGGCGTGTTGCACCTCAAAGCCCGATTGCCGCAGGTACTCGCCCACCATGTGGGCCAAGCGGTGGTCGTCTTCAATCAATAAGAGTGTGTTCATGGTGTTTCCATCATGCGGGGTGAACCTTGACCTGAACTTATCTGCTGCGTAAAGACGACGTAAATACACAGCATCAGCGCTGCCTGCCCATGCCTTATTTCAAACGTTCTTGCACCGGCAACACCCGAGCCGCCGACCACACCAACAGCAGCACAGGCGCGCCCAGCCACGCGGTGTGGGTGAAGAAGTCGGCATAGCCGTGCGCGTCCACATACACGCCTGAAAACCCCGCCAGCCATTTGGGCGCGAGCAGCATCATGGAGCTGAACAGGGCGTACTGCGTGGCCGAGTAATTGACGTTGGTCAGGCTCGACAGATACGCGATGAAGGCCGCCGAAGCAATGCCGCTGGCCAAGTTGTCGGCGGAGATGACCCACACCAAGGCCGTCAAATCGTGCCCACGGGTGGCCAACCAGGCGAACAGCAGGTTGGTCAGCGCGCTCAACACGGCACCCAGCATCAAGATGCGCATGACGCCCAAACGCATGGACAACACGCCACCGATGAACGCGCCCAGCAGTGTCATGATCACACCAAACACTTTGGTCACGGCGGCCACTTCGTCTTTGGTGTAGCCCATATCCACATAAAACGGGTTGGCCATGATGCCCATCACCACGTCGCTGATGCGGTAGATGGCGATCAGCCCCAAGATGATGGCGGCTTGCCAACGGTAGCGTCCGATGAAGTCGGCAAACGGCGCGACCAAGGCGCTTTGCAACCATTCGCGGGCGTTGCGTGCGGGGACCATGGGCTGCTGCTCGGGCTCGGGCGACAGCAGCACGGTCAACACGCCCAAACTCATGGAGGCTGCCATCACCAAATACGCGGCTTGCCACGCGGCGTGTTGGTAGGCTGTGTCGGCATCGGGACCGGTGGCGACGCGGGCAGCGATCCACAACACGCCTGCCCCCGCCCAAATCATGGCGAGGCGGTAGCCGGTTTGGTAGGTGGCTGCGAGCGCGGCTTGGTGCTGGGCATCGGCAGATTCAATGCGAAACGCATCGAGCGCAATGTCTTGTGTGGCCGAGCCAAAGGCCACCAGCAGCGCGCACCACACCACGGGTTCGAGCGCGTGTTGCGGGTCCAGCAAGGCCATGCCGACCAAGCCACTCACCACCATCGCTTGCGCCAACAACAACCAACTGCGACGCCGTCCCAGCCAGCGTGTGAGCAGGGGCAGCGGCAAGCGGTCGACCAAGGGCGACCACACCCACTTGAACCCGTAAGCCAAACCGACCCAGCTCAAAAAACCAATCGTGCTGCGGTCTATGCCCGCTTCGCGCAGTCTGAAACTGAGTGTTCCTAGAACCAACAAAAGTGGCAAACCTGCCGAAAATCCCAAACACAACATGCGCCAAGACGCCGGCTCCAAATACACCTTGAACGCGGCCAACCAACTGGGCGTTTGTGATGTGGATTTATCAGGTGAAGTCGTGTCAGCGGGCTGACTTGTTGTATCGTTCATGCCTCTATTTTCAGGCTTTCAAGCAGAGACTTTTCATGCTCACCAAACGTGCGTTTCTTTATGGTTGTGTTGGCTGCGCCTGTGGCCTCGGTTCGGGCGCTTTGTTGGCGCGCGACGGCGTGGAGGTGGGCAAAGAATCGGCGTTTGCCAGCTTGGTGCCTGCGGGCGAAGTGGAGCAATCGGCACGTCAGCAATACGGCCAAATGCTCAAAGAGGCGGCCAGCAAAAACGCGCTGGGCCCCGACGACCATCCGCAAGTGCAGCGCTTGCGCCGCATTGCCAAAGAGATCATTCCACACAGCTACGAATGGAACGCCCGAGCCCGCGAGTGGAAGTGGGAAGTGAACCTGATTGGCTCGAACCAGATCAACGCGTTTTGCATGCCTGGCGGCAAGATTGCTTTTTACACCGGCATCTTGAACCAACTCAAACTCACCGACGACGAAGTGGCCATGGTGATGGGCCATGAAGTCGCCCACGCCTTGCGCGAACATGCGCGTGAGCGCATGGGCAAGGCCACTGCCACCAATGGCTTGGCGGCCATTGGCAGCACGGTGGCGTCGGTGTTTTTTGGCGTCAACCCGCAACTCACCGATTTGGTGGCCAAGCAAGGCGCCGGGTTGTTGAACCTGAAGTTCAGCCGTGACGATGAAACCGAGGCCGATTTGGTGGGCATGGAGTTGGCCGCTCGCGCAGGTTACGACCCCCGTTCAGGCGTGACGCTGTGGCAAAAAATGAGCGACGCCAACAAAGGTGCGCCGCCGCAGTGGCTCAGCACCCATCCTTCCGGCAACTCGCGCATTCAAGAAATTCAGGCCAACTTGCCCAAGGTGTTGCCGCTCTACGAGCGCGGTAAAAACGGACAGTGACGCTTGCGCGTTGGGGTTACAGCAAGCCCGACGCGATGTTGATGGTGAGCGCCACGAGCGTGGTGTTGAAGAAAAATGCCAACACGCAATGCACCAAGCCAATGCGTCTTAAATTGCGGCTGCTGAAGCTCACATCCGCGGTTTGACCCGAGGTGCCGATGACGCAGGCCACGTACAAAAAGTCGCCGTAGTCGGGTGCATGGCCGCCCGGAAACTCCAACCCACCTGCGATGCCGTCATGCAAGGGCATGTAGAACTCATGCGCGTAATGCAGCGCGAACATCACTTGTGTAAACAGCCAGGTGGTCAACACCGTCAGTGCCACCAAGTCCATGTGTGTCACCTTCAATTCGCCCTGTAATTGTTTGGCCAGCGACAGTTCTGCCACGATTCCACCCAATGAAAACAGCGCCGCCAAGATGACCAGGCAGAGCACCAAAAATCGGCCATTGTTGTGCTTCATCGCACGGCTGCGCATGCGTTCGTGCGTGGCGCCAAACATCATGTGCGCCTCCAACACCAAATACAGCACGCAGCCGACATTCCAAGCCACGATGGCGCGTGTGATGTTTGGCAAATCCCATTGCGTGGGGAGCAGCGCATAGCCGGTGGCACCGGCCGCTATGGCGATTAAAAACCGAGGCCGGGCCAGAAACCCGTGAGCGATAGCGGGAAAGCGCGGCATGGCGGCTTCAGGTCCCACCCACGTACGGGTTGCTGCGACGCTCGCGCCCAAAGGTACTTTCAGGGCCGTGACCGGGAATGAACACCGTGTCGTCGCCCATGGGCCACAGGCGCTGGGTGATGCTGTTGATCAAATCGTCGTGGTTGCCTTGCGGAAAGTCGGTGCGGCCAATGCTGCCCGCAAACAGCACATCACCCACAAACGCGCGTTTGATCTCGGGCGAGTAAAACACCACATGGCCGGGTGTGTGGCCGGGGCAGTGGCGCACTTGCAGGGTGTGCTTGCCCAGCGTGACGGTGTCGCCGTCTAACAACCAGCGTGTGGGTGTGAAGGCGCGTGAGGGCGGAAAGCCATAGTTCGCAGCGGCTTGCGCCAAGCCATCAATCCAAAACTGGTCGCCCACATGCGGGCCGACGATGGGCAGCTTCAAGTGTTCGGCCAAGTCGGCCGTGCCCCCCGCGTGGTCGATGTGTGCGTGGGTGATCCAGATTTGTTCGAGCGTGACGCCCAGTTGTTTGCACGCACCGAGCAGGAGTTCTAAGTCACCACCCGGGTCGATGATGGCACCTTGCATCGTCTCATCGTCCCAGACGATGGAGCAGTTTTGCTGGAAGGGCGTGACGGGAACGGTTTCATATTGGAGCATGGCGAGGCTTCATTCGAGATTAAAACGTTGATTGAGCACAACAGTGGAGAGGGATTGAACTTGGCGATCGAGCAAGGGGCTGTGCATCAGCAGCGCCGAAGCCGAGGATTTGCCGTAGCCTACGATGACGTCGACATCTTTGCTGGCTTCGATGAGCAGGCCAACTTGACGGTTGCTGTACAGCACACCCGAGGACGTTGCCGCAAAGGGCGAGTAACCCGAGAGGTTAGCTTGCGATGCACCGACGCCGTAATAGGTTTGAAGGTAGTTTTGGTTGGCCCAGCTTCGCGACACATCGGCAAACACGTTGACGCCAGACATCAGGGGCAGGCCGAGGGTGAGGCCCCATTGCGCTAGCGCGCCTTGTGATTCGCGCAGGGCGTTGCCGTAATTTGCATACAGCGTGATGGCGTCTTGAACGGGTTGCCATTCGCCCCACACGTAGGCCATACCAGAGCCCGCCACATTGCCCATGCCCGTGTAACGCGCATCGGCAGAGGCCTTGCGCCCCATCATGTAGTTCAGTGACACGCCCGACTTGACTTGCGTTTCACGAACCAACCACACCCCCACCCCGTTTTGGATGCTGGCAAAACCGGTGGCGTTTTCGTAAGTCACATTCAGGGTTGGATCGTTTTTGGTGTGAATCAGCACGCCGTTGATCAACGACTGGTTGGTTCGGGTGAACCCATAGCTCGCTTCGAACTTGTCAGGCGATGGGGGCGCATCGGCGTGACTGTTGGCCGAGATGACTACGCTCATCGCCGCAACGAACCAAGCTTGCTTAACCATGGACGATCTCTTTGCTCAGACGCACAATTTTGAGGGCTTTGTCCATGAAGAGATTGCTTTCCACGATCACGTCATAGGCGGTTAGGCTGGGGTCTCTTGTGAAGCGCAGTGAGAGGCGCTGGGGCAACAGCGAAAGCTTCGCGTCGAGGGCGGCTTGGAGTTGCGCAGCGTCATCGGGGTGAACCAGTGTCAACCATTCGTCTTGGGACAGCACATGTTTTGGGCTGTGAGCCAACTCAAGAAAAAGGGGTTCAAGTCGGATATTGGCTGTGCCGTATTTGAGCAACACAATCTCATCAAAATTTGTCAAGATGCCTTCAAGAATGGCCCAGGATTGATTTTGTTTTTTCGCAAAATACAAACGGTCGTTCTCGCGCTGCAATGAAATTTTGTGGCGTGATTTCATGATCTTCACCACCATGTTGCGCGCGTAGGCAGTGCGCTGCAACTGCTCGATCACATAAATGGCAACCACAGCCACAGAGGCGAAGGTGAAAAACTGAATCAGGTCAGTGGTGGAGATGGGGCCAAACTGGACATAGGGCCGAATGAAGAAATAATTGCCGATAAGCGCGCTGATCAAGACGCCGATCAGCGCTAGTTTGTAGCCAAAGAAATAGGCGATGAACAGGCACGCAACGATGAAAAAATGGAACGGCGCATAGGGCTCGATATAAGGATGCAGCAGCATTCGTGCAACGAACGCCATGCACAATAGCAGCAGCGAATACACCGCTGATCGCGTGAGCGAATGACCGACCCAGAATTTGGAATTTTTAATACGCATGAGTGATTCACTGAAGCTGCAAGAAGACATCAACCTCGTTGCTGGCGATCATTGCGTCTTGATGTTACATGGCTTGGGTGCCAGCCCCATTGAGTTGACGCGACTCGCCAAAGACCTGCACAGCGAGGGGTTCTCCATTTTTGCGCCGAACATTCCTAACTACAGTTTTGGCTCACCGTGCGGGACTTGGGAGCAGTGGGTCGAGCATGTGCAAGAGATCCTATGGGCGTTGCAAAAGACCTACAAAACCGTTTCTGTGGTGGGTTTGTCAATGGGCGCGACTTTGGCCATGGTGCTGGCGCAACGCGAACAAGTCACAGGTTTGGTGCTTTTGTCTACCGCTCTGGCCTACGACGGTTGGGCCATTCCTTGGTACGGTTTTCTGCTTAATTTCTCACGTTGGGTGCCGTTTGCAAAGCGCTACCGCTATGCAGAAGCGGAGCCATTCGGGGTTAAAAATCCCGAAATGCGCGCCATGATCAAGCGTGCTTTGGCTAAGGACCATATTTCTGAAGTGGGTGCCGATGCGCTGTCTTTTGGCTATGTGTCGCAAGGCATTTTGCTGATCAAAGAAGCCCGCGCCGAGGTGCGCTCTGTCGATTGCCCGGTGCTCTTCATTCATTCAGCCGACGATGAAACCGTGCACATGCGCAATGCGGAATGGGCCTATGACCGCGTGTCTTCCAAAGACAAAGACTTTATTTATCTGGGTGACAGTTATCACATGATCACCGTCGACAACGAGCGCGAAACGGTCAACCAAGAGTCGATCCGATTTTTGAAAAGCGCGGTGAATTTGTCGATGGATGAGCCGGCGTTCGACGTGGCGACGGTGCAATCCGCCGAGTTGCGTCGCGCTTTGCGCAAGCGTTGACGCACTTGTCTTCGGTCTACCCGGCGATTGCGCGGGTCACCTAAAAAATGCCATCGTCACCTGGTAAAACGCAAAGCTGATGACCCAAGCCGCCAGCAAGGGCCATGCAATCGAGAGCGCTGTGAATTTCAGGCTCTTGGTTTCGTTGCGGATGGCGGCGATGGCGGACACGCAAGGCGTGTAAATCAACACAAACAGCATGAAGCTGTAGGCCTGAATCCACGTGATGTGTTGCGTGATGGTTTGTACCAAAGCGCCGCCCTCTTGGCCATAAATCACAGCCAAGGAGCCAATCACAATTTCTTTGGCAATGAAGCCAAACAAGAGCGCAATCGTCAGCTCTGCGTTGATGCCAATGGGGCTGAACAGCGGTTGCAGCCAGTTACCGATTTGACCCGCCCATGAGTCAATGCTGCCCGGCTGAACGCCGAGCGGGAAGTTGGTGAGTATCCAAATCATCACCACACCAATCACGATGAAGCGCGTGGCCCGGTGCAAAAAGTGTCGAACCTCTTGCCATCCTGTGATCGCCATTTGGCGCACCGTGGGGAAGCGGTAGGGCGGCATTTCCAACACGAACGCGTCGTTGTTCACATACGCTTGCTTGAAGATCAGCGACGTGAGGATGGACATCGCGATGCTCATCACGTAGAGCGAAAACAGCACCCACGGCGCTTGTTCGGCGGTGAACAAAGCGGCGATGAAAAACACAAACACTTGCATGCGCGCCGAGCACAAAGAGAACGGAATGGTCAGCATTGTCAAATAGCGCAGCCCTTTGGAGCGAATGACCCGTGTGCCCATCAAGGCGGGCACGTTGCAGCCAAAACCCATGAGCAGCATCACAAAGCTGCGGCCATCAAGTCCGAACTTGGCCATGAGCGCATCCATCAAAAACGCCGCACGCGACAAATAGCCTGTGTCTTCCACAATGCCCATGAACAGAAAGAACAACACGATGAGCGGGACAAAACTGGCCACCGTGCTCAAGCCGTTGTAGACCCCGTCCAGCAGCAAGCCTTGCAGCATCACCGGCAAGTGCGCGCCCAAAGGGTCCAATGCCAGTGTGCGAAATTCGGTGAGTAACCAAGCCGTACCGTCTTGCAGCGGTTTGCCAATGGCAAATACGCCTTGAAAGAGCAGCAGCATGACGGCAAAAAAGATCGGCAACCCCAAGATAGGGTGCAGCAGCACGTTGTCGAGCTTCTCGGTCAGTGCATGCGATGCCTGTGCGGGGACGCGCATCGCGGCTTGAAACGCGCTTTCCACGTCTGACAGTGAGGCCGTATGTGTGAGGTTCTCGCTGTGTACCAGCGCTTGGCGCACCGCGGGGAGCAATCGCTCCATGCCTTGGCCATATTTGGCCGAGAGCAGGTGCACGGGGTGTTGCAGTTTTTCGCGCAAGACATCGACATCGACGCTGATGCCCATGGCGCTGGCTTCGTCCACCATGTTCATCACCACCAGCATGGGAATGCCTTTGGCCATTACTTGGCTCAGCAAGTGCAGCTGGCGTTCGTATTGCGAGGTGTTGAGCACAAAGATGACGAGGTCAGTGGCTTGGGTGTCCAGAAAATGGGTCACCACTTTCTCGTCGCCTGAGTAGCCGTTGAGGTCGTAAATGCCAGGCAAGTCGACCAAGCGCACCACTTGATCGCCCACGATCAGCCGCGCATTGAGCAGCTCCACCGTGAGCCCTGGCCAATTGCCCACTTTGGCATGCGAGCCCGTCAATCGGTTGAACAGGGTTGACTTGCCTGTGTTGGGCATGCCCAGTAATGCGACACGTTTCATGATGCGGTTGCCAAACAAATGCAGCTGGCTTCTTTCAAACGCACGATCAATTCACTGGTCCCCACGCGCAGATGCATGGGGCCGCCAAAGATGGCCCGGCGCAGCACGCGCACCTGCGCGCCTTCTTTCAGACCCAAGGCAAAGAGGCGCTTCTTCAACGCACCGTCCATGTTGATGGACATGACGCTGGCCGACTCACCCATGGCGAGTTTTTCCAGCGTCAATGGAAAGGGTGCGTGATGAGGACCGACCGACAGAGGTGCATGCATAGCGAAGAACTTTGCGAGAGATTTTGATCCGTAACGCAAATAGGAATGATTTGCGTTTACACTTATTTTACTCCCAAACGGAAGAAACACCCTGTCACCCCATGGCAAAGCATCATTTTTTAGCGCCGTTCTTGATCTGTTCGACATTTCTCGCATCTTGTGGGGGAAGTGGCGGCGAAAGTGTGTCAGCGCAAGCGATGGGCGCGGCGGCGCAGCTGGGTCAATTGATCTTCAAAGACCCGAGTTTGTCTGCCTCGGGGGCCATGTCGTGCGCCACGTGTCACGACCCCCGCATCGGCCATGCGTCGCCGTTTGAGACGCCCGTGGCATTGGGTGGCGCAAGCCAACCTTTCACCTTGGCGGGCCTGAGAACGCCGCCGGCCATCAATTACCTCAAGTTCAACGACGCCTTCAAGTTCGACGCAGAGGGCGTGGCAAAGGGCGGCTTCTTTTGGGACGGCCGCGCCAACTCCTTGGCCGAGCAAGCCAAAGGGCCATTCCTGGGCAGCAACGAGATGGCCAACAACTCGCCCGCCGAGGTCATCGCCAAACTCCGCTTGACGCCTTATGCCGACCTATTCAAAAAGGTGTTTGGTGCCAACATCTTCAATGACCCCAATGCCGCTTTCGAGCGCGTGGCCTTTGCGTTAGAGCGTTACCAAATTGAAGACACAGACTTCGCCCCCTTCACCAGCAAATTTGATGCGGTGAACCAAGGCCAAGCGACCTTCACGCCCGAGGAGCTCAAAGGGCTGGCTTGGTTCAACCGTGCCGACAAAGGCAATTGCGCCGCGTGTCACCCCAGCACCAAGCCAGACAACGCCCCCGCTGCACTGTTCACCGATTTCAGTTACGACAACCTAGGCGTGCCGCGCAATGCAGAGATTCCTGCGAACGCCGTGGCCAGCTTTTATGACAAAGGTTTGTGCGGGCCTGTGCGAACCGATTTGTCTACCAAAACGGAGCGTTGCGGTGCCTTCAAAGTGCCGAGCTTGAGAAACGTGGCGCAACGCAAACGCTTCTTTCACAACGGCAAGTTCACCATGCTGGCGCAGGTGGTCAATTTCTACATCACGCGCGACACCAGCCCCGAGGCTTGGTATCCGAGCGACCCAGGCCAAGTGTTGGTCTACAACGACTTGCCTGCCTTGGAGCGTGGCAACGTGAACGTGACCGAAGGTCCCTACAACCGCAGCGTGGGCCAAGCCCCCGTGTTGACGCCAACAGAAATCAACGAATTGATCGCCTTCCTCAGAACCCTGAGCGATGGCTACCTGCCTTGAAAGGGACACTGCCATGACATTCAAAACCACACTCATTGCCTCCGCCGTTCTTTTGGCGTGCCAAGTGGGCCATGCCCAAACAGGACCCGACGTGGCCGCCGAGATGCGCAAGATGCGCGAAGAAATGCGCCAACTTCGTGCCGAGCTTGATGCGCTGAAGGTGCAAAAAAATTCAGCCCCCACGTCTGTTGCTGCAACAGCCGTTCCACCACAAAGCCAGGCTAACGCAGAAGCCAGCCTGCATGTCGCCCAGAACGGCAATGCACCAGAAGCCCCCGCCAACGCGGTGAGCCTATTTGGCTATGGCGAGCTCAACTTCACGCGCCCCAAAAACAACATCGCAGGCTCAGAGGCCACAGCGCGTCGTGCCGTACTGGGCTTTGGCTACAAATTTAACGAGCGCACACGCTTTGCGGCCGAGTTGGAGGTGGAGCACGCTGTGGTCTCTAAAGACGACAGCGGCGAGGTCGCCTTTGAGCAGTTGTACGTTGAGCATGACATCACCGACGGCCTGACCGCCAAGATGGGCCTCTTCTTGTTGCCCGTGGGCTACATGAACGAAAACCATGAGCCCACCCGCTATTACGGCGTGACCCGAAATTTGGTGGAAACCGCCATCATTCCCTCAACATGGCGTGAGCTCGGCATTGGCTTTCGCGGCTTGCAAGACTCCGGCTTGCGTTGGGATGCCGGCGTGGTCACCAGCTTTGATTTGACCAAGTGGCCCACCGACAGTGCCGACACCAAAGCCTCGCCCCTTGGGTCCATTCACCAAGAAGGGCAAAAAGCCAAAGCCGCTTCGTTGGGCTATTACGGCGCGCTCAACTTTGACGGCGTACCCGGTGTGAACTTCGGCGGCAGCCTGTTCCAAGGTGGCATTGGCCAAAAGCAAGCCACCATCGCCTCGCCCAATGCGTCCGTCACCTTGGCCGAAGTGCATGCCAAGTGGCAAGTGAGCGCGTGGGACCTGTCCACGTTGGCGGCGCAAGGTCGGTTCCACGACGTCAGCGCCTTCAACGCTTCGGGCAACGGTGTCAACCCCGTGCCCAACCAATTCAGAGGCTGGTACGCCCAAGCGGCTTACCGGTTGTGGCGCAGCGGCGACAACAGCTTGGTGCCCTTCACGCGTTATGAGCGGGTCAACACCGCCCTTGGCTTTTCAGGTTTGGGTGGGTTAGCGCCTGCCAATGACCCCGACACCCAAGTGTGGACCGTGGGCGCGAGCTACTACTTGCACCCGCAAGTGGTGGTCAAGATGGACCTTCAAAAGTACGTCAACAACAGCGCACTCGACCGCTTCAACATGGGCTTAGGCTTTCATTACTGATATGACGCACACCTCCTTCGCCAGCCGTCGGCAAGCCTTGCAACGCATGGGCGCGCTGGGCCTCAGCGCCACGCCACTGATGGGCAGCAGCGTGTTCGCCGCTGCCTTTATGGAGATCGAGCAAGCGCAAAAGTTGCTGCAACCGCAGGCCGATGGTTTTGTGCCATGGGCGTTTTTTCTGGACGACGCCAAGCTCAATGCCATCGCCAAAGCCAGCGACACGCGCGTCCCTAAAAGCTTCAGCCCCAAAATTTGGCGTGCCCTGCAAGGCGACAAAACATGGGGCTACGTTGTGTCTGATCGCGTGATTGGCAAATACGACTTGATCGACTACGCCGCTGGCTTTGATGCCGAAGGCAGCGCATTGGGCCTAGAAATTTTGGCGTATCGCGAGTCGCAT
>CANBRM010000010.1 GCA_947371915.1 Comamonadaceae bacterium | reverse complement strand
TTCGTGCTGATTTACAAGGCGACCGAAACGGTCAGCTTTGCCCAAGGCGATCTGATGATGGTCGGTGCGTTTGCGGGTTTGGCCGCCATGACATGGCTGGGCTTTCCTTTTTGGGTGTCTGTGCCTGCGGCCATCATCGCCATGGGCATCTTGGGCGTTTTGCTTGAGCGTCTGGTGATTCGCCCCATCTTGGGTCAGCCGGCTTTTTCGATTGTCATGCTCACCATTGGCGTGGGCTATTTGTTGCGTGGTCTGATCACCATGATCCCCAATGTGGGCACCGATACCCACACCATGCCCGTCCCCTATGCCGGACAGGTTTTGCAGATGGGTGCACTGGTGGTGGCTGCCGAGCAACTGGTGGTGATTGCGTTCACGACGGTGCTGTGTCTCGCTTTGTTTGCCATGTTCAAGTACAGCAAGCTGGGCATCGCCATGCAAGCCTCATCGCAAAACCAACTGGCGGCTTATTACATGGGCATTCCTGTGCAAAGCCTCAATGGCTTGGTTTGGGGATTGGCCGCGGGTGTGGCGGCTGTGGCGGGTTTGCTGTTGGCGCCCATTACTTTTGTGCACGCCAACATGGGCTTCATTGGCCTGAAGGCTTTCCCCGCAGCGGTGGTGGGTGGTTTCGGCAGTTTGCCGGGCGCGATTGTGGGTGGACTGGTGATTGGCATCGTCGAGTCGCTGTCGGGCTTTTACTTGCCTGAAGGCTTCAAGGACATTGCCCCCTACATCGTGGTCTTGCTCATGCTGGTGCTCAAGCCCAACGGCTTGTTTGGCGAAAAACTGCGCAAGAAAGTCTGAGGCTTCGCATGCGATTTATTTTTAAAACCCAATACAACCAGGACATCACGCTGGCCAAGCATGGCGGCCATGTGTTTTGGTACGGCTTACTGGCTGTGTTTCTGGTGGCCGCGCCTTGGGTGCTGGCCGAATACTGGTTGGCGCAACTGACCTTTGTGCTGATCTACGCGGTGGTGGGCTTGGGCCTGATGCTGCTGGCCGGTTTTACGGGCTTGTTTTCCATGGGCCACGCCGCCTTTTTGGGCGTGGGCGCTTACACCGAAGCGGTGATGGTGAATGCGGGTGTGCCCTTTCCGTTGGCGCTGATGTGCGCAGGCTTGTTCTCTGCGATGGCGGGTGTCATCGTTGGCTTGCCCGCGTTGCGCGTCAAAGGTATTTACTTGGGCATGGCCACCTTGTCGTTTGGCTTCATCGTGGAAGAAGGCATCGCTCGCTGGGAGCACATGACCGGCGGCAACGCCGGCTTGAGCGTCAACCCACCGGCCATGCTGGGCTGGACCTTGGACAGCACCGAGTCGTTTTATTTCCTCTGCCTTGTGGTGACCGTGGGGGCCACACTGGCCATTCTGAATTTGCTGCGTTCATCGACAGGACGTGCCTTTGTTGCCATCCGTGATTCCGAGATTTCAGCGCAAAGTATGGGCATTCACTTGGCCCGTTACAAGACCTTGTCGTTTGCCTTGTCGGCGGCGTTGGCGGGCATTGGGGGTGCGTTGTACGCGCACAAGATTCAGTTCCTCTCGCCCGATCAGTTCAACATCATCCAGTCCATCGACTTGCTGCTGATGGTGGTGATCGGTGGTTTGGGTTCGGTGCACGGGGCCTTCTTGGGTGCGATCTTCTTGATCGTCATGCCCCAGCTCATTGCCTTGGGCAAAGACTTTTTGCCCGCCGCCATCGGTGGCGCGACGGGTTTGCAGGGCACGGTCTACGGCATCGTGCTGATTGCCTTTGTGTTGTTTGAACCACTGGGGCTTTACGGCCGCTGGCTCAAGGTGCGGACCTGGTTCCAGCTGTTCCCGTTCTACCGCCGTGGCATGTTCAAGCGTCAAAAATCTTTCCAGAAGTCGGACCGCCTCAAATGAACGACGACATCCTTTTATCCGCCCAAAATCTGAGCGTCCGCTTCGGCGGTGTGCTGGCCGTGAATAGCGTGAGCTTTGACGTCAAGCGCGGCGAAGTGTTCACCCTGATCGGCCCCAACGGCGCTGGCAAGACCACGGTCTTCAACCTGATCAGCCGCATCTATACCCCCACCACCGGCGTGATCGATTACGCAGGACCGCAAGGTACCTTGCGCTTGACCGACCAGCCAGCCCACAGCATTGCGGGTCTGGGCATTGCACGCACTTTCCAAAACATCGAGCTGTTCGAACACGCCACCGTGCTGCAAAACCTGTTGATCGGTCGTCATACGCATCGCAAAACCGGTTTGTGGAGCGAGATGTTTTTCAGTGCCAAAACCCGTGCGGCTGAAATCGAAGCGCGCGAAAAAGTCGAAGAAGTCATCGATTTCCTCGACCTGCAACACCACCGCGATTCGATGGTGGCAGGTCTGCCCTACGGGGTGCGCAAGGTGGTGGAGTTGGCCCGTGCCTTGTGCACCGAGCCTAAGCTGTTGTTGCTCGATGAGCCCTCTTCGGGGCTGAACGTTGAAGAGACCGAAGACATGGCGTTCTGGATCTCGGACATCCAGCACGAGCTGGGAATTTCGGTGTTGATGGTCGAGCACGACATGGGCTTGGTCTCCAAGGTTTCTGACCGTGTGCTGGCCATGAGCCAAGGACAAGAGCTGGCCACTGGCACGCCCGCCCAAGTGCAAAGCGACGCCGGTGTCATCGAGGCCTATCTGGGCACGGTGGACGATGTGTCCATGTTGCGCCGCGAAAACTACAAAGCGGAGGCCGTATGAACACCCCCGTGAGCGAAGACAACATCGTCCTCAAGCTGCTCAACGTCGAAAGCGCCTATGGCCCGATCAAGGCCATCCGAGGTGTGAGCTTGCAGGTCAAAAAAGGCGAAATTGCCACGGTGCTCGGCTCCAACGGTGCTGGCAAAACCACGATCTTGAAAACCATCAGCGGCATCATCGATCCGCGCAAAGGTTCGATTGAGTTCAAGGGCCAGAACATCACCGCCATGGACCCCGCCCTGATCGTGCAGCGTGGCTTGATGCATGTGCCCGAAGGCCGCGAAGTGTTCCCGCTGCTGTCGATCCGAGACAACCTGCTCATGGGGGCCTTTACTCGCAATGACCGCGATGGCGTGGCCCGCGACATGGAAGCGGTATTCAACTATTTCCCTATCTTGCGCGAGCGCGCTGCGCAGGATGCGGGCTTGCTCTCGGGTGGGCAGCAACAAATGTTGGCGATCAGCCGTGCGCTCATGGCCAATCCAGAGCTGATCTTGCTCGACGAGCCCAGCTTGGGATTGAGCCCGAAGCTCACGAAGGAGATTTTTGAAATTGTGGTGCGCATCAACCGTGAACGGGGCACCACGATTTTGTTGGTCGAGCAAAACGCCAACATGGCGCTCAATGCCTCCGACTACGGTTACGTGCTCGAGAACGGCCGCATCGTGATGGAAGACACCTGTGCCCGTCTGCGCGAAAAGGACGACATCAAGGAGTTCTACTTGGGGCTCAAGGAAGAGGGCGTGCGTGCTGACCGTCGCTGGAAAAAGAAGAAAACCTGGAGATAAGACATGAGCAACCTCTGGGACGCATCGCGCATACAACCCAACCCAAACATCGTCATGGCGGGCGAGACCATTCCCGCGATATTCTGGAATGCGGTGGCCGTTCGCGGGTCCAACGTGTGGATGCGCCAGAAAAAGCTGGGCATCTGGCGCAGCTGGACTTGGAATGAAACCGCGCATGCTGTGCGCGAGATCGGCCATGGCCTGATGTCGCTGGGCTTTGAAGCCCACCACACGGCCTCCATCCTGTCGAACACCAACATCGAGTGGGTCTTGTGCGACTTGGCCGTGCTGAGTGCGGGCGGTGTGTCCAACGGCATTTACCCCACCGACGCGGCTGACCAAGTGCATTACCTGAGTGAAGACTCGGGCACCTCGGTTTTGTTTGTTGAAGACGACGAGCAACTCGACAAGGCCTTGGCCGTACGCGACAAGTTGCCCTTGTTGAAGAAGATCGTCGTGTTCGACATGGACGGCCTGCGCGAGTTCAAAGACCCGCAGGTGATCAGCCTCGCTGACTTGCGCACTTTGGGTCGCGAGCATCTGGCATCGCACCCCGCCATGCTGACGCAGCGCACCGCCGCTTGCCAGCCCGAAGACCTGGCCATCTTGGTCTACACCTCCGGCACCACCGGCAAGCCCAAAGGCGGCATGCACAGCCACCGGGGCCTGGTCTACAGCGTGCGGGGTTACAACACCCTGATTGCCCGTGACGAGACCGACGAGTGCATGTGTTTCTTGCCCCTGTGCCACATTGCCGAGCGCATGGGCGGTGAGTATTTCTCGCTGTACACCGGGGCCAAGCTCAACTTTGTCGAGAACCCTGAAACCGTGCCCGAAAACGTGCGCGAGATTGCTCCCACCGTGTTCACGGGTGTGCCGCGTGTGTGGGAAAAGTTTTATTCCGGCGTGATGATCGCGCTCAAAGAGGCCGGGGGCTTTCAACAGGCCGTGTATGGCTGGGCCATCGGCGTGGGTCAGCAGGTGGCTGAATTGGTGTTGCAACGTCAACCCGTGCCCGCGCACTTGAAACTGCGTTTTCATGTGGCCCGCTGGCTGGCACTCAACAACGTGCGCAAGATGATCGGCATCCACCGCGCGCGCTTTTTGGTCACGGGCGCTGCGCCGATTTCACCCGATCTGGTGCGCTGGTACTTGGCGCTGGGCCTGCCCATGCTGGAAGTTTGGGGCATGACCGAAACCTGTGGTGCCGCCACCGGCGTGCCGGCTGACCGCATCAAGCCTGGCTCGATTGGTCCGGCTGCTGTTTTCAACGAAGTGCGTCTGGACCCTGTGACCAGCGAGATTTTGGTGCGCGGCACCAATGTGTTCATGGGCTACCTGAACCTGCCCGAAAAAACGGCCGAAACCATCGATGCCGATGGCTGGTTGCACACGGGCGATGTGGGCGTGGTGGACGAGGAAGGGTTTTTCCGCATCACCGATCGGATGAAAGACATCATCATCACAGCAGGGGGTAAAAACATCACCCCGAGCGAACTCGAAAACGAATTGAAATTCTCGCCGTACATCACCGACGCGGTGGTGATTGGCGACAAGCGGGCCTACCTCACCGTGATCATCATGATCGACCAGGAAAACGTGGAGAAATACGCGCAGGACAACGACGTGCCTTTCTCCAACTACGCCAGCCTGACCCATGCTGCCGAGGTGCAGGAATTGATCCAAAACGAAGTTGAGCGTGTGAACAAGAAGTTCGCCCGTGTAGAGCAGATCAAGAAATTCTGGCTGCTGGACACCCAGCTCACAGCCGAAGACGAAGAGCTGACCCCGACCATGAAACTCAAGCGCAAGCTGGTTCAACAGAAATACGCGCCTCAGATTGAAGCGATGTACCGCTGACCGATTTAATTTAACAACAACAGGAGACAAGCCTCATGAACATCAAACTCAGTCTGATCGCTGCAACCCTGGCCTTGACCGCCAGTGCGGCCATGGCCCAAACACAAGGCGTGACCAAAAACGAACTCGTGCTCGGGTCGATTCAAGATTTGTCAGGCCCATTGGCGGGCTTTGGCAAGCAAGTGCGTTTGGGCATGATGTTGCGCGTCGATGAAGCCAACGAACAAGACGGTGTGGGCGGGCGCAAGATCAAGCTGTTGGTCGAAGACTCCGGCTACGACCCACGCCGTGCGGTGCTGGCGGCCCAGAAGTTGGTCAACCAAGACAAGATCTTTGCCATGATTGCCCACATCGGCACAGCCCAGAACATGGCGGCGATGCCGGTGCAGTTTCAAAAGAACGTGGTCAACTTCTTCCCAGTGACCGCTGCGCGCGAAATGTACGAGCCCTTCCACAAGCTCAAGTACTCGTTTGCGGCAACCTACTTCGACCAGATGCGTCAGTCGGTGCCAACCTTGGTCAAAGAAAAAGGTGCCAAGCAAATTTGCGCCATGTACCAAGACGATGAATTTGGCTTGGAAGTGTTCCGCGGTGCGGAAGCCGGCCTGAAAGATGCAGGCTTGCAGTTCGCCGAAGTGACGACCTACAAACGTGGCGCGACCGACTTCTCCTCACAGATGCAAAAACTGGCGTCAGCCAAGTGCGATTTCGTCGTCATGGGCACCATCATTCGTGAAACCATTGGCGGCGTTGCTACGGCGCGTCGTTTGGGCTTCAACCCCACGTTCATCGGCTCCAGCGCGTCCTACACCGACTTGATCCACAAGCTCGGCGGCGCGCCCATGAACGGCTTTTACGCCACCATGACCGTGCAGCACCCTTACCTGGATGAAGCCGAGCAGAACATCCGTTTCTGGGCCAACAAGTACAAAACCAAGTTCAACGAAGACCCCACCGTGTTCTCGGTGTATGGCTACAACGCGGTGGACGCTTACCTGCGTGCGGCAGAAAAAGCCGGTGCCAATCTGACCACCGAAACGTTCATCAAGGCCATGGACACCATGAAGTTGCCCTCTGACATGTTCGGCAGCCCTGAAATGACCTTCAGCGCCACCAAGCGTCTGGGCAGCAACATTTCGCGCATGTCGCAGATCCAAGACGGGCGCTGGAAAGTTGTGTCTGACTATCCAAAAGCCAAGTAACCCACGCAGCGTGCGTGCGGCATGACCAGCACTTCACCCGCCGATCCGTCGCTCATTGACTCACGTCAGGCGGCTTGGCGTCTGCTGGTCACGCTTGGCTTGGTGGTGCTGGGCAACAGCAGCATGTACGTGGTGTCCGTGGTGTTGCCGGTTGTCCAAGCCGAATTCGGCATTGGCCGGGCCGATGCATCCCTGCCCTACACCCTGATGATGATTTGTCTGGGCTTGGGTGGTTTGTGGACCGGTCGTCTGGCTGACCGCCATGGGCTGATGCCAGTGCTGTGGGTCGGGGCCGCTGCCGTGTGTGGTGGTTTTATCTGGGCGGGTTCGTCTGGCAGCATTTGGGCCTTTGGTTTGGCGCATGGCTTGCTGGGCTTGATCGGCAGTTCCTCCACGTTTGCGCCGCTGTTGGCCGACACGGCCTTGTGGTGGAACCGGCGACGTGGCATTGCCGTGGCGATCTGTGCCAGTGGCAATTACATCGCGGGGGCGTTATGGCCCCCTATCGTGCAGCATGGCATCGAGACCATTGGCTGGCGGCAGACCTATGTGTTGCTGGGGCTGGTGTGTGGTTTGGGCATGCTGCTTTTGTCTTTGCGCATGCGCCAACGACCACCGCTGGTGTCGTTGGCCCCTGCGGGCGGCGCGGTGCGTGTGGTGGACCGCAGTCGTCCGTTTGGCCTGCGACCCGCACATGCCCAGTTGCTGTTGTGCTTGGCCGGCGTTGCTTGCTGTGTGGCGATGTCCATGCCGCAAGTGCACATCGTGGCTTATTGCACCGACCTTGGATTTGGGGCGGCACGCGGCGCGCAAATGCTGTCGTTGATGCTGGCCTGCGGCATCGTCAGTCGCTTGGTGTCGGGCGTGATTTGTGACCGCATCGGGGGCATCCGCACCCTGCTGTTGGGCTCAGCCCTGCAAGGTGTGGCGCTGCTGTTGTTTTTGCCGTTTGACGGCATGGTGCCGCTGTATGTGATCTCGGCCATGTTCGGTTTGTTTCAGGGCGGCATCGTGCCGTCTTACGCGATCATCGTGCGTGAGCACTTTGCCCCCGAAGAGGCGGGTGCCCGAGTGGGCTCGGTCATCATGGCCACGCTCTTGGGCATGGCGCTGGGGGGCTGGATGTCAGGCTGGGTGTTTGATGTGACCGGCAGCTACAAGGCCGCCTTTGTAAATGGCATGGCTTGGAACCTCCTCAATCTGTCGATTGCCGGCTGGTTGTTCTGGCGGGTGCGACGTCAGGCCAGTGCAGCCAGTGCTTCCCCTGCGTCTGCGGTTTGATCAAATGCCCAACTGCTTCGCGGCCAGCTCTTTCATGATCTCTTCGGCCCCGCCGCCGATCATCATCACTTTCACTTCGCGGTAAACCCGCTCGCTGACCGTGCCGCGCATGAAGCCCATGCCGCCCAGCATCTGCACGGCGGCATCCGCGCAAAACTGCATGGTTTGGGTGGCGTGGTTCTTCAGCAAGCACACCTGAGCCACCCACTCGGCACCGGTCTGGCCGGCATCGGCTTGCTGCGTCACGGCATCGACCCAGGCTTGGGTGGACGAGATGCGCATTTGCATGTCCATCAGTTTGTGGCGGATGACCTGGCGCTCGATCAGTGCCGCGCCAAAGGTCTGGCGTTGACGGCTCCAGGCCATTGCTTCGTCAAAACAAGCCTCAGCAAAACCCAGCGCCATGGCCGACATGGCCAGGCGCTCGCCGTTGAAGTTGCCCATGATCATCTTGAAGCCCGCGCCCTCGTCACCCAGCCGGTAACGCTGGGGCACCCGCACGCCGTCAAAGTGCAGCTGCGCCGTGTCCGAACTGTGCCAGCCCATCTTGTGCAAGCGCGTGCGTGTGATGCCGGGCGTGTCGCCAGGCACCACGACCATCGAAATGCCACTGGCCCCCTTGCTGGCCAAGTCGGTGCGCACGGCCAGGGTGATCCAGTCGGCGCGCAGGCCTGAAGTGATGAACACCTTTTCGCCGTCGATCACATAGTCGCTGCCGTCTGCGCGCGCGGTGGAGCGCAGGCCAGCCACATCCGAGCCGCCACCGGGCTCGGTGATGGCCAGTGCCGCGATACGTTCGCCGCGCAGCACGGGTGGCACCACCTCGGCTTGCAACTCGGCACTGCCGTGTGCCATGACCGGGGGCAGGCCAATGTTGTGCGAGAACAAACTGGCCATCACACCGCCGCTGCCGCCGTAACGCGCGAGGGTTTGTGACAGCAGGTTGCGAGCTCGCCAGGGGGCGGGTGTGCCGCCCAGGTGTTCGGGGTAGCCCAGGCCCAGCAGGCCCAGCTCTGCGGCTTGGGTGTAAAGCGATCGGTCAAATTGACCGGCTTCTTCCCACGCGGGTACGTGCGGGGCAATGGCCTGGCATGCAAAGCGCTCAACGGTGGCGTGCAGGCTTTGCAGGTCTTCTGGCGTGAAGTCGGGGGTGATAGCGGGCGTGAATTCAGCGGTGCTCATGGGGCGTCCTTCCATTGCACCAACACTTGGCCGGTGCTCACTTGTTGGCCTACGCTGGCCAAGAGGCTGTGCACCACCGCATCGCTTTGGGCGCACAAGATATGTTCTAACTTCATCGATTCGATGACCAAAATCGGATCGCCCTGTTTGACAGATTCACCCTCTTGCACATGCAGCGCGATCAGCTTGCCGTTGAAGGGGGCTCGCAGCAACTGCGCCGCTTGTGTGCTGGCGCCTGCGCTGGGCGCGCTGTGGCTTTGGTCGGTCAGCCACATTTCTGCGCATTGCGGGCCTTGCAATTGCACATGACAGCGCGCTGTCGTGCCGCCTGTGCGCGCCAAAAGCGCTTGCCACCGCACGCCATTCAAGGTGATGTGCAACGCGTGGTGTTTTGTGTCTGCTGCGCCTGTTGCTTGAGCAGCGAGCGCATGTTCGAGTAGCGCTTCATGTGTGACATCGCCTTGGTGCACACGCACTTGGCCGTGCCCCAGTTCGTGTACCGCGGCTTGCCAGGCTTGAGCCTGCCCCTCAAAGCCCATGCGCACGGGCCGTGCAAACGGGTTGGCCATGTGCTGCGCGGGTGGCTGTTGGGCATAGAGCACCGCCAGCGCGGCCACGGTCTGCACCTTGGCGCTGGCTTGCAAGTGCTCGCGCACGGTGTGGGCCTGTTCGGCCAAGAAAGGGATCAATGCCTCGCCTGCTGCAAATAGGGGGTGTTGCAAACACGCGGCCAAAAACGCGCGGTTGGTGGGCAGGCCCAGCACAACCGTTTGGTTCAGGCCTGCGCACAGGCGGGCGATGGCTTCGTTTCGCGTGGGTGCGTGGGCGATCAGTTTGCCCAGCATGGCGTCGTAATGCGGCGTGACTTCGGCGCCGGTGTGCAGCGCGTGGTCAAAGCGCAACCCTGCATCGAGGGTCGGCGCAGCGAAGTGCACCACCGTGCCGGTCTGCGGTGTGAAGTGTTCGTCTTCCGCGCACAGGCGCACTTCGATGGCATGGCCTTGCAGGCGCACATCGGCTTGCGTCAGTGGCAGCGCTTCGCCGCGTGCGATGCGCAGCTGCAACTCGACCAGATCGAGGCCTGTGAGCATCTCGGTCACCGGGTGCTCCACCTGCAGTCGGGTGTTCATCTCCATCAGATAAAAAGGCTTGTCTGCTATCTGGTTAGCTTGCGGGTCGTCTTGTGCCTCGTCCAGCAAAAACTCCACTGTGCCTGCGCCCACATAGCCCGCCGATTGCGCGAGCGCGATAGCCGCTTGCCCGAGTTGCGCGCGCAGCGCAGCGTTCACGGCCGGGCTGGGGGATTCTTCGATGATCTTTTGGTGACGGCGCTGCACCGAGCAGTCGCGCTCACCCAAGTGGATGCAGTGGCCTTGTGTGTCGGCCATGATCTGCACCTCGATGTGGCGGGGGCGCAGCAAGGCGCGTTCCATCAGCAAATCGCCGTTGCCAAAACCGGCCAATGCTTCAGAGCGGGCGCTTTGCAGCGCGGGCAGCAGCTGCGCCATGTCGGTCACCAAGCGCATGCCGCGCCCGCCACCTCCGGCCACGGCTTTGACCATCAGCGGCAGTCCCAACTGCTCGGCTTGTGCAGTGAAGGTGGCGTCGCTTTGGTCTGCGCTAAAGTAGCCCGGCAAGCAAGGCACGCCGTGCTGCAGGGCCAGCGCCTTGGCGGCTGATTTGCTGCCCAGCGCCCGAATGGCTTCGGGTGGCGGCCCGACCCAAGTCAGGCCCGCGTCGATCACGGCCTGCGCGAACTCGGCGTTCTCGCTCAAAAACCCATAGCCCGGATGGACCGCATCGGCCCCGCTATCGCTTGCGGCTTGCAGCAACTTGTCGATGCGCAAATACGAGTCGGCTGACAGCGTGCCACCCAAACCAACGGCGGTGTCGGCTTCGTGCACATGCAGGGCGTTGCGGTCGGCGTCTGAATAAACGGCCACCGTCTGGACGCCCATGCGCCGTGCCGTGCGGATCACGCGGCGGGCGATCTCGCCCCGGTTGGCGATCAGCAGGCGGGTGACGGGCAGACGAGACGGCAAATGTGAAGGCGAATGTGCAGGCGAGTGCGCGCTAGGTTGCGTGGTGGTTTTCATCAAGGCTTCTCGCTGGTGATGGCCCAAGGCGCGGGTTGTTTGCGTGCAAACGCGGCCAGGCCTTGCGCGGCTTCGGCGCTGCGCAGTCCGCTCGCAAACGCTTGGGCTGCGGCATCGCGAAAGTCGGGCAAGGCGGGAGAGTTGGGTGAGGCAAGTGAGTTGGGAAAGCCAGTCGCGGGGCCGCTCAGTTGCCGCAGCAATTGTTTGGTGCTGGCTACTGCGTCGGGTGCGGCACGCAGCAGGCGCGTCAGCGTTTTGTGCCAGGCTTCATCGGTGTCGTGCTCGATCACTTCGTTGACCAAGCCCATTTGCAGCGCCTGCTCTGCGGAGTAGCTCAGCCCTTGCAGCAGGCACTGGCGTGCCGCGCTCTCACCCAAACGCTGCCAAACGAATGGCGCAATTTGTGCAGGCGGCAGGCCCAACGTGACCTCGGGCGTCCCCAGCACCGAACGTTTTGTGGCCACCACATGGTCGGCGCAGCACACCAAGCCAAAGCCGCCGCCCATGGCCGCGCCGTCGACTCGGCACACCAGCAATTGGGGCAGAGCGCAAAGGGCATGCAGCAGGTCGCCAAAACTTTTGTTCATGGCGAGCAGTGGGTCGGTTTGACCCGCTTGCAAGGGCTGGCCGATCAGGCTGGCAAACCCGCCCAAGCTGCCGCCCGCACAAAAAGCACCGCCCGCGCCGGTCAGTACCACGATGCGCAGCGTGGCGTCTTGCGACGCACGCGCACAGGCTTCCAGCAAGCCGTCCACCACGGCATCGCTCAGGGCGTTGCGGGTGGCCGGGTCGTTCATCGTCCAGGTTTCGACCGCGGCTTCGCGCGTGATCTGCAAAGTTTTGCCCACTGGCATGCTGATGGTTGTGCTCATTTTTGCGGCCGCTTGGCAATGCCCATCATCTTGGCCAGGATGCCCAACATGACCTCGTCGGCACCGCCGCCAATCGAAGCCAGCCTGCCATCGCGGTACATGCGCGAGACCTTGTTCTCCCAGGTGAAGCCCATGCCACCCCAAAATTGCAAGCAGGTGTCGGGCACGGTGCGGTTGAGGCGGCCGGCTTTGAGCTTGGCCATGGTGGCCCACTCGGTCACGTCTTCACCGGCCACGTAATGCTCACAAGCCTGGTAGGTCAGGGCGCGCAGGCTTTCCACCTCGGCCTTGAGTTCGGCCAGCTTGAACTGCACCCACTGCTGGTCGGCCAAGGTTGAACCAAACAGCTTGCGCTCTTGCGCCCATTCCACGGTCCACTGTATGCAGTGGGTCAGCGACTGCAGCGTGCTGGCCGCGCACCACAGGCGTTCTTCCTGAAACTGCTGCATTTGGTAGATGAAGCCCTGGCCCTCGGCCCCAATGCGGTAGCGCTGCGGTACGCGCACTTCGTCAAAATAAATCAAGCCCGTGTCGCTGCTGTTCATGCCGATTTTTTTAATCTTCTTGCCCACTTCGATGCCGGGCAGCAGCTTGCCGTTTTCGCGCATGGGCACCATGACGAGACTCTTGTTTTTATGGATGGGCCCCTCGCCGGTGTTGACCAGCATGCACATCCAGTCGGCCTGCAAGCTGTTGGTGATCCACATCTTTTGGCCGCTGATCACGTAGTCGTCGCCGTCTTTACGGGCTACGGTTTTGATGCCCGCCACATCGCTGCCCGCACCCGGCTCGCTCACGCCGATGCAGCCGACCATGTCGCCCGCAATCGCCGGGGCCAAAAAATGCGCCCGCAATTCGTCGCTGCCAAAACGCGCCAAGGCGGGCGTGGCCATGTCGGTTTGCACACCAATCGCCATGGGAATGCCGCCGCAGTCAATGTGGCCCAGCGCTTCGGCCATGGCCAGGCTGTACGAATAGTCCAGCCCCGCACCGCCGTAAGCCTCAGGCTTGGTCAGGCCCAGCAGGCCCAAGTTGCCCATCTTTTTGAAGACCTCATGCGCCGGAAAAATCTCAGCCGCTTCCCACTCGTCCACATGGGGGTTGATCTCGGCTTCGATGAAACGCTTGAGCGTGTTCTGGATCTCGCGGTGTTCGTGGGTGTATTGCATGGCGTGTCTCCGTGGGTTGGGTTCAGGGGTGCAGATCGAAGTAACCGAGGGTGTGAACATGCCCGTTGAGGGCGATCTCCACGGTGTGGCGACCCGGGTGGTGTGTGCGGGTGCTCATTTGGCGCAGCGACAGTGTTTTTTCGAGCACACCATGGCCGTGGGCCTCGATCTGCACGGTGCTGCCTTTGAATACTTTGGGGCTGAGCGTGCCGTTGGCCTTGACGTAAAACACGCGCCAATCGGCCAGAGCGCTGGCCGCCTGTGCACTGGGGTTGTAAAGGGTGCAGCGCAGGGTGACGCTTTCGCCGATTCGGGCTTTTGATGGGGTGATGTTGGCGCTCTGAATCTGCAACACCGACTGTTCCCCGTGGCCGAACAAGGCCAGCACCTGTGTATCGCCGCGCTTGATGGCGGTGCGCAGGGCATGGCGCAGCAAGGCCTGTCGCGAGGCAGGCACAGGCGCATCGTCCAGCCATTCGCGGGCCAATCCGGTGAGCAGCTCGGGGTGGTCTTTGCCGATGTCGTTCAGGTGGTTGGCCACCGAGCGGCGCACATAGGCCGAGGGGTCGTCGCGCAAGCGGGCCAACAAGGGCAGCACCGGAGACGGGTCGCGCACAAAGTCCGGCAAGCGAGCGGCCCAGGGCAAGCGGGGCCGTGTGGCTTCACTCACGGCGCGGCGCACATGTGCGTTGTCGTCTTGCGCCCACTGTGCCAAGCGCTCCAAGGTGGCCTGAGTGTGCTGTTGCAAAAAGGGGCGCAGGCTGAATTCGGCGGTGAAACGTTGGGTCAGGGCGTGTTGGGCGTGCAGGGCCTCGGGCAGATGCTGTAGGCCATGGCTGGCGATGTACATGCTGTGCGGCAGATAAAAGAAGCTGCTGGGCACATCGCCACTGGCGGTGGGCTCGCCGTGTTTGTCCAGCCCCATGGGGCGGCCCATGGCCCGCACCAACAAAGGGGCGGCCTGCGCAAAGTCAGGCGGCATAAATTGCGCCATCACCTGGTCCAGGCGGCGGCCTCGGTCCATCAGGCCCAGGGCTTCAAAGTCGGCCCCCATGGCCTTTTGCCATTGGCCCCGATGCACTGTGGCCCCGGCCGCAGCCAGCTGCTCACCCAACTGGTGGGCAGCGTCCAGCGAGAGCATGTGTTTCAAATCGGTGGCCATGTGTGGGCCTTCACATGCGGGCCACGCCAAACGTGCTGGCGCGGGGCTGGCGGGCTGCACTCTCGGCGCAGGTGTCGAGGCAAAAGCTCAGCACGCTGCGGGTGTCGCGCGGGTCGATCACGCCGTCATCCAGCACCAAGCCGCTGGTGTAAAACGCATCAGCCTGCGCTTCAAACAGGGCCACGATCTTGTCGAACTGGGCCTGCATCTTGTCGGGGTCGGGCGTGATGCCTTTGCGGGCCATGCCCGCCTCGGCCACGATCTGCATGGTGCGGGCTGCTTGCTCGCCGCCCATCACTGCCGTCTTGGCCCCCGGCCAGCTGAACAAAAAGCGTGGCGCGTAACCCCGACCGCACATGCCGTAGTTGCCTGCCCCAAACGAGGCACCGCACTGGATGGTGATCTGCGGCACTGTGGCGCTGGTCACCGCCTGGATCATTTTGGAGCCGTGTTTGATCATGCCGCCTTGTTCGCTGTCTTTGCCCACCATGTAGCCCGTGGTGTTTTGCAGATAGACGATGGGGTGACCCAGCTGGCACATCCACTGGATGAAGTGTGTGGCCTTGTTGGCCCCGGCCACATCAATCGGCCCGTTGTTGCTGATGATGCCGACCGCGTGCCCGCCGATGCGCGCTTGTGCGCACACGGTGGCCGCGCCGAACAAAGGCTTGAATTCCAGAAAATCCGAATCGTCCACCAAGCGCAAGATGACTTCGCGCATGTCGATGGGTTCGCGGTGGTGGGCGGGCATCAGGCCCAGCAGTTCTTCGGCGTCAAACCGCGGTGGTTTGGCCTGTCGCTGGGTGTGGAGCGGTGGGCTGTTTGACGTGTTGCGTGATGTACGGATGGATGGCCAGTCCCAGCGTGCCACCACATCGCGCGCCGTGCCCAGCGCGTGGCGGTCGTCTTCGCACAGGTATTCGCCCAGGCCTGAGACGCTGGTGTGCATTTCGGCCCCGCCCAGTTCTTCTTCGGTGGCCACTTCGCCGGTGGCGGCTTTGAGCAAAGGCGGCCCGGCCAGAAAGGCCCGTGACCTACCGCGCACCATGATGACGGTGTCAGAGAGGCCCGGCATGTAAGCCCCGCCTGCGGTGCCCGAGCCGTGTTGCACCGTGAGCACGGGCAGGCCCGCTGCCGACAGGCGCGCCAGGTTGCGAAACAAGCTGCCGCCCAGCACAAAGCCCTCGACCTTGTACTGCATCAGGTTGGCCCCAGCGCTTTCGACCAGGTGCACAAAGGGGAGTTTGTTTTCAAGGGCCAGCTCTTGCACACGCAAGATCTTTTCCAGACCCCGCGCCTGAATGGCTCCGGCCTCGATGCCCGAGTCGCTGGCCACCACCATGCAGCGCACACCACTGATGAAGCCAATGCCCGCGATCATGCCGCCGCCGGGCACCGACTTGGCCGGGTCGGGCGTGTCTTGCATGAAGCCCGCCAAGGCACACAGCGGCAAAAAGGGCGCACCCGGGTCCAGCAGCAAAGCCACACGTTCACGCGGCAGCAGTTGCCCGCGTTTGTCGAACACGGGTTTAGACTGGGCTGAGGCAAGCGCTGCGCGGTCTTGCAAGGCTTGCCATTGCGCCAAGCGGGCCAGTGCGGCCTCGCGCCTTTGCTGCGCCAAAGGGCCGTGGGGGTTCCAGGTGGATTCAAACGTCATTGGAAAACCTTGGGGGTCACGGCGCGGTGAAAGCCGTTAAAGGCCTTGACGGCGTCGCGTTCTTGTACATCGGGCTTGGCCACACCTTGCTGCCAGCCCATGCGCATTTGCGGGCGGGCACCGTCCACACGCAGCACTGTGCCGCTGATGAAACTCGCTGCGGGTGACAGCAAAAACACAATCGCTGCTGAGGTTTCGGCCTCGGTGCCAAAGCGGCCTTGTGGCACCGTGTTGCGCATTTCGCGCAACATCGGGCCCGCCTCCGGTGGGTAGTGGTCCATCCCGCTGCTGGCGATGTAGCCCGGGGCCACGGCATTCACACGCACGCCTTGCGCGGCCCATTCGAGCGCAGCGGTTTCGGTGAAGCTGACCATGCCCGCCCTCGCTGCGCCGCTGTGGCCCATGCCGGGCATGGAGCCCCACATGTCGGCCACGATGTTGACCACCGCGCCGCCGAAAGTGTTCATGCTTTGGTTGAAGCATTCACGCGCCACCAAAAAGCCGCCCGTCAAGTTGGTGTCGATGACGGCCTGCCAACCTTTGGCGCTGGTGCTGGCCAGGGGCGAAATGTATTGCCCGCCCGCGTTGTTGACCAAGCCGTGGATGCGCCCGTGCTGCTGCACGATCTGCGCCACCATGGCTTTGACATCGTCCTCGCGTCGGATGTCGCAGCTGTGCCAGCTGGCCTGGCCGCCGTCACCGGTGATCTCTTGCGCGGTTGTGGTCAGTTTGTCGGGGTTGCGGCCCACCAGCACCACCTGTGCGCCCAGGCTGGCCAGCTCGTGCGCGGTGCAGCGGCCAATGCCCGAGCCACCGCCGGTGACCAGGATGACCTGCCCTTGGAGCAGGCCGGGCGCAAAGACGGATTGGTAAGGTGTGGCGGGTTTCATGTGGGGTCTCTCAAAAACAGGGCCAAGGCGGCCTCGGTCAAATCGTCCAGCGAGGCACGTGGGGCACTGGGTGCTGGCGCTTTCGCTGCCGTTTGGACCGAGCGCATGGATGTGCGCTTGGCCGCAGTTGGGGTTAGGGTCTGGCTGGTCGGCTGGTACCACTGCACCGCCCAGTTCAAAGCGCCAAAAATCATCAGCCGGGCCAAACCCACGGGGGCTTGCAGTTGCCCGCTGTCATGCAGCGCTTGCAGCACGGGCGTCCAGGCGGCTTCGTAGTCGTCTTTGATCTGCGTGATGGTTTGACGTTGTTCGGCGTTGAGTGACCGCCACTCGTAAAGCATCACCGGAATGAAATCGCTGTTGGGCCCCAGCAGCACATCGAACTGGTTGCGGATGAGGGCGCGAAGTTGTGCGCGTGGGGGCAGGTCATCCGGTAGGTCAGCGCAAGCAGTCGTTTGCCGATGGCTGGCTTGCTTCATGCCTTCCACCATCACCGCCAACAAGAGGTCTTGTTTGTTGCCAAAGTGGTAGAAGGGCGAGCCCGATTGCATGCCCACTTTGGCGGCAATTTCGCGCGTGCTGGTGGCGTCGTAACCCTTGAGCTTGAACAGCTGCGCCGCCGCCGAAATCAGCGCCTGGCGGCGGTTGCCGTCGTCGCGCTCGCCCTCGGTCTTTTTGGGGCGGCCGCGTGCGCGTTTGGGTTCAGCCAGCTCGGTCATGCGTTCAGCGCCCCGCCAAACCCATGCTGCGCGAAATCACTTCTTTCATGATCTCGTTGGTGCCGCCGTAGATGCGTTGCACGCGGGCGTCGGCATAGGCGCGGGTGATGGGGTATTCCCACATGTAGCCGTAGCCGCCGTGCAGCTGCACGCATTCGTCCATCACCTTGCACTGCAAATCCGAGCACCAGTACTTGGCCATGCTGGCGGTCGCGGTGTCGAGCTTGTCTTGCAGCAGCAGTTCAGAGCACTTGTCCACAAACACACGCGCCACTTGCACCTCGGTCTGCAGCTCGGCCAAGGTGTAGCGGGTGTTTTGGTAGTTGCCCACGGCCTGGCCAAACACCTTGCGGTCTTTCACGTACTGCACCGTCCAGTCGATGGCCGCTTGCGCTGCAGCGATGCCGCCAATCGCGATTTGCAGGCGCTCCCAAGGCAGTTGCTCCATGAGGCAAATGAAGCCCTTGCCCTGCATGGCGGTGCCGCCCAGCAGCTGGTCGGCACTGACCTTGACGTTGTCAAAAAACAATTCGGATGTGTCCTGTGCTTTGAGGCCCAGTTTCTTCAAGCGCTTGCCTTTTTCAAAGCCAGGCGTGCCGCTCTCGATCAAGAACAGGCTGGTGCCTTTGGCGCCTGCAGCCGGGTCGGTCTTGGCCACCAGAATCACCAAATCGGCGTGCCAGCCGTTGGTGATGAAGGTCTTGCTGCCGTTGATCACGTAAGTGCCATCAGATTGCAGCATCGCAGTGGTCTTTACGCCTTGCAGGTCCGAGCCCGCCGCCGGTTCGCTCATGGCAATCGCGCCCACCATCTCGCCGCTGGCCAGCTTGGGCAGGTACTTTTGCTTTTGTGCTTCGGTGCCGTAATGCAGGATGTACGGGGCCACGATCTCGCTGTGCAGGCCATAACCAATGCCGGTGAAACCTGCGCGTGAAAGTTCTTCCATCTGCACCACCGAATACAGCTTGTCGGCGTCCGAGCCGCCGTAGGCCTCGGGCAGAGTCATGCACAAAAAGCCGTTGTCACCGGCCTTGTTCCAGACGGCGCGGTCCACATAGCCCTGCTCCTCCCAAGCCTCGTGATGGGGGGCGATTTCTTTGTCCATGAAGCGGCGAAAGCTGTCGCGAAAAGCTTCGTGGTCAGGTGTGAAAAGCGTGCGTTCAATCATGACGGTTCCTTGCAAAAAACTAGGGTTTATTTATACAGAGCGTTTGCTTTGTAAAAAGTATACTGATTCGAAATTCCCGCAACACAGGGTCTAACCCTTGATGACATTCAGGAGACATTCATGAGCGAAGCATTTGTTTACGACGCGATACGCACACCGCGTGGCAAAGGCAAAAAAGACGGCAGCCTGCACGAGGTCAAGCCCATCAGCTTGCTGTCGGGTGTGCTGCGCGAGCTGCAAAGCCGCAACCAGTTCGACACAGCTGCGGTAGACGACGTGGTCATGGGCGTGGTCTCGCCCATTGGTGAGCAAGGCTCGGTCATCCCTAAAGTCGCGGCGCTGGCTGCCGGTTGGGACTGGCGCTGCTCGGGCGTGCAGCTCAACCGTTTTTGCGCTTCGGGTTTAGAAGCCGTCAACATGGCCGCCATGAAGGTGCGCAGCGGCTGGGAAGACCTGGTCGTGGCCGGTGGCTTAGAGAGCATGAGTCGCGTGCCAATCGGCTCCGACGGCGGCGCTTGGGCGCAAGACCCCGAGACCAACAGCGCCACGCTGTTTGTGCCGCAAGGCATTGGCGCTGATTTGATTGCCACCCTAAGCGGCTTCAGCCGCCACGATGTCGATGCCTTTGCGGTCGAATCGCAAAAGCGCGCCACGGCAGCGCGTGCTGCGGGTTACTTCGATGGCTCGGTCGTTCCGGTCAAAGACAAGCTGGGCCAAGTCATCTTGGCGCAAGACGAATTCATCAAACCCAGCACCACGGTGGAAACACTGGGCGGTCTGAAAGCTTCGTTCGAGCAACTGGGGGCCATGGGCTTTGACGCGGTGGCCTTGCAGCGCTACCCGCAGGTCGAGCGCATCCACCATGTGCACCACGCAGGCAACTCGTCGGGCATCGTGGACGGCGCAGCTGCGGTGTTGATCGGGTCCGAGGCCGCAGGCAAAACTCATGGCCTGACCCCACGCGCCCGCATCGTGTCAGTGGCCTTGTCGGGCGCTGACCCGACCATCATGCTGACTGGCCCGATGCCGGCCGCCCGCAAGGCGCTTGCCAAGGCGGGCCTGACGATTGACCAGATCGATTTGTTCGAGATCAACGAAGCCTTTGCCGCCGTGCCCATGAAGTTCATGCAAGAGATGGGCGTGTCGCACGACAAGGTCAACGTCAACGGCGGCGCGATTGCCATGGGTCACCCGCTGGGGGCCACGGGCGCGATGATCATTGGCATCCTGATTGATGAGTTGCACCGCCGCAAGTTGCGTTACGGCATGGCTACTTTGTGTGTGGGCGGCGGCATGGGCATCGCCACCATCATTGAACGCGTTTGATTGGGGAAAGAACACCATGAGCAACATCATTTTGAAAACATTGCGCTACGAACTGGCCGACGGCATCGCCACCCTCACCTTTGACGAGCAGGGCTCGCCGGTCAACACCATGTGCCTGCAATGGCAAGAAGACTTTGCGCAAGCGACCGAGCAAGTGCTGAAAGACAAGGCAGGTCTGAAAGGCATCGTTTTGGCGTCGGCCAAGTCCACCTTCTTTGCCGGCGCTGACCTCAAGGGCGTGATGCGCTCGCAGGCCACAGACGGTCCGCGTGTCTTTGCTGAAATTCAGCGCATCAAACAATGCTTTCGCACGCTTGAAACACAAGGCGTGCCCGTGGTCACTTGCCTCAATGGTTCGGCCCTAGGCGGGGGTTGGGAAGTGGCGTTGGTGGGGCACCACCGCATCGCCACGCGCAACCCCAAAACCCAATTCGGCTTGCCCGAAATCACGCTGGGTTTGATTCCTGGTGCGGGTGGCATCACCAAGATGACCCGTGTGTTGGGCCTGCTGGCCGCGCAGCCTTATGTGTTGGAGAGCAAATTGTTTGGCCCCGACGAAGCTGTCAAGCTGGGCTTGGTCCACGAGTTGGTGGACAACGACGCGCAATTGCGTGAGCGCGCGCTGGCCTACATCGCCGCATCCCAAGGCCAGCCTGAAGCAGCCCAGCATGTGTGGGACCGCAAGGACTACAAGATGCCTGGCGGCACGCCGAGCAACCCCAAGATCGCGGGCATGTTGAGCGTGGCCCCAGCGGTGCTCAAACAAAAAACACGCGGCTTGTACCCTGCCCCTGAAGCCGCGCTGGCGGCCATGGTCGAAGGCGCGATGGTGGACTTTGACACGGCCATGCGCATCGAGACCCGCCACCTCGCGGGTTTGTTGACCAGCCAAGTGGCGCGCAACATGATCAACACCTTCTTCTTCAACATGAACAGCATCAAGGGCGGCCAAAGTCGCCCCAAAGATGTGCCGCGCTACAAGCCACAAAAGGTGGGCATTTTGGGTGCGGGCATGATGGGCTCGGGCATCGCTTACTCGCAAGCCAGCCGAGGCATCGCCACCGTGCTGAAAGATGTGAGCCAAGAGGCCGCTGAAAAAGGCAAGGCCTACAGCCACAAGCTCACCCAAAAACGCGTGGACAAAGGCAGCATGTCTGCCGACAACCAAGCGGCCTTGATGTCACTCATCCAGCCCACGGCGAGCGTCGCAGACCTGAAGGGCTGCGACCTGATCATCGAGGCCGTGTTTGAAAACCGCGAACTCAAAGCCCGCGTCACGCAAGAGGCTGAGCCCATGCTGGTCGAAGGCGGCTTCTTTGCCAGCAACACCTCGACCTTGCCCATCAGCGGCCTGGCCACGGCCAGCGCCAATGCCAACAAATTCGTCGGCATCCACTTCTTCAGCCCGGTGGACAAGATGAAGCTGGTAGAGATCATTCGTGGTGCGCAGACCGACGACGAAACCATTGCCCGTGCGTACGACTACGTGCAGGCGCTGGGCAAGCTGCCGATCGTGGTGAACGACTCGCGTGGCTTCTACACCAGCCGCACCTTTGGCACCTTTGTGATGGAAGGCGCGGCCATGTTGGGCGAGGGCATCCCTGCGCCTGTGATTGAGAACTTGGCCATGCAAGTGGGCATGCCGGTGGGCCCACTGGCCGTGCTGGATGAAACGGCGTTGTCGCTGTCGGTGCATGTGCTGGACCAGACCCGTGAAGACTTTGCCAAAGAAGGTAAGGTGCACATCGCCACGCCTGGCGAGCTGTTTGTCGAGCGCATGGTCAAAGAACTTAAGCGCCCAGGCCGTGCCGCAGGCGGTGGTTTTTACGACTACCCAGCGGGCCAGAAAAAGACGCTGTGGCCCGAACTCAAAACCCGCTTTGAAAAAGTCGACGTGGCCTACAGCCTGCAAGACATCAAAGACCGCCTGCTGTACCGCCAGGCCGTGGAGACCGCCCGTTGCCTGCAAGAAGGCGTGCTCACCTCGGTGCACGACGGCAACATCGGCTCGATCTTCGGCATTGGCTTTCCGGCTTGGACGGGTGGCGCGCTGCAATTCATCTACGCCCAAGGTGTGGATGTGTTCGCCAAACGCTGCGCTGAATTGGCTGCGTTTTACGGCTCGGGCTTTGCGCTCACCGAGGCGGTGGTGGCGAGCTTGAAGCAGCATCAACCGGTGTATTGAAAAACCTCGCTAGGTCGTGCGACCTAGCGTGGCCCTACAGCGCGTCGTTTGGGGTGGGTGAGCATGCTGGCCGTGGAATGCTCTAATGCCCCACGGCCTGACTTTGGGCTGTGCATCAACCGTGTTGAGGCTGTGGCTTGAAGACGATGAAGGATTCTGTGTGATCGCTGAAATTTCGATGAAGCTGGGCTTGGCGTTGCTGTCAGGCATGGTGCTGGGCATGAACCGCTGGATACACCACAAATCTGCGGGCGTACGCACCCACTCGCTGGTGGCGTTGGGTTCGGCCCTGGTGATGTTGCTGATTGCGGGCTTTCCTGGCTTTGATGCGCAAGCGGTGAGCCGTGTGTTGCAAGGCTTGATCACGGGCATTGGATTTTTGGGCGCAGGCGTCATCGTGCGCAATGAGAACTCTCAAAACATCCACGGTTTGACCACCGCAGCCAGCCTGTGGGCGTGCGCGATTTTGGGGGCGACGTTTGGCGCAGGTTTTTACGAAGTGGGTGCCTGCGCGTTGGCGGCCATGTTGTTGATTTTGGTGTTGGGCGGGCCGCTGGAGCAGCTGGCAAAAAGGATGTTTCATGATCGCTTTGAAGACAAAAAGAATGATGCCGATGCCTGAGGCTTGGACCACGCGTAGGCGCATGACGTCGCTGCTGGTCGCTTGTGGTTTGCTGGCCTTGTCTTGCGGGGCGCACAGCCAAAGCAACATCGCTTGGCCAAGCAAACCCATCAAGTTGGTGGTGCCTTACGCAGCGGGCGGCCCTGCCGATTTGGTGGCGCGTGAGTTGGCGCAAACACTCACCGCCGACCTCAAACAAGCGGTGACCGTGGAGAACTCGGGCGGGGCCATGGGCGTGCCCGCTTTGGGCACCGTTGCGAGGGCTGAGCCCGACGGTCACACCTTGCTCTTAGCCGCATTTGGCAACGTGGTGCTACAGCCCTTGCTCAGCAAACATGGCGGTGCTGACTTAATTGCCAAGCTCAAACCGGTGTCCACCATTTCAACAGCGCCGCATGTGTTGGTGGTGTCGAGCAAGTTACCCGTCAAAACCGTGGCGGAGTTGATCGACTACGCGCGAGCGAATCCGGGGCACATCAGCTTTGCGTCGGCAGGTACGGGCGGCACCTCACATTTGGGCATGGAGATGTTCAAGGCCATGTCCAAAACCGACGTGATTCATGTGCCCTACAAAGGCAGTTCGGGCTCGGTGAACGATTTGATTTCGGGCCAAGTGTCGGCGCTGTTCAGCAGCTTGCCTTCATTGCAAGGCTTGGTGGACAAGGGCTACATCCGTGTACTGGCGTCCACCGCACCCAGCAACACGCCAGCGACGAAATCATTGCCCTTGATGTCGGCGGCCTTGCCGGGTTACGAGTATTCCACGTGGTACGCCATGTACGCGCCGGTGGCTACGCCGCCCGCCTTGGTGGAGAAGATCAACCAAGCGCTGACCCGCGCTTTGAAAAATCCTGCCTTGATCGCCAAGATTGAACCCGCGGGCACTGAGTTGCACGCGGGCTCACCGGACGAGGTGTTGCAGTGGACCAAGCGCGATAGCGAGAAGTGGGCACGCGTCATTCGCGACGCCAAGATCGCGGTGGAATAAAACCGATGGGCCTTGTTGTTCCGGCTGCTTGACTCAGCTGGGCTGGCTGAGTTGGGCGATTTCTTCCGTCGAATAACCCAACTCTGCCAACAGCTCGGCGTTGTGTTCGCCTAACTTGGGTGGCGACAAACGCACGCCCAAGCGCTGGCCGTCGAGCATCACGGGCATCAACACCGTTTTGGTTTCGCGGCCATCGGGCAAGGTGATGGGGGCCAAGCCACCGCTGGCGTTGAGGTGGGGGTCGTCCAGCAATTCTTCGGGGCGCGTGATGGGGGCGAAGGGCAAGCCTTGGGCCTCGAAGGTGCTGGCCAGCATGTCGGCGCTGTGCACACGCAAGCGCTCGCGCAAGATGGGCATCATCCATTCGCGGTTCGTGACGCGACCGTTGTTGGTGCGCAGGCGTTCATCGGCTTTGAGGTCGGCAAAACCAAAGGCATCACAGAAGGTGGTCCATGCGCCGTCGCTGACCACGGCCAAGAATATTTGTGCCTCGTCTTTGACTTTGAAAATATCGTAAATGCCCCACGCTGAAATGCGTGCAGGCATGGGCGCGGGGGCTTTGCCGGTGACGGCAAACTGCATCATGTGTTGGGCCATCAAGAACACATTGTTTTCATACAAGGCGCTTTGCACTTCTTGCCCGCGTCCGGTTTTCTCGCGTTGCGCCAGGGCTGCCATCGCGCCAAGGGCACCGAACAAGCCGCCCATGATGTCGTTCACGCTGGTGCCTGCACGCAGCGGGTCGCCGGGGCGGCCGGTCATGTAGGCCAAGCCGCCCATCATTTGCACGACTTCGTCTAAGGCGGTGCGGTGTTCGTAGGGGCCGGGTAAGAAGCCTTTGTGGCTGACGTAAATCAGGCGTGGGTTGAGGGCTTTGAGGTTGTCGTAATCCAACCCGAGTTTGTGCATGGTGCCGGGTTTGAAGTTCTCACTCACCACATCGGCCGTGGCGATCAAGCGCAAGGCGGCTTCTTTGCCTTCAGGGGTTTGAAGGTCCAGTGCCAGGCTTTTTTTGTTGCGGTTGAACATCGGAAAAAACCCAGCGCCCGAGCCCAAGAGCTGGCGCGTGGCGTCGCCGTCTCGACCGTGCCCGATGGGTTCGACCTTGATCACTTCGGCCCCCAAATCAGCCAGCACCATGCCGCAGGTGGGGCCCATGACCATGTGGGTGAATTCAACGACGCGCAGGCCCGTGTAGGGCAAAGAGGGGGTTTCGGTGTGCATGGTGTGTGTGAATTTAAACCCAGCCCTTGGGCAAACCGGCTTCGGGCGTCATGCCGTACAGCGGTTCGTGTGGCAGGCCGCGTTGCAGCGGCGCACGTGCGGCGAAGAGTCGGTCAAGGTCAACACCGGTGTGAATGCCCATGGCCTCGAACATGAAGACCAAATCTTCGGTCACCACATTGCCGGAGGCGCCTGGTGCATAAGGGCAACCGCCCAAGCCCGCGAGTGAACTGTCAAAGGTGCGCACGCCCACGTCGTAAGCGGCCAAACAATTGACGAGGCCGAGGCCACGCGTGTTGTGCATGTGGGCGGCCCCCGTGTGCTCACCCACGGCGGCGCGCACGCGCTGAAACAAGCGGCGCACTTGTGCGGGGTTGGCCATGCCGGTGGTGTCTGACAGTCCCGTTTCATCGGCACCGGCTTGCACCACCGCTTCGGCCAGCCACACCACGTCGTCTTCGCTGACGGCGCCTTGCAGCGTGCACCCAAAGGCGGTAGAAATGCCCGCTTCCACTTTGACGTGTGGTGCCAGTTGGTTTTTCAGCGCCACGATTGCGCGCACTTCGGCCACCATGTCTTCGCGGGTCTTGCGCACATTGGCCATCGAGTGCGCAGCGCTGGCCGACACCGGAATGGTGAGCTTGTGCACACCCGCACGCAATGCCACTTCTGCGCCGCGCACATTGGGCACCAAGGCCATCACGGTCAAGTCTGGGTGCGTCAGCGCGTGGCGCACGACCTCGGCGGTGTCGGCCATTTGCGGCAGCAGGTGAGCTGGCACAAACGATCCCACTTCGAGCTCTTGCAAACCAGCGGCGACCAAGGCATCGAGCCACGCTAGCTTGTCGGCGGTGGCCATGGTGGTTTTGACCGATTGCAGGCCGTCGCGCAAACCCACTTCGCTGATCAACACCTCGGGTGGTTGTGTGGCTGTCATGTGGAGCGTTACTCTTTGGGCGCGCCAGAGTCTTTGACGATGCCCTCGTAGCGTTTGATTTCAGACAGCGTGAACTTGGCGAACTCGGTCGACGTGCCACCCATGACTTCGGCACCCATGTCGCTGAGGCGTTGACGAATGTCGGGTTGTTTCAGCAACTTGTTGAGCTCGGTGTTCAAACGTTCAACCAACTCGGCAGGCGCGCGCGCGGGCAACATCACGCCGTACCAAGCCGAGGCCAGCATGGGTGTGCCCGCTTCGTTGAAGGTGGGCACTTGGGGCAAGGCTGACAAGCGTTTGTTCGACGCCACGGCGATGGGTTTGAGCAAGCCACCGCGAATGCTGCCCAGCGAGCCGGTGTCGATCATCAAGTCAAGGTGACCCGCAATCAGGTCTTGCGCGGCGGGGCCGCTGCCTTTGTAGGGCACATGTTGCAGGTCGATGCCCGCTGCGGTTTTGAACTGCGCGCCTGCCAAGTGCTGCGAGCCGCCAATGCCTGCCGAGCCATAGGTGAACTTGCCCGGCGCTTGTTTGGCCGCGCTCACAATGTCTTTCAAGCTGTTCCACGGCGACTTGGCGGGCACCACCATGACGTTGGGAATTTCGCACAGGGCGACCACGGGCGAGAAGTCGGCGGCGGGGTCAAACCCGAGCTTGCTGTACAAATGCGGCGCGGCGGCATTGGTGGAGCTGGTGGCCAAGAGCAGCGTGTAGCCATCGGCCTTTTCTTTCACAAATGATTGGGTGCCAATGACACCCCCTGCGCCGCCTTTGTTGTCGACCACTACGGGCACGCCCAAGGCTTGAGACAGAGGCTGGGCCAGCATGCGCGCAATTTGATCGGTGGCCCCGCCAGCCGCCCACGGCACCATGATTTTGATGGGCTTGTCGGGGTACGCGGCCCAAGTGAGACCAGACAAGGCGCACAGGGCGGCGGCGACCAGCGCGTTGCGGCGGGTGAATGGGTGTGTGGGGTGTGTCATGTCAAAGACCTTTCGCTTTCAAGGCGGCATCGACCCAAGCGGACGAATAGGTGCCGTTCAGAATTTCAGCAATCGTGGCTTGCTCGTGCGCCACTTTGTCGTGGGACAAGCGGGCAATTTCCAGCGCTTGCGCAGGCGAGACGGCGACCAAGCCATCGGCGTCACCCACGATGATGTCACCGGGCTTCACTTGCATGCCGCCCACGTTGATGGAGAGGTTGATGCTGCCGGGGCCATCTTTGTAGGGGCCGCGCAAATTCACGCCGCGTGACCAGCAGGGAAACTGGTGGGTTTCAAACGCATCCACATCGCGCACCGCGCCATCGATGACAAACGCCACCGCGCCGCGTGTGCGAGCCGAGGTCATCATGATCTCGCCAACGAGTGCGCGCGACACATCGCCCTCGCCATCGACCACCAACACGTCGCCGGGCATCAGCATCTCCAGCGCTTTGTGGATCAACAAGTTGTCGCCCGCGCGCACGCGCACGGTGAAGGCGTTGCCGCACACGCTGACGGTCGAGCGGTTGACAGGGTGCAGACCGGTGGTGCCCACCAAGCGGCCCATGACGTCGCTGATGACGGACGAGGGCAAACCGCTCAAGGCGCGGACGCCCTCCGCGAAGGCTTCGTGGCGGGGGTGAATTTCAATTCCGTGCGACATGTCGAGATCCTGTGAGTGAAGGGCAAGCTTGGCCAAGCCAGCGCACAAATTTAACGCACAAATGGGGTGGCTTGTACTGGTCGAGTCGCCTTCGGGTTCGGCCATAAAAAAACGCCAGGGCTGGGTAGCACTGGCGTTGTTCTTCAGACACCAAGCACACGAGGTGGTTGGCGTAGACGTGGATTACTTGGCGATGACGCGCACCATTTCCAAGCATTTGTTCGAGTAGCCCCACTCGTTGTCGTACCAGCTGACGATCTTCACGAAGGTGCTGTCCAAGGCGATGCCGGCGTCCGCGTCAAACACGGAGGTGCAAGGCTCGCCACGGAAGTCGGTGGCCACCACTTTGTCTTCGGTGTAACCCAACACGCCTTTCAGAGCGCCTTGGCTCTGAGCTTTCATTTCAGCGCAGATTTCGGCGTAAGAGGCTTCTTTGTTGAGCTCAACGGTCAAGTCAACCACAGACACGTCGCTGGTGGGCACGCGGAACGACATGCCGGTCAGCTTCTTGTTCAACTCAGGAATCACCACGCCCACCGCTTTGGCTGCGCCAGTGCTGGAAGGGATGATGTTTTCCAAGATGCCACGGCCGCCGCGCCAATCTTTGTTGGAAGGGCCGTCCACAGTTTTTTGTGTGGCGGTGGCTGCGTGCACGGTGGTCATCAAACCACGCTTGATGCCCCATTTGTCGTTCAACACCTTGGCCACGGGAGCCAAGCAGTTGGTGGTGCACGACGCGTTGGACACGATGGTTTGACCAGCGTAAGTGGTGTGGTTCACGCCGAACACGAACATGGGGGTGTCGTCTTTGGAAGGTGCCGACAACAACACTTTCTTGGCACCAGCGGCCAAGTGCTTTTCAGCAGTGGGTTTGTCGAGGAACAAGCCGGTGGCTTCGATCACGATGTCAGCGCCGATCTCGTCCCACTTCAGGGCAGAAGGGTCACGTTCTTGTGTCAGGCGAATTTTCTTGCCGTTGACGACCAAAGCGCCGTTGTCCACAGAGACCTCGCCTTGGAAGCGGCCGTGCACGCTGTCGTACTTGAGCATGTAAGCCAAGTAGTCTGGCTCCAACAAGTCGTTGATGCCAACCACTTCGATGTCTTGAAAGTTTTGCACGGCAGCGCGAAACACCATACGTCCAATGCGGCCAAAGCCGTTGATACCGATCTTGATAGTCATGGAATTACCCTTCTAAAGTTAAAAATCAAAAACTTGGCTTATTTGGCCAACACGGCTTGTACCGTCTCAGCCACGTTCTCTGGCGTGAAGCCGAAGTGCTTGAACAGCACAGGGGCGGGGGCCGATTCACCGTAAGTGTCGATGCCAACCACGGCCGACACGCCGTATTTCCACCAACCATCGGTGGAGCCCATTTCCACCGCAATGCGGGGCAAGCCTGCGGGCAACACGGCGGCTTTGTAGGCAACGCTTTGGCGGTCGAAGGTGGTGGTGCTGGGCACAGACACCACGCGCACGGCAATCTTTTGCGCGGCCAACAAGGCTTGCGCCTTCAGGGCCAATTGCACTTCAGAGCCGGTGGCCAAGATGACGGCTTGCGCCTTTTTCTTGAGGCCCACTTCCGAGGGCTCGGCCAGCACGTAAGCGCCTTTGTTGATGGCGTCCAAGCCCGAGATGTCACCCGCAGCTTCGGTGGCTTTGCTGACCACGACGTCACCTTTGGGTAAGTAAGGCAGGTTTTGGCGGCTCAACAACAACGCGGTGGGTTTGTTTTTGTTTTGCAAGGCCACGGCCCAAGCCACAGCGGTTTCAGCTGTGTCAGCGGGACGCCACACGTCGAGGTTAGGGATCAAGCGCAGCGAGGCTGCGTGCTCGATGGACTGGTGCGTGGGGCCGTCTTCGCCCAAACCGATGGAGTCGTGGGTGAACACATGGATGATGCGTTGCTTCATCAACGCGGCCATACGGATGGCGTTGCGCGAGTAGTCGCTGAATGTCAGGAACGTGCCGCCGTAGGGGATGAAGCCGCCGTGCAAAGCCACGCCGTTCATGATGGCGGCCATGCCGAATTCGCGCACGCCGTAGTTGATGTGACGGCCACCAACGCCTGCTTCGTTCTTCACCACATTGCCTGCCAAGTCAAAGCGCAGGTTGGGGGTGGATTTGGTGTTGGTCAGGTTAGAGCCGGTCAAGTCAGCGCTGCCACCCAAGAGCTCGGGCAAGGCGGCGGTGAAGGCTTCCAAGGCCAATTGGCTGGCCTTACGGCTGGCCACGGTTTCGGCTTTGGTGTGAGCGCCGATGACGGTGTCGACCACGGTTTGTGCAAAGTTTTTGGGCAACTCGCCGGCCATGCGGCGCAGCAGTTCTTTGGCCAAGGCGGGGTGCGCGGCTTTGTAGGCGGCGAAAGCGGTTTTCCACTCGGCTTCTTGGGCTTTGCCTTTAGCGGCTGCGTTCCAATCGGCATACACCTCTTTGGGCATTTCGAACGGGGCGTGGTTCCAGCCGATGGCGGCGCGGGTCAAGGCAATTTCGTCGGCGCCCAAGGGCTCGCCGTGGGCCTTGGCGGTGTCGGCGCGGTTGGGGCTGCCTTTGCCGATGCTGGTTTTGCACACAATCAAGGTGGGCTTGTCAGCGCTCAGTTTGGCGGTGGCGATGGCTTGGCTGACCACGGCGGCGTCGTGGCCGTCGATGGGGCCAATGACTTGCCAGCCGTAGGCTTTGAAGCGCTCAGGTGTGTTGTCGGCAAACCAGGGGGCCACTTGGCCGTCGATGGAGATGCCGTTGTCGTCGTACAAAGCGATGAGTTTGTTCAGCTTCCAAGCGCCTGCGAGTGAGCACGCTTCGTGGCTGATGCCTTCCATCAAACAACCGTCGCCCATGAAGGCGTAGGTGTGGTGGTCGACGATGTCGTGGCCTTCGCGGTTGAACTCAGACGCCAACAGCTTTTCAGCCAGCGCCATACCCACCGCGTTGGTGATGCCTTGGCCCAAGGGGCCGGTGGTGGTTTCGACGCCAGGCGTCACGCCCACTTCGGGGTGACCGGCGGTTTTGCTGTGCAGCACGCGGAAGTTTTTCAACTCGCTCATGGGCAAGTCGTAGCCGGTGAGGTGCAGCAGTGCGTAAATCAACATCGAGCCGTGGCCGTTGGACAGCACAAAACGGTCGCGGTTCAACCAATGGGGGTTCTTGGGGTTGTGACGCAGGTGCTCGCCCCACAAAGCGACAGCCATGTCGGCCATGCCCATGGGCGCGCCGGGGTGTCCTGAGTTGGCTTGTTGTACAGCGTCCATTGCCAAGGCGCGAATTGCGCTGGCCATTTGTTGGGTGTTTGCCATGTCAGGCGGCTCCGGTGGGGTAATAAGGGAAAACCAACATTTTAGCGAGCCGGCCTACCCCAGACTGACCGACCTGTTCTTTGTCGCGCAGGATGGGGCTGTTTTGCGGGTTGAGGCTTGGCTGGTGCAGTGTTGTTTGGTGCGGTTTGGCGCAAAACCCGCTCGTTACACTGCGGTTGTGAACACGACTTCTAGCCCCACTTCTCCCGGCATTTCCCTTGCCACGCCGCTCTGCGCAGACGTATCTGAGTTCCGCAAGGCCACCGCTTTTTTGCTGGCTGCAGGACGCGGCGAACGCATGCGCCCTTTGACCGACGTGCAGCCCAAGCCCATGCTCGCTGTGCGCGGCAAGCCCCTGATGCAATGGGCCATGGAAGGTTTGCAGCGCGGTGGTGTGCAGCAGTTGCTCATCAACACCGATTGGCTGGGCGCGCAAATACCGCAGCACTTTGGTGATGTGCTGGCCACGCCCGGTTTCGCGCCGTTGCATTTGCGTTACTCCCACGAAGGCGTGGACTTTGGGGGTGCGCTTGAAACCGCAGGTGGCATCGTTCGTGCCTTACCTCAATTGGACAATGTGTTTTGGGTGGCGGCGGGCGATGTGTTTGCGCCTGAATTTGAGTTCTCGTCACAAGCGTTTGAGCGTTTCAAAGCCAGCCCGCAATTGGCGCATCTTTGGCTGGTGCCCAACCCGGCGCATAACGTGGGCGGAGACTTTGGTGTGTCGGCTGAGGGCTTGGCCTTGAATTTGCCCAAGCTGGCCGCCCCTGCTGCGCATGAAGTACCGCGCTACACCTTCAGCACCATCGCGCTCTACAAACGCGCCTTCTTTGAAGCTGCGTGGTGCGACATTGCAGCGGGCAACCCCGAAGGCGTGAAAGCCCCTCTGGCACCGATGCTCCGCACAGCGATGGACCAAGGCGCGGTGAGTGCGTCGCTCTACACGGGGGCGTGGACGGATGTGGGGACGCCCGAGCGTTTGGCGCAGCTCAATGGGGCGAGTTGAGCACGGCGCTGCACAAGAGCTGATTCAAGCCGCCAGTCCATTCAAATAGTCAGGTGCCGCAGCGATTTGAATGTTTCCCAGCGTGTAGCTGTGCCGTGCATTGCGCACCACTTGTAGGGCTTGTATAGGTGCTTTTTCCAACGCAAAACGCTGCAAAGCTCGGTGCGGTTTTTCGTCTGAGAGTTTGCATTCGACCAACTGTGTGACTTGGTTTTTTTCGCTCAAGGCAAAGTCCACTTCGGCACCGTCTTTGGTGCGGATGTAGTGCAAGCCAGCTTCTTTGCCCTCCACATCGTGCTGCCACTGCACATGTTTGAGCAGGGCGGTGGCGACCAGGTTTTCAAAGCGCAGGCCCTCGTCGCCTTCGACCAGACCGGTGTCATAAAAGTAGACCTTGGGGGTTTGCAGCACCGAGCGTGCGATGTTGTCGTGCCAAGGCCGAACCACAAACACGATGTACAGCGCTTCCAGAATGTCGAGGTATTTTTTGAGCGTGACGGGCGACACCGCCAAGTCGCGCGCCATGCTGGCCAGCGACAGGGGGGAGCCCACGCGCGAGCGCAGCATTTGGGCAAACAAGCGGATGGCGTTGACCTCTTGAATGCGCGAGAACTCCAACACGTCGTTCCGCACCAAACCGTCAAAGTACTGCCTACGCCAGCGTTCGGCTTGTTCGTTGTCGGGGGCAAGGCTGGGCTCGGGAAAGCCGCCTCGCTCCAGCAAGTGGGTCAGCGCCGCGTCGGGGGTGGCGCCGGTTTGCTCACACCACTCGCGCACCGAAAGTGGGTGCAATCGCAAACCAAAAAAGCGCCCAGCCAGCGATTCGCCGCTTTGCCTGAAGGTGTCCATGCGGGCGCTGCCCGTGACCAACAGTTGCTGGGCGGCTGGTTTGCCGTCATAGACGCCTTTGAGCCAGGCTTTCCAGTCGGGCATTTTGTGGATTTCGTCGAGCACCAACAGCGGCGCTTGCGGGTTCCAGCGCTGGTGGATGATCAGCGCTCGGTCGGTCGGGACGTCGTAGTTGAGGTATTGCCCGCCTTGCTGCGCAATCAGTTGTCGGCTGAGCGTGGTTTTGCCTACTTGGCGCGGGCCGGTGAGGAACACCATTTTGTGGGCCAAGTCGGCTTGCACACGGTTATCAAGGTAGCGTTTCATGCCGCTATTTTGCGACTTTTTTAAAGTGTTTTGTCATTTAGTCGCGACTTTTATTTAAAGTGATGAATAAAAGTCGTATTTATTCTGCCTCCGCGCGAATGCCACCGCATAGATCATCGCCTCCTTGGCGTGACTAGAAACTGCGCGACCGGTATGCACTGGTATCCCCCTCCTACAATCCAAAAATGACCACGACCACCACGCTTTCAACTTCCCATTACGCCGCCCGACGCGCCCATTTGGCTGCCCAGTTGGGCGAAGGTGGCGTGGCCATCATCCCGACGGCACCCGAGCATGCGCGCAACCGCGATAGCGACTTTCCGTATCGCCATGACAGCTACTTCTATTACCTGACGGGCTTCACCGAACCCAACGCGTGGTTGGTGATTGACGCCACAGGTCGCAGCACCGTGTTTTGCCAGCCCAAAGATTTGGAACGCGAAATTTGGGATGGTTACCGCTTGGGCCCCGACGCCGCGGTGGACGCGTTGGGCGTGAACACCGCGCAGTCTGTGGCCGACCTCGACACGCTGTTGCCGAAGTTGCTGGAGAACCAACACACGGTTTGGTACCCGTTTGCCACCCACAAAGGTCTGGAAACGCGGGTGGACGGGTGGCTCAACGCCGTGCGCGCGCGGGTGCGTTTTGGCGTGGCCTGCCCCGCCATGCAGCGCGATGTGTGCGGTCCGCTGGACGAAATGCGCCTCATCAAAGACGCGCATGAGCAAGCCATCATGCGACGTGCCAGCGCCATCAGCGCCCAAGCCCACATTCGCGCCATGCAAACTAGTGCGCGCATGTTGCGTGCGGGCCAAGACGTGCGGGAGTACCACTTGGACGCCGAGTTGCTGCACGAGTTCCGCATGCACGGCTCGCAGTTTCCCGCCTACACCTCCATCGTCGCAGCTGGCGCCAACGCGTGTGTGCTGCATTACCGCGCCGACGCAGCCCATGTGCGTAGCGGCGAGTTGGTGTTGATCGACGCGGGTTGTGAGCTAGACAGCTACGCATCCGACATCACCCGCACCTTCCCCGCCAACGGCACGTTCACCGGTCCGCAACGTGACCTCTACAACTTGGTGCTGGCCAGCCAAGACGCCGCCGTAGCCGCCACCCGTGCAGGCGCACGTTTCACAGACCCGCACGAAGCTACGGTGCAAGTGCTGGCGCAGGGCTTGTTAGACCTGGGTTTGATGAGCAAAACCAAACACGGCAGCGCGCAAGACGTGATTGAAAAGCGCGCCTACTTCCCGTTCTACATGCACCGCACCAGCCATTGGCTGGGCATGGATGTGCATGACTGCGGCAGCTACGTGGAGCGTGTTGCGGCCAACGAAGCCAGCACGCGTCAAGACCCGCTCTCGGGGGAAACCATCGTCAATCGCCCCAGCCGCATCTTGCGTCCAGGCATGGTGCTCACCATCGAACCCGGTCTTTATGTGCGCCCTGCCGACGATGTGCCCGAAGCGTTTTGGAACATTGGCATTCGCATTGAGGACGATGCCATCGTCACCGAGGACGGCTGCGAACTCATCACCCGCGGTGTACCTGTGGTGGCGGATGAGATTGAAGCGTTGATGCGCGTTTGAGCCACAGAGAGCCTTTGAAGGCGTTTGGCGACCTAATTCGATAGACGCTATCAATCAGTTAAGTTTTATCAATTGGCTATTTCAATTGTTTGTGCCTATCATTCCTCCTGTCCCGATTAATTTCGTTAACTGAAGGAGTTCCAAATGACTGCACAAACCCGCCCCGAGATCAAGACCATGGCCAACCTCGAGGCTGCTTTCGCTGGCGAATCGATGGCCCACATCAAATACCGCTACTTTGCCAAACTCGCCCGCGAGATGGGCGATGAAGAAACGGCTCGCACGTTCGAAGAGACGGCCGATCAAGAAGTGATGCATGCCTTCGGTCACCTCGACTTGCTCTACCCAAAAGCCACCATGACACCGGCTAAGGCTTTGCAAATTGCCATCGATGGCGAAACTTACGAATACACCGAGATGTATCCCACGTTCCGCAAAACTGCCGAAGCCGAAGGAAATGCCGCGGCTGTGGCCGAGATGGACGAGCAAATTGAAGAGTCCAAAGTGCACGCCGCCCAATTCACGGCCACGTTGCTGAAAGCACAAAAACGCTTCGCCGCGTTGGCCAAAGTGGAAGAGCGCCACGCCAACCACTACCAAGCCCAACTGAACAAGGTGACGGCAAACGCTTAATGTTTTGCAAGGCCCGCCCAAGGGCCATGCAACGGGCACAACAAATCCCACGAAAATTCAACCCAATCATTTCAAAATTCAAAGAAAGCACACCATGAGCACTTCTACTTTCAAAACATACGTCTGCATCGTTTGCGGTTTTGTGTACGACGAGGCCGAAGGCCGCCCCGAAGACGGCATTGCCGCTGGCACCGTATGGGCCGATGTGCCAACCGACTGGGCTTGTCCCGAGTGCGGTGTGGCGAAGGCTGATTTCGAATTGGTTGACTTCTAAGGAGTCGATATGACGGCACAACGTCACCCAGACGGCCCCGTGTTGGTGGTGGGCTCGGGCTTGGCAGGCTGGACTGCCGTGCGCGAATTTCGCAAGCTCGACGCCACCACGCCTGTGGTGTTGGTCACCGCCGACACTGGCGACTTTTACGGCAAGCCCGCCCTGTCGACGGCTCTCGCGCAGGGCCGCACGCCAGCCCAGTTGGTCACCATGCCGGCAGACCAAATGCGCGAGACCTTGAATGTGACCGTGATGGCGCACACGCACGTCACGGCCTTGGACGTGCAGGCGCAAGCAGTCCACACCTCGCAAGGGGTGTGGACTTATCGCGACTTGGTGTTGGCCACGGGCGCGCACCCCATTCGACTGAGCTTGGGCGGCAACGCGGCGGCAGAGGTGATGTCGGTCAATGATTTGGCGAGCTACACCGTGTTTCGCCAAAGTCTGTTGCCCCAAGCGCGGGTGTTGGTGATTGGCGCGGGTCTGATCGGTTGCGAATTTGCCAACGATTTGGCGGCCAAACATTACGCCGTGCAGGTGGTGGACCCCAATGCCGTGCCTTTGGCCGCCTTGTTGCCCGAGGCCGTGGGGGCGCAGTTACAAGCAGCGCTGCAAGCCTTAGGCGTGCAATGGCACTTTGGCACCTCGGTTCAAACGGTGGACCGCACCGACGACGGCTTGGTGGTGACATTCGCCAACGGCCAAAAGACCGAGGTGGATGTGGTGCTCAGCGCCGTCGGTTTACGGTCCGATGTGGCCTTGGCACAAGCCGCGGGCTTGACCACCGAGCGTGGCATTGTGGTGAATGCGCAGTTGCAAACCAGCGCTGCGCAGGTGTACGCCTTGGGTGATAACGCGCAATACGCGTCGGACTCGGTCGGCGGCGTGGCCCGCACCTTGCCTTATGTGTTGCCCATCATGCATGCGGGCAAAGCCTTGGCACAAACCTTGGCGGGCACGCCCACGGCGGTGCAGTTTCCGTTGATGCCCGTGGCCATCAAAACGCCGGCGTTGCCCTTGGTGGTGGCGTCGGCGGCGCCCGGCACTGTGGGCGCTTGGCAAGGAGTTGGTGAAGGCCTTTGGCATTTTGTTGACGTTGAGGGACACGTGCGTGGCTTTGTGCTGAGCGGCAGCAGCACCAGCCGACGCATGGAGCAGGCCAAACTGGTGACCGCTTAAGTTCACTTTTGTGAATAAGTAAAAAGCGTTGCCACTTGCGTAAGCACATCCCCGTATAAGTGGGGTGGGCGTCGGGCCTAAAATGAAACGACCAGCTCGGGGTTGTTGCTTCACGACAGAGGCAACAACCCTTTGCACTATTAGGAGATTTCATTGAGCTCAAACCCCTCCCACAACAGCGCTGAGGCCCGTGCCGAATTGCGCCGCGCAGCCCTCGAATACCACGAGTTCCCCACCCCCGGAAAAATTGCGATTCACGCCACCAAGCAACTGGTCAACCAGCACGACTTGGCCTTGGCCTACTCGCCCGGCGTGGCCGCACCCTGCGAAGAGATCGTCAAAGACCCCAACAACGCCTTCAAGTACACCAGCCGTGGCAACTTGGTCGCGGTCATCACCAACGGCACCGCCGTGTTGGGCTTGGGCGACATTGGTCCGCTGGCGTCTAAGCCGGTGATGGAGGGCAAGGGCGTTTTGTTCAAGAAGTTCGCCGGCATTGACGTGTTCGACTTGGAAATTGACGAGAAGAATCTCGACAAATTGGTCGACATCATTGCCTCGTTGGAGCCCACCTTTGGCGGCATCAACCTCGAAGACATCAAAGCCCCCGATTGCTTTTACGTCGAGCGCAAGTTGCGCGAGCGCATGAAGATCCCAGTCTTCCACGACGATCAACACGGCACCGCCATCACCGTGGGCGCGGCCATTTTGAACGGCCTCAAGGTCGCGGGCAAAGACATCAAAACCGTCAAGCTCGTCACTTCGGGCGCGGGCGCTGCGGCTTTGGCCTGTTTGGGCTTGTTGCTCAAGATGGGCATGCCACGCAGCAACATTTACGTCACCGACTTGGCGGGTGTGGTCTATGAAGGCCGCACCGAGTTGATGGACGAAGACAAGATTCAGTTCTCCCAAAAGACCGATGCCCGCACCTTGAGCGACATCATTGAAGGCGCGGACGTGTTCTTGGGCCTGTCTGCTGGCGGCGTGTTGAAGCCAGAGATGGTCAAGAAGATGGCCGCTAAGCCCATCATCATGGCCTTGGCCAACCCCAACCCCGAAATCACGCCCGAAGAAGTCAAAGCAGTGCGCGACGACGCGACCATTGCCACGGGTCGCAGCGACTATCACAACCAAGTGAACAACGTCCTGTGCTTCCCCTACATCTTCCGTGGTGCGTTGGATGCGGGCGCTTCCACCATCACCGACGAGATGGAAATTGCGGCGGTTTACGCCATCGCTGAATTGGCGCAAGCTGAGCAAAGCGAAGTCGTGGCCGCAGCCTATGCGGGCGAGACTTTGGCCTTTGGCCCTGAATACCTCATCCCCAAGCCATTCGATCCGCGCTTGATGATGAAGATCGCGCCTGCCGTGGCCAAAGCTGCTGCAGCCAGTGGTGTGGCCACGCGCCCGATTCAAGACATGGACGCCTACATTGAAAAGCTGCAAGGCTTTGTGTACGCATCGGGCTCGATCATGAAGCCTATCTATGCTGCCGCCAAACGTGCCAGCAAAAAGCGTGTGTGCTACGCCGAGGGCGAAGAAGAGCGCGTGTTGCGCGCCGTGCAAATCGTGGTGGACGAAGGCTTGGCCAAGCCCACCTTGATTGGCCGCCCTGCCGTGATTGCCCAGCGCATTGACAACTTCGGCCTGCGCCTCAAAGAAGGCGTGGACTACGAAGTGGTCAACGTGGAGCAAGACCACCGTTACCGCGATTTTTGGCAAACCTATTACAAGATGACCGCCCGCAAAGGCGTCACCGAGCAGTTGGCCAAGATCGATATGCGCCGCCGTTTGTCGCTCATTGGCACCATGATGTTGCACAAAGGCGAAGTGGACGGCCTGATTTGTGGCACTTGGAGCACTCCGCACACCCACTTGAATTACGTGGATCAAGTGATTGGCAACCGTTCGGGCATCAGCACTTATGCGTGTATGAACGGTTTGTTGTTGCCTGATCGCCAAGTGTTCTTGGTCGATACGCACATCAACTACGACCCAACGGCTGAGCAATTGGCTGAAATCACGGTCATGGCGGCTGAGGAAATGCGCCGTTTTGGTATCCATCCCAAAGCTGCGCTGTTGTCGCATTCCAACTTCGGCAGCAGCAACCAGCCTTCCGCCATCAAAATGCGCGAAACGCTGGCCTTGGTGCAGAAAAAAGCGCCTTGGCTTGAAATTGACGGCGAAATGCATGGCGATGTGGCGCTTGATGGCCATGCCCGTGAAGCGCAAATGGCCGGCACAACCCTCATTGGCGACGCCAATTTGTTGGTATTGCCCAATTTGGATGCCGCCAACATCGCCTACAACCTGCTCAAAACAGCGGCCGGCGGCAACATCGCCATTGGCCCAGTGCTTTTGGGCGCGGCCAAGCCAGTGCACATCTTGACCGCGAGCACCACGGTGCGCCGCATCGTCAACATGACCGCGTTGACCGTGGCAGACGCCAGCGCTGTGCGATGAGGTGATTCGGGTTTTCCTACTCTAAATTTACTGAATTTAAGTAATAACCCTCAGGGCCCGTTCAGATTTGGACGGGCCCTTGCTTTTTTGTAGCGATTCTGTAACACTTGCGCTTCACTTTTTTCGGGTTTACCCGAAGAGCTACTTCAAAATTCCCCTAGTTACAAGAAACGGCGATAGATATGCCACTGCGTACTGTCAAAACGAACATCGTTCAGTCGATCCGCGCTTTCCGCGTGCCCCAGTTGCAAGAGGCTGCACAAGCCATGGGCCATCACTTTTTGTATGCCAATCTGGCCCAAACTCAGAGCAAACAAGACATTTTGGATCTGATCGCCAAAGAATTCACCTTTGCACCACAAGCCAGCAAGAACTTTGATTCCTTGTCGGATGGTTTGACTGACGTGTTGCACAAGTCAGGCAGCCAGCCTGGTTTCATCGTGGTGTTGGAGCACATTCCTGCCCACGCCAAGTTTGACAAAGAAGCCCGCGAGCAGTTGTTGGACATCTTCCGCGAAGCCTCCGACTTCTGGTCAGACCGCAAAGTGCCATTCCGTTGTTTCTATTCGTTCTCGGTGGCACGCGCGCCATCGGTGGACAAGGCGGGTGTTGCACTCGACAGTTTGGATGTTTTAGAAGACGGCGAAAAAATGCCCACCGACAAACTGGTGGACGTGTCGCCGATGGCCTTGCGCATGAGCAGCCCGTTCAACGCGGGTTACTGGCAAGCCGCCACCGTGTGATGCCCATCCACTGCAGCTCATTTGGGCTGCAGCGACCAAAACAAAACCCGTCGCAGTGACTGCCGACGGGTTTTTTGTTTGTCAAAAGCTGTGCACTTCAGAGGCTTTGCACCAGCGCCACGTATTCGGCAACAGGCACCTCTTCGGCGCGGCGTTGCACATCGAACTGGCCTGCAAAATTGCGACCTTCGAGCCAGCGTCCCAAGGTGTGGCGTAGCAGCTTGCGGCGCTGGCTGAAAGCCGTTTTGACCATCTCTTCCATCAACTTGACGTTGATCAGGGGCGGCTCCGCCAGCGGCACCATGCGCACCACCGCGCTGTCCACGCGAGGGGGTGGATCAAACGACTCGGGCGGCACAAACAACACGTTTTCCATGTCGTAGCGCCATTGCAGCATGACACTCAGTCGGCTGTAGTCGCTGGTGCTGGGCTTGGCGACCATGCGGTCGATCACCTCTTTTTGCAGCATGAAGTGCTGGTCTTGCACCACCGCCACGTGTTCGAGCAGGTGAAACAGGATGGGCGACGAGATGTTGTAGGGCAGGTTACCCACCACACGCAGCTTCGGCGTTTTGAGATCAGCAGCCAGTTGGGTGAAGTCCACGCGTAGAACGTCAGACTCGATCACGCTCAAGTGCGGGTGTTCGCGCAGGCGAGCGGCCAAGTCGCGGTCCAACTCAATGACGTGCAAGTGGCCCAAGCGTTCGACCAAGGGCTGCGTCATGGCGGCTAGACCAGGGCCGATTTCGACCATGGGCTCACCGGCTTGCGGTGCGATTGCATCAATGATGCTTTCAATGATGGCGCCGTCGGTTAAAAAATGCTGGCCGAAGCGTTTGCGGGCAATGTGTTTCAAAGTGTGCTTTTGGCTTGATGTTTTACTGCGGTGCGTCGCGGTATTCGACGTAGGCGCGACCGCGCATTTCCTGCGCCCAGATTTGGTAGGTCTCGTCGTATTTGCTGTCGCGCAGTTTGTTGCGCACCAACTCACGCAATTCGCGTTCGGTGATGGGTGCTTCGCGGCGTGCGAGCACCTGAATCAAATGCACGCCAAAGCGCGACACCATAGGGTCGGCGATTTCGCCAATCTTCAGGGCGTTCATGACCGCTTCAAACTCGGGCACAAACATGCCTGGCGCGACCCAGCCCAAGTCACCCCCGTTGGGGCCGCTGGCGTCTTGTGAATGCTCTTGGGCCAGTTTGGCAAAGTCACCCTTGCCCGCTTCAATTTGGCCCTTGTAGCCGGTCAATTGCGCGCGCGCAGCGGCAGGGCTGAGTTGGCTGCTCAAGCGCAACAAGATGTGACGCGCACGGGTTTCGGTGATCGTGGCGACGTTGTTGCCCTGCTTGCTGACCAGCTTCAAGATGTGAAAGCCAGCGCCTGAGCGCACCACGTTGCTGAGTTCGCCGACCGCCAGTTTTTGGGTGGCATCTACAAACAAGGAGGGGTAACGGTCGGCGGGGCGTAGGCCCATCAAGCCTGAGTTATCGCGCTCGGGGCTGTCGGACACCTCTTTGGCGACGGTGGCAAAACTCTCGCCTTTTTTCAGGCGGGCCAGCGCCACGTCGGCTTTGGCTTGCAGGGCGGCAACTTGGGGGGCGCTGGCGGCTTCAGGTACCGCGATCAAGATGTGGCCCAACTCAATGTTGGGGTTGGTGCTGGCGCTTTGGGTTTGGCGCTCTTGCATGGCTTGGACGATTTCGACGTCACTGACTTTGATGCGCGGCGGCACATTGCGCTCGGCCAAACGTTGCAGCGTGAGTTGATCGCGCAGATCCTGGCGCAATTGCGTGACCGAGGTGCCTTCGGCTTTGGCCTTTTTGTGCAGCTCGTCGACGGTGATTTGGCTTTGTGCGGCCAAGCGTTGCTCAGCTTGGTCGAGGGCGGCTGCGTCCATGTCAACGCCTGTTTCCTTGGCAAATTGGAGTTGCGCCTTTTCGTCAATCAAGCGCTCTAGGGCTTCGCGCATCAGGGTGGCGTTGGCGGGCGTGGTGGTGTTGCGACCTTGCGCGCTCAGTTGCTGGCGCAGTTGGGCGGCGCGGCGTTGCACATCCAGGTTGGTAATGGGCGCGCTGTCCACCAGCGCCACGATGAAGTTACCGCCTGATGCCGTGGCCCGAGGGCTTTGTGCCTGCGCTCCTACAGGGCCGAGTGTCAGCAAGGTCAACAGCAAGCAAGAGCAAAGCGCTGTGCGCTGGAAATAAGTGGACATGGTCAACATCAATCGTAATTGCCAAAACGGCTAGGGGTCATGGAGGGCTGGCGCAACGGTTGGTAGCGCGGCACATTGGTGCGCAGCGAGCCCATGGCGTTGGTGCCAATGCGCGAGAAGCCCACAAATTCAAGTTGGAACAACAAGCGTTGTCGGGCCAAACCGTCGGCCACTTGCAAACGCTCGGCCACCACACGGCTGATCCAGCAGCCTGCATCGTATTCGAAGCCGATGATGGACTCGACCACCCGTTTGTCCATCGGGTTGTAGTTCAGACGCGCCACGCTGTACCAGCGGCCCTCGCCCAAACCACGGCCTTCGGCGCTGTCATCGTCGCCACCGCCCCACAGGTCGTGCAAGGGCCATTGCCAGCCCACGTCGACCTGCTTGGACAGTGGCTCGCCGTTCTCATCGTTTTGCGTGCGAACCGCCGCATTAATGACGCGGTAAGAGCCGGGGTTGTAGCGCCCCGCCACCATGCGGCGCAGCATGTTGTTGGTCTTTTGGTTGTACTGAACAGCGGAGTCCAAGGCCCACGTGCGGTTGAGGTTGAGCGTGGCGCCGGCCAAGATTTCGCTGATACCGGCTTTGGCTGTGGGGTCGTCAGGCAAGGTCACGCGTTGCTCTTGCATGCGCAGGCGCTGGGCCACGCCAAAGCGGGCGCCCTCGGCACCGGTTTCGGGGTCGAGCAAACGTGAGGTCACGCCCAGCGTCAAGAGCTTGCTGTCGGAGATGCGGTCGTGCCCACCAAAAGCGTTCTCGGTAAAGATGCTGGCGAAGTTGAAGGCATTGCCGCCCGAGTCGTAGTTGGGCAGGTAGTTTTGTTCACGGTAGGGCGTGTAGACATAAAACGCACGCGGCTCCAAGGTTTGCACCCATGCGCGGTCGAACCAGCGGCTGCTGCGCTCGAAGGCCATGCCGCTGTCAAGGCTGAAGGTGGGCACCGTCACACTCGCACTGGTTTGACCTTGGCGAGCGCCATAAAACTGTGCGTTGGGCAAGCCGCCGTCAAATTGATAGCTGCGTCCGTGCACTTGCACTTTGGGCGTGAGGTAGCCATAGGGCGAGACAAAGGGACGGCTCAGTTGCACCCACGACACCGCGCGGTTGGCGTTGGGCGCGCAGTTGTTGTAAGTCGTGCTGCTGGCTGCGGCTGTGCAGTCGATATCACGGATCGATTCAAAGCGCGTCAAGTCGCCGTCCACGCTGAAGTCAAACCCACCCACGCTGTGGCGTTGCATGCGGGCGGTGAACTGCGGCGCACGGTCAAAGGGGGGCGTGATGCGGTTGCTGGTGTTCAACAAATCTTGCAGCGTTTGCCAACGTTGCACGCGCATGCCGGTGCTGTAAGTGCCGTCGGTCCAGTTCAGGTTGGCGTCGTTGTTGAGCAAGCGCTGGATGCCCGAGTTGCCGATCAAGGAAAAGTCTTTCCAGTAATCGTCGTCGCTGACGCGGCTCATGTTCAGCGTCAGGCCCAGTTGTCCACCGGCGTAATTGGGGTTCAGGATGCCCGCGTGTGTGTATTGCATGCCCCAGCGGCGTGACTCGCGTAGCTGGTCTTTTTCCATGTAGTCCAAGCGCAATTGGCCTTGGAACACGGGTTGAGGCGCGGCGCTTTCGAGGTAGCGGAATTCGGTACCAAAGTTCAGGCCGCGCTTGCTCCAGTAGGTCGGGAAGAAGGTCACGTCGCGGTTGGGCGCGAGGTTGACGTAATAGGGCTGCGTGTATTCCAAGCCGCCAATGTTGTCCACGCCAATCGTGGGTGGCAGCAGGCCAGATTTGCGCTCTTCGCTGAGCGGAAATGCCAGCGACGGCACGGGCAAGATGGGCACCCCTTTGAAGCGCAGTGACGCGCCTTCGGCCACGCCCACGTTGCGGTCGGTGTCCAAGGTGATCTTGTCGGCTTTGAAAAACCAATCGGGCATCCAACTTGGGCCGGGCTTGCGTTGGCAGGTGGTGAAGTCGGCGTGGTGCAGCACCGTGTTGGCGCTGTCGATGAAGTCGATGCGTTCCGCTTGGCCATGCGCTTTGTTCTTCAGCAGCTGGTAGCTGGGCTGGGTGAAAAAGCCTTCAAACGCATCCAAATGCAAATCGAGCGCGGGGCCTTGGTACACATTGCCTGCGCGGTTGATGTAAACATGGCCGCGTGCTTTGGCCAAGTCGTCGATTTGGTTGTATTCAAGGCGGTCGGCTTTGAGCAGCAAATCGCCACGGCGAAATTCCACATGGCCTTCGAGCACGGATTGCACATCGGTGCGACCGCTCAAGTTGTCGCTTTGCAAAAACGAGGGGAGTTGTTGTCGCGTGTCGTCGCTGATTTTTTCTTGCAGCAAGCTGCTCGGGCGCAGCACCAAAGGCGGTGCGCTCACGGATGGCACGGTGTTCTGCGCTTGCGCCAAAACAGCGCCGTTGCTCAGCAAGCCCAACGCCAGCCAAGACAAGGCACACGCACGGCGGGGAAAATCGGGCAGCAACATGAACGCGGGACAACCTTAAAAAGAGCACAGCACGCGGTCAAGACACACTTAAAAAAGGGTCGGCCTAGGCTGATTTGTAGAATTTAGATTATCCATGAGCACTCAGCCTACCTCCCAGCCTTCGGGCACCCCCTCTTTCCCCGCCATTGAATGGGCCCAGCCCGAACGCGCGGCGGCGTTTCACCAGTGGCTCCAGCCCCTCGCGCAGGCCCACGGCGTGCTGCCCGCCACCGTGCGTGCCGCGTCGGCCGATGCCAGCTTCAGGCGCTACTTTCGGGTCGATTTAGCGCCGGGCGCTGCTGCGGCGTCGTGCGTCATCATGGATGCACCGCCCGACAAAGAAAACTGCGAACCCTTTGTGCGCATTGCCCGCTTGATGCAAGACGCCGGCTTGTACGTGCCCCGCATCTTGGCCTGGGACGAGCCCCAAGGCTTCATGTTGCTCGACGACATTGGCCACCAAACCATGATGGACGTCATCGACCGCGACCACCCCCAAGCCAACCACGCGCTCTACATGCGTGCGCTCGATGCGTTGCTGGCCTTGCAACAAAGCAGCCGCCCCGGTGTGCTGCCCGCGTACGACGACGCGTTGTTAAAGCGCGAGTTGTCGCTGTTCCCTGATTGGTACTTGACCCAACACCGCCAGCTTCAACTCGACAGCACCCAGCGCGACATGCTCGGCAAAACTTTCGAGACCATCGTGCAGCGCAACTTGGCCGCGCCCAGTGTGTATGTGCACCGCGATTTCATGCCCCGCAATTTGATGATGCCGCGTGACTCTGCGGAGCAACGCTTAGGCGAAGCCGTGGAAACACGCTTGGGCGAAACCATGAAAACACGCCTAGGCGTGTTGGACTTCCAAGACGCCGTTTACGGCCCCGTCACCTACGACATCGCCAGCCTGATGCGCGATGCGTTTTTGACATGGGACGAAGACTTCGTGCTCGACATCACCATCCGTTACTGGGAACGCGCTCGCAAAGTCGGCCTGATGGACCACGACGGTTGGTCGCAAGACTTCGGCGAGTTTTTCCGTGCCGTCGAGTGGATGGGCCTGCAGCGCCACCTCAAAGTGGCCGGTATCTTCGCTCGCCTCACCTTGCGCGATGGCAAGCCCAAGTACTTGGCCGATGCGCCGCGTTTCATCCACTACATCCGCTCCACCGCCAGCCGTTACAGCGAGCTCACGCCCCTGCTGCGTTTGATTGACAAGGTGGAAGGCACCGAGCCCGCCATCAGCTTGGCCTTCCCGCGCCTCACCCCGGGTCGCAAGGTTTAAACATGGCGCGTTTTCACTGCCCCCTGCCCTTGTCCATCGGTTTGGTGCTGGACTTGCCCGCCACCGCCGCCCGCCATGTGCAAGTGCTGCGCATGCAACCCGGCCACACGCTGACCTTGTTCAACGGCGAGGGCGGTGAGTACATCGCCGAGGTTGAACACATGGGCCGCAGCGATGTGCGCGTGGTCGTGCGTGAGCACTTGGCGGTGGAGCGAGAGGCCGCCCAACGCGTGCATTTGGCCGTCGGCATGCCCGCCAACGAGCGCATGGACTGGTTGGTTGAAAAAGCCACCGAACTCGGGGTGTACCGCATCACCCCGCTCATGACGGAGCGCAGCGTGATTCGCTTGAGTGGCGAACGCGCCGAGAAAAAACAAGCCCATTGGCAAGCTGTTGCTGCCAGCGCGTGCGAGCAATGCGGCCGCAACCGCGTGCCGGTGATCGACTTGCCCGAGCGTTTGGAAACGTGGCTGGCGCGTCAAACGGTTGGCTCACCAACGACGACGGCACAAATCGAAGCTGCGCAGGTCGGCGACGCCACCGTGCACGCCGTGCTGTCGTTGCACGCCAGCACGCAGCCGCTGAACGCACTTATGCAAGCTCTGATGGAAGCTCAGCAGGTTTCCGATGCAAGGCATGAAAACACCGCGTCATTGGCAACGCTGGTCGATATCCCGTCCTTGTCCACGCCAAAAACTTGGGTGCTACTCAACGGCCCCGAAGGCGGCTTGAACGATGCAGAAGATGCCGCGGCCCGCGCCAAAGGCTTCGCGGCGGTGAGCTTGGGTAACCGCGTGTTGCGGGCTGAAACGGCCGCCTTGGCCGCCTTGGCCATGCTCACGTTGGTTTGAACGCTTGGGTTGTCCCAATCGCTTTCAGCATTCCGCTCGCAACAACCAAGCCCGCAAATCAGCAAACACCTGGTCGACCTCTGGGTCGTTAAAGATCTCGTGGTACATCGCTGGGTAGACATGTGCGGTCACGAGGTGTGAGGGGGCGCGCTGCGCAAACAGGGCACTGCCCTCGGGGCTGACCAAGCGGTCTTGGCCGGCGTACAGCAACAAGGTGGGCACGTGCCACTGCGCGGCTTGGTCCAGTGTGGCTTCGCCTTGGTCCAAGATCCAGGCACCCAATGCGGCAGAGATTTTTCGGTGTACCAGCGGGTCGGTTTTGTAGGCTTGCACCACCTGTGTGTTGCGGGCCACCCAGCGGGCATCAAGGCCGTTGTCCACGCACAACTGTGGCGCGACGTGCGGCAAGGTGGCGAGCAGCATTTTTTGCAGCCAGTTGATGTCGGTGCGCAAGGCCGGTGAGGACATCACCAAACCATCAACAGGCCGCAATTGTTCGGCCACGGCACGCGCCACCACCAAGCCACCCATGCTGTGACCCAACAGGATGAGACGATGTGTGTGTGACGGCATGGCGTCTCGCGTGTGGTCGATCACCCGCGCCAAGTCGTCCAGTAGCCGACGGGGTGTGGGCAAGGTGCCTCGGACACCGCTGGACAGGCCATGTCCGTGGTGGTCGTAACCGCGTACATCAAAGCCCCAAGCATTGAGCTGTTGGGCGACGTGGGCGTAACGGCCCATGTGCTCGCCCAGCCCGTGCACCAACAACACGGTGCCGCGTTGGGTGTCTGCGGGGTGATGTTCGGACAGGGGCCAGTCGTACACCGTCAGCTGCTGGTCACCCGCCCCAAGCGTTGAGCGCAGGGGAAGTGTCATGGCATCGCCGCAATCACTTGCGCCACGGCGGCGGTGAGCTTCTTGGCAAACGGCACATGCAAAAACTCGTTGGGACCGTGTGCGTTGCTCTTGGGGCCCAGCACGCCGCACACCATCATTTGTGCTTTGGGGAAGCCTTGGCTCAGCATGTTCATCAGGGGGATGGTGCCACCTTGGCCAATTGTGGCGCAAGGTGCGCCAAAGTGGGCCAAGCTGGCGTCGTCTAGCGCTTGTTCAAACCATGGCGCGGAGGTGGGTGCGTTCCAGCCGTTGGCCGAGCCTTGGGCGTGAAAGGTCACGTTCGCTTGGTAAGGGGCGTTGTCTTCGAGCAAGGCTTTGAGGTCTTGCACCGCTTGGGCGGCATCGACCAGCGGCGGTAAGCGCAGGCTGAGCTTGAAAGCCGTGGACGGGCGTAGCACGTTGCCCGCGTCTTTGAAGGCCGGCAGGCCCTCAGCACCGGTGACGCTCAGGGTGGGCGTCCAGGTGCGTTGCAACAGGGCTTGCAGCGGGTCTTGTGTCATGGGCAAGGTGACCAAGTTGGCGCCGCCGCAATCGTGGTGTGCCCACGGAAAGCGTTTGTACAGTCCGTCGCCCAGCAAGGCGGCGGTGGCCTGCGCTTGGCGCAAGCGGTCAGCGGGCACTTCAACGTGAAACTGTGCGGGCAACAAGCGGCCTGTGGCGCTGTCTTCCAAGCGGTCGAGCACTTGGCGCATGATGCGAAAGCTCGACGGCACCACGCCCGAGGCGTCGCCTGAATGCACGCCTTCGCTGAGCACCTCCACCTTCAGCACGCCGCTGGCCATGCCGCGCAAGCTGGTGGTGAGCCACAGCTGGTCGTAGTTGCCCGCGCCGCTGTCGAGGCACATCACCAAACCGACGTTGCCCAAGCGCGTGCGCAAGGCGTCGACATAAGGCAGCAAGTCGTAAGAGCCTGATTCTTCGCAGGTCTCAATCAACCCCACGATGCGGGGGTGCGGTGTGTTTTGCGCTTTCAGGGCTTGAAGGGCCGCGATGCTGGCGTAGATGGCATAGCCGTCGTCCGCGCCGCCGCGGCCGTAGAGCTTGCCGTCTTCAAACTTGGGCGTCCAAGGCCCGAGGTCGTTGCGCCATCCGCTGAACTCGGGTTGCTTGTCGAGGTGCCCGTACATCAGCACCGTTTCGCTTTGTGCATCGCTGGGCCGCGTGGCGGCGACTTCAAAGAACAGCACGGGCGTGCGGCCGGGTAAGCGAATCACCTCCAGCGTCAGCCCCGCCACCTTTTGCGCCAACACCCAATCGGCAGCGCGTTGCACCACGAGGTCGATGTGGCCGTGCTGCGCCCAGTCGGCGTCAAACGCAGGTGACTTGGCGGGAATGGCGATGTAGTTGGTGAGCTGCGCGACGATGTCGCTGTCCCACGCTTGGGTCACCGATTGCAGCAAGGCTTGGGTGTCGAGGGCGGGGGCGCGTGCATTCATCTGCAACTCCTGAGTTATTTTTGCAATTTAAAGACGGCGGTGCCCGCCATCGCGTTGGGCCACACATCGACACGTTGGCCGTCTTGCAAGCCGAAGGCGTCGAGCACGTGCAAGCCATTTTTACGGGCCAGCACCCCAAAGTCAGTAAACGTGCCCACGCGGATGTTGGGCGTGTCGTACCACTGGTAGGGCAAGCGCTTGGTGACGGGCATGCGGCCTTGCAGAATGCTCAAGCGGTTGGGCCAATGCGCGAAGTTAGGGAACGCGATGATGCCGGTTTTGCCCACACGCACAGTTTCGCGCAGCATGGTTTCGGCGTTGTGCAGGTGTTGCAGCGTGTCGATTTGCAGCACCACGTCAAACGACTGGTCGCCAAACACGCGCAGCCCTTTGTCGAGGTTGAGTTGCAGCACGTTCACGCCGCGTTGCACGCAAGCGAGCACGTTGCTGTCGTCCAGCTCCACGCCGTAGCCGGTGCAGGCTTTGTGTTGTTGCAGATGGGCCAGCAAAGCGCCGTCGCCGCAGCCGAGGTCGAGCACGCGGCTGCCGTGTGGAACCAGCGCGGCGATGGCCAGCAAGTTGTCGTGGGTCATGCGGCACCTCCGGTGTGGGCAGCCATGGCAGGCTGAGCGCTATGGCTAGAACTGCCCGAGGTCAACTCACCGCTGATACGCGCAAAGTACGAGCGCACCACGTTCATATAGCGGGCGTCGTCGAGCAAGAAGGCATCGTGGCCGTGTGGGGCGTCAATTTCGGCGTAGCTCACATCACGTTGGTTGTCTAGCAAGGCTTGCACCATCTCGCGGCTGCGTTCGGGGGAGAAGCGCCAATCCGTGGTGAAGCTGACCAGCAAAAACTTGGCTTGGGTGCGGGCAAAGGCGGCTGACAAATTGCCACCGTAGGTGCGTGCGGGGTCGAAGTAATCGAGGGCGCGGGTGATGAGCAAGTAGGTGTTGGCGTCAAAGTACTCGCTGAACTTGTCGCCTTGGTAGCGCAGGTAGCTTTCAATCTGAAACTCGACGTCTTGCGTCGAGTAACGGTAGCCAGTGGCGCTGCCTGCCAGGGCGTCGCGCAGCTCCCGGCCAAACTTCTCGTTCATCACATCGTCGCTCAGGTAGGTGATGTGGCCCACCATGCGTGCAATGCGCAGGCCGCGTTTGGGCACCACGCCATGCTGATAAAAATGCCCGCCATGAAAGTCTGGGTCGGTCACGATGGCGCGTCGCGCCACCTCGTTGAAGGCGATGTTTTCAGCCGTCAAGTTAGGCGCACTGGCCACCACCACAGCGTGACGCACCCGTTCGGGGTGTTGCAGTGTCCAACTCAGCGCCTGCATGCCGCCCAAGCTGCCACCCATCACGGCGGCCAGTTGGGTGATGCCCAAAGCGTCCAACAGCAAGGCCTGGGCATTGACCCAGTCTTCCACCGTCACCACCGGAAAGTCGGCACCGTACACCTGCCCGGTGTCGGGGTGGGTGTGCATGGGACCGGTCGAACCAAAGCAGGAGCCCAGGTTGTTGACGCCAATCACAAAGAAACGCTCGGTGTCCACCGGCTTGCCGGGGCCAATCATGTTGTCCCACCAGCCTTCGCTGTGGACTTGGTTCTCGTACACACCGGCCACATGGTGTGAGGCATTCAAGGCGTGGCACACCAGCACTGCATTCGACTTGTCAGCGTTGAGCGTGCCATAGGTTTCATAAGCCAGCGTGTAGTCGCGCAAGCTGGCGCCGCTTTGTAGTGCCAACGGCGCCGCAAAGTGCATGCTTTGCGACGTGGCGATCAGGGGGGCGTGGGTCTTGGTGGACAT